>DATNAR010000378.1:0-15104 GCA_035607385.1 Casimicrobiaceae bacterium
ACGACAGCGGATACTCGGCGCGGATCGCCTCGAGTGCCGCCAGCGCTGGGCCGCCGTCGACAAAATAGTTTTCGCTGTGCACTTCGAGCCAGCCGATCGGCGGCCGCGATGCGCGGACCTCCGCGACGTGCGGCGCGCGCAAGCCGATGCCGGAGACGGCGGGAAGTGCGCGCACGGACAAGCCGGACATGAGATCAGATTGCGCCGCCGCCACTGTCGGATCGCCCGGCGGGTGCGAAGGCGCGGATCAGGACTTCGGCGGGCTTGTCTTGCCGCCGATCTTTTCGCAGGTCCCCCTAGCGACGTATTTCCACGAGACCGGATCGTTGTCGACAGTGCTCTGACCGGCACAGGCGTGCTTGCCGGCGGCACAGTCGTTCTGGCCGGCCTTGGCGATGCCGTAGCACTTGTCTTTGCCTTTTTGTTCGGGAACCGGCTGCGCCGACACGGTGGTCGTGATACCCAGCGCCAGCAAGCCGGCGATCGCGGCCTGAATCGTCGATGGCTGCTTCATCGAGATCTCCTTTTTCGGGTGACCAGCAACTGCGAGCGACGGACTGGCACCGTCCGTGGTTGGTCGCGCCGACACCGGCTACCTTACACCATTGCCGGTCGAGCAATGGCGGCGGCATCGGGCCCGCCGGGCGGGATTCGGCCGCACCTGAAGACCGCGCCGACGATCGCGACGAATTGCCGTTACCATAAGGGTCTTCCGGGCTCTTGCCGTGATCATGCGTTTTACCGTCGCTACCTACAACATCCACAAGGGATTTTCCCACCTGACACGGCGAGTCGTCATCCACGAGTTGCGCGACAAGCTGCACGGTTTGGACGCCGATGTCATGTTCCTGCAGGAAGTGCAGGGCGTGCATCGCCGGCACGCCGGCCGCTACCGCGACTGGCCGTTGAAGCCGCAGCATGAATTCATCGCCGACAAGGTCTGGCGCGAAGTCGCCTACGGCCGCAATGCGATCACGCGTCACGGCCATCACGGTAACGCGGTGCTTTCGCGCTTTCCGATTGTCGAACAGGCCAATCAGGACATTTCGGCGCACGCCTTCGAGAGCCGCGGCATGTTGCATTGCGTGATGCAGGTGCAACGCGGCCTGCCGCCGCTGCATTGCATCAACGTCCACCTCGGACTGTTCGAGCGCGGCCGCCTGTGGCAGATAGGGGCGCTGTGCGAGCGGATCCGCGAGTCGGTTCCGGCCGGCGCCGCGCTGATCATCGCCGGCGATTTCAACGATTGGCGGCGCAAGGCCGACCGGATGCTGCAGGAAGAGCTCGGCGTCGTCGAAGTGTTCGAGGCGGCGCGCGGGCGCCCGGCCCGCACGTTCCCATCGGTGATGCCGGTGTTCCGGCTCGACCGCATCTACGCGCGCGGGCTCAAGGTTATCGCCGCCGATGTGCACTACGCCTATCCGCTGGCCCGACTATCCGACCATGCGGCGCTCGCCGCAACCTTCGAGCTTTCGCGTTCCAGCGCCGCATCGCGCTGATCGACAGCCCGCGGCGCGATGAATCGCTTCCTGCCGGGCAACCGCATCACTCTGTTGAGCAATGGCGACCAGTACTTCCCGGCACTGATTGCTGCGATCGACCGCGCCCGCGAGACCGTCTGGTTCGAGACGTATATCTTCGCCGACGACGCAACGGGACGGCTGGTCGCCGGCGCGCTGATCCGCGCCGCGCAACGTGGCGTTCACGTACGCGCCCTGGTCGATGGCTGGGGGGCCAAGTTCTATCTGACCGCCGCGCTGGAGCGCGAGATGCGCGACGGCGGCGTCGACTTCCAGAAATACAGGCCGGAGGTCGCGCCCTGGCAATTCCGCACGCATCGGCTGCGGCGCCTGCACCGGAAGCTGTGCGTCGTCGACGGCGAGATCGCCTTCGTCGGCGGCATCAACGTCATCGACGACGAAAACACGCCGCGGCAAACGCCGCCGCGGGTCGACTTCGCGGTCATGGTCGAAGGCCCGCTGCTGCCCGAAATCGAGCAGACGATGCAGCGCGTGTGGGGAATCGTGCAGCTGGTGAGAACCGGGACGTCGGACCTGCCGCTGTTTCCCGAGCCTCGGCGCGCCCCGCGCGCCGGCTCGCAGACGGCCCGATTCGTCATTCGCGACAATCTGCGTCATCGCCGCGACATCGAGCGCGCCTATCTCGCCGCGATTCGCACCGCGAAGCGGGAGATCATCATCGCCAACTCGTATTTCTTTCCCGGGATTCGCATTCGGCGCGCGCTGGTCTCGGCCGCCCAGCGCGACGTCGCCGTGACTTTGCTGCTGCCGGGGCGGGTCGAATACCTGTTGCTGCATCTGGCCACGCGCGCGATGTACGGCCAGCTGCTGCAGGCCGGCATCGCGATCGAGGAATATCATCGCAGCATGCTGCACGCCAAGGTCGCCGTCACCGACGACATCTGGGCGACCGTCGGCTCGTCGAACATCGATCCGTACAGCCTGCTGATGGCGCGCGAGGCCAACGTGATCGTTCGCGACCGCGGCTTCAACGCCCAGCTGAAGGGCGAGCTCCGCGATCTGATCAGCAGCGGGGCTCGCCGCGTCGTCCCCGACGATTGGCAGAGCCGGTCGAGGCCCTACAAGGCGGCGATCTGGATCGCGTACGGAATCGTGCGCATGGCGATGGGATTGGTCGGGTACGGAGGCAACGACTGGTTCACCGAGAGCGCCAAGGATTGAAGACGCAGTCGCGGTGCGATCGGCGGTTGAAGTAATATGGCGGCGACGGCGAACGGCCGCGATGCCGCGGCCAGCCACGGGCGCCGCGGCGACCGGCACGCCATTGCGCCAACCCTGATGCGACGCAGCTCTTCGCTACCTCTTCCTCCGACCGAGCGATCGCCGCGCCGCGCGCGCAGCGACTGGCACACGATCGGCACGCTGCTGCCCTATCTGCTCGCGTACAAGGGCCGTGTCCTGCTCGCGCTCGGCTGCCTGGTGGCGGCCAAGCTCGCCAACGTCGGCGTTCCGCTGGTGCTGAAGGACATCGTCGACCGGCTCACCGCGGTTACCGGCCAGGCGCTGGCGCTGCCGCTGGGGCTGCTCGCCGCCTATGGCGCGCTGCGGCTTTCGACGACGGCGTTCACCGAGCTGCGCGAATATCTGTTCGCCAAGGTCACGCAGCGCGCCGTGCGCACGATCGCGCTGAAGACCTTTCGCCATCTGCACGCGCTGTCGTTGCGCTTCCACCTCGCGCGGCAGACCGGCGGCCTCACTCGCGACGTCGAGCGCGGGACCCGCGGCATATCGACGTTGATCGGGTACACGCTTTTCTCGATCCTGCCGACGCTGATCGAGATCGCGCTGGTCTCGGCCATTCTGGTCGCGCGTTACGACGTCTGGTTCATCGGCATCACGCTCGCGGCGCTGGTGGTCTACATCATCTACACAGTGACGATCACCGAATGGCGCACCGGCTTTCGCCGGCAGATGAACGAGCTCGATTCGAAGGCCAATACCCGTGCGATCGACAGCCTGCTGAACTACGAGACGGTCAAGTATTTCAACAACGAGGAATTCGAGGCGCGGCGCTACGACGAAAGCCTGCAGCGGTGGGAGGAGGCGGCGGTGCGGAGCCAGACCTCGCTGTCGCTGCTCAACATCGGGCAGAGCGCGATCATTGCGGTCGCGGTCACGCTGATCATGTGGCGCGCGACGCTGGGCGTGGTCGAGCACACGATGACGATCGGCGACCTGGTGCTGGTCAACGCTTTCATGATCCAGCTCTACATCCCGCTCAACTTTCTCGGCGTCATCTACCGCGAAATCAAGCAGGCGCTCGCCGACATGGAGCGCATGTTCCATCTGATCGAGGTCAACGCCGAGATCAGCGACGCGCCGGGCGCGCCGCCGCTCGCCGCCGGCGGCGGCGAGGTCCGCTTCGAGCACGTCGATTTCCACTACGAGCCAAACCGGCAGATCCTGTTCGACGTGTCGTTCGTGATTCCCGCGGGCCGCACGATCGCCGTCGTCGGTCCGAGCGGCGCGGGCAAATCGACGCTGGCGCGACTGTTGTACCGGTTCTACGACGTCAGCGGCGGCCGCATCACGATAGACGGCCAGGACCTGCGCTCGGTCCAGCAGGCAAGCGTGCGCGCGGCCATCGGCATCGTTCCCCAGGACACCGTGCTGTTCAACGATTCGATCGAATACAACATAGCCTACGGCAACCCCGGTGCGACGCACGATCAGATCGTGATTGCGGCCAAGCTCGCGCAGATCCACGATTTCGTCGCCACGCTGCCCGAAGGCTATCGCACGCCGGTGGGTGAACGAGGCCTCAAGCTTTCGGGCGGCGAAAAGCAGCGTGTCGCGATTGCCCGCGCGATCCTCAAAGACCCGCGCATCCTGATCTTCGACGAGGCGACCTCGGCGCTCGATTCCAAGTCGGAAAAGCTGATCCAGGCGGAGCTCGAGCAGATTTCGGCCGGATGCACGACGCTGACCGTCGCGCACCGGCTGTCGACGATCGTCGGCGCCGATCAGATATTGGTGCTCGAGCACGGACGCATCACCGAGCGCGGCAACCATGCCGAATTGCTGGCCGCCGGCGGCTCGTACGCCCGAATGTGGGCGCTCCAGCAGCAGCACCGCGACGATGCCGGGGAGGCGGGCCCCGATCCGCGCAGCCCGTCGGCCCAGGTCGTCGCTTGAGCGGCTGGCCGCGTTAAGCCGTTGGCATAGCGCTCAAGCTGTGCTATAAACTTGCGTCCCTATTGAGAACTACCGTAATGAACTTGCGATTACCTATTGTTTTAGTTGGATTTTTCCTGATGGCTTCCGGTGCGGGCGCCGCCGAGGACCTGAAGCCTATCGGGTCGACGCTGCTGATCGACGCCAGCAAGCTCAAGCTCGCCTCGGCCAACGCGCTGGTTTTCGACACCCAGACCGGGCAGCCGATCTACGCCAAGGGTGCCGACGCGGTGACGGCGATCGCCTCGGTGACCAAGCTGATGACCGCGATGGTCGTGCTCGACGCCCAGCAGCCTATGGACGAAGAGCTTACGATCGACATCGGCGATCTGGACTTGCTGAAGGCCAGCAGCTCGCGGCTGCGGCTGGGCAGCACGATGACGCGGCGCGAAATGCTGCAGCTGGCGCTGATGTCCTCGGAAAATCGCGCCGCTTCCTGCCTGGCGCGCAATTATCCCGGCGGAACGCAGGCGTTCGTCGAGGCGATGAACCGCAAAGCGGCGAGCCTGGGCATGGCGCAGACGCGTTTCACCGACCCGACCGGCTTGTCGAGCGAAAACGTCGCCACGGCACGCGATCTGGCGCGCATGGTGCAGGCCGCTGCCGGCTACCCGTTGATCCGCGAATTCACGACGACGGCCAGTCACACCGTCGAGATCCAGCCGACCGGCCGCGTGCTGGGCTTCAACAACACCAACTCGCTGGTGCGCGGCGGGCAATGGGACATCACGCTGAGCAAGACCGGGTTCATTCGCGAAGCCGGCAAGTGCCTGGTGATGCTTGCCAATATCGTCAATCGTCCGGTCGTCATCGTCTTGCTCGATTCGTACGGCCGGCTTTCGCGCATCGCCGATGCGCAACGCGTCAAGCACTGGCTCGAAACCGGCGAAGCGCTGGCACTCCCGGTCGCTTCGCATGCGTCGGCGAAGGCCAAGCGCGCGACCCATCGCGTGCGCGGCAGCTTCGCCGCCGTATCGACGACCGACAGGGCGAGGTCGCGCCACCTCTAGTCGATTCGAAGGCCCGATCGACGGCCGCGACAGCGGCCGTTTTCGTTTCCGGTTCTTTGACACTTCCTTCGCCGGGACTACTATCTGTGCTCGATCCGCTTTTGACAGCGCCATGTCCGCTCGCCCCCAACCTCCTGAACAGATCCACGAACCTCCGCCCGCGGAAGCGCGACCGCTGGCGGTGGCCGTGCCTATCGATGTTCGCAGCACCTCGCTGGCGGTGCTCGCGCTGATCGGCTCGATCGTCTTTCTGCACTGGGCGCAAGCCGTGCTGATACCGATCACCTTCGCGGTGCTCTTGAGCTATGCGCTGACGCCCGTGGTTAATTGGCTCAGGCGTCGCGCCGGGCTGCACAAGGCGATCGGGGCCGCGCTGACGCTGGCGCTGGTCCTGGGGGGCGTGGGATTCGGCCTCAGCTCATTGCGGCCGGAGATGGTCGATATCATCGATCTCGTGCCGCGCGCCACGCAGAAGCTGACCATGGCGCTGCGCGGCAATTCGCGCGCGGAGCCGGGTGCCGTCGCCAAGATTCAGAAGGCTGCCAACGAGCTCGAGAAAGCGGCCAACACGGCGGCGGCAGCGCCGACGCCGAGCAAGCCGGCGCCCGAGGCGCCAGCCTTCAGGATCCGCGATTACATCTTGATGGGGACCGTGGGCATCGCCGCCGGCGTCGGCCAGCTGGTGGTCGTGGTGGCGCTGGTGTACTTCCTGCTCATTGCCGGCGATACGTTTCGCAGAACGCTGGTGCGAATCAGCGGCGACACGCTGTCGAAAAAGAAAATCACCGTTCAGATACTCGACGAGATCGACAGTCAGATTCAGCGCTACCTGCTGGTGCAGATTGCGACCAGCGCGCTGGTCGGCGTAATCGCATGGTTGGTGTTCGCCTGGATCGGGCTCGACAATGCCTTGACCTGGGGTTGCGTGGGCGGCGTGCTGCATCTGATCCCCTATGTCGGGCCCACCGCCTTTATCGCCCTTATCGCGGTGGTCGCCTTCGTCCAGTTCGATACTTTGCAACCCCTGTTCATCGTGGTCGGCAGCATGCTGCTGACTGTCGGCGCGATCGGCTTGCTGCTGGTGCCGTGGCTTACCGAGAAAGTGGGGAGCCTCAACGCGGTGACGGTCTTCGTGGCCCTGCTCGTCTGGGGTTGGCTGTGGGGCGTGTGGGGCTTGCTGCTCGGCGTTCCGATCATGGTGGCGATCAAAGCCGTTTCCGAACGGATCGAGGACCTGCAGCCGATCGCCGCCTTCCTCGGGCGGGACGCCGTGAGAGAGGAGGCTGCTGCGGCTGGGAAGTAGCCGGACGCGGCTCGATCTTCGAGGCTCGCGGCCCGAGGGGCCGGTGCCAGCGTCAGCGCGGACCCGGGCGCCGCGCCGCATCGCGGCGCTGCTGCGCCAGCAACTCGCCTGCGTGCGCCCGCGTCTTGGCGGTGATCTCGTGGCCGCCCAGCATGCGCGCGAGCTCCTCGACCCGTGCACCCGCGGAAAGTCGCGCCAGCTCGGAGGCTACGGCGTCGCCCTTGCCGATCTTGCTGACGCGGTAATGCTCATCCGCGCACGCGGCCACCTGCGGCAGATGAGTGACACAGAGCACCTGCCGCCTTAGCCCAAGCTCGCGCAGCATGCGGCCGACGGTCACCGCGACCGCGCCGCCGATGCCGACGTCCACCTCGTCGAAGATCAGCGTCGGAACGCGGCCGACTTCGGCCAGCACCACCTGGATCGCCAGCGCCAGCCGCGAGAGCTCTCCGCCCGATGCCACGCGCGCCAGCGCGCCGAGCGGCTGTTTCGGATGGGTCGCGACGCGGAATTCGACGCTTTCAGCGCCGAAGCTCGCCGGCTCGGCGAGCGCAGTCAATGCGATCTCGCAACGGCCGCCGGCCATCGCGAGCTCCTTCATCATCGCCGTGACTTTCTTGCCCAGCGACAACGCCGCCGCTTTGCGCCGGGCCGAGAGCTCGCACGCCAGCGCATTTAACGATTGCCTGGCCTCGTCGGCCGCGCGCGCCAGTCCGCCGGCGTCGGCGTCCGCGGTGAGCTCGGCCAGCCGGCGCGCGGTCTCGTCGGCCAGCGCCGGCAGCGTCTCGGGACGGACGCGATGCTTGCGCGCGAGATCGTGGAACGCCGCGAGTCGTGTTTCGACGCGCGCGAGCTCGACCGGATCGAGGTCGAGCCGTTCCCGGTACGCGCGCAGGCTCCTGGCCGCCTCCTCGATACGAATCTTGGCCTCGTCGGCGAGCTCCACGATCCCGGAAAGCGCCTGGTCGTGTTGCGCGGCCTGCTTGAGGCGATGCGCGACGGCCGCGAGCCGGGCGCCGAGCGCCGCGTCGCTTTCGCTCAATTCGGCCTCCGCCGCCGTCGCGGTCTCGAGCAGGGTCGCCGCGTGCGCGAGCCGCGACTGCGCCTGGGACAGCGCCTGCCATTCGTCGCTCGTCGCGCCGAGCGCCGAAAGTTCCGCGTCGCGCGCGGCCAGCGTGTCGCGTTCGGCTTGACGCGCCGCGGCCTCCCGCCCGCCGCGGTCGCGGCGCTCGATCGCTTCGCGCCAGGCGCGCCAGGCGGCGGCGACGTCGCGCGCCAGCGGCTCGACGCCGCCGAAGGCATCGAGCAGCTGGCGCTGCGCCTCGGGCCGGCCGAGCGATTGGTGCGCGTGCTGTCCGTGCAGGTCGATCAGGCGTTCGCCGATGTCGGCAAGTTGCGCGAGAGTCGCCGGGCGCCCGTTGATGTATGCCCGGCTTCGCCCCTGCGCATCGAGCACGCGGCGCAGCAGCAGCGGTCCATCGTCACCGAGGTCCTGCGCGGCAAGCCACGCGCGCAATTCCGGCGCCTCGTCGCCGTCGAACTCGGCGGCGATTTCGGCGCGGTCGGCGCTTGCCCGCAACTGCCGTGTCTCGAAACGATCGCCGAGCAGCAGCGACAAGGCGTCGAGCAGAATCGATTTGCCCGCCCCGGTTTCGCCGGTCAGCACGGTGAATCCGGGCCGGAACTCGACCTCGAGCGCCTCGACGACGGCGAAATTGCGGATGGAGAGCAGGCGAAGCATCGATTCGTTTTTCCGGCGCTTTGACGCGCGTCCCGATTATCGCCGGAACCGAGCCGCACCGGTCTCCGACCAATGCCTTAGGCGGCTGGGGTCTTCGCCTAAGGGCGCAGCCGCTCCGGAGTCTCGCTCCAGTGCAGCTTCTGGCGCAGCATCGCGAAATGGTCGTGATCCTCCGGATGCAGCAGGCGCAGCCGGTGCGCCGCGCGCCGGACGACGACCCGATCGCCTTCGACCAGTGCGAAATGCGACTGCCCGTCGCAATGCAGGCTCGCGTCCTTGCCTCGCAGCAGCGTTATCTCGATCACCGCGGAATCGCGCACCGCGAACGGCCGATTGGTGAGCGCGTGCGGTGCGACCGGCACCAGCAGCAGCGCGGCGACGACCGGATCGACGATCGGACCCTGCGCCGACAGCGCGTACGCGGTCGATCCGGTCGGGGTGGCGACGATCAGGCCGTCGGCCCGCATCGCGTAGACGAAATTGCCGTCGATCGTCACCGCGCAATCGATCATTCCGCCCATCGCGCCCCGGCCGACGACGACGTCGTTCAGCGCCAGCGCGCGCTCGCTGCCGCCGGCCGCCCGGGTCAGCGTCGCGTCCAGCAGCGTGCGCGTCTCTTCGACATAGCGCCCGTCGAGCATCGCCGACAGCGCCTTTTCCATGTCGGCGAGCGCGATGTCGGTCAGGAATCCAAGCCGTCCCTGGTTGATGCCGATCAGCGGCACATCGAACGGCGCGAGCCGGCGGGCGATCGACAGCATCGTGCCGTCGCCGCCGAGTGCGATCGCAAGCTGCGCGTTGCGCCCGAGCTCTTCCGCCGGCGCGGTGCGGTAGCCGGGCAGCGGCGTGCATTGCGCCGTCTCCGCATCGAGCACGACATCGTGGCCGCGCTCCGCCAGGAACGCCGCCAGGCGCTGCAGCGGCTCGGCGATGCCGGCACTCGCGTAACGGCCGATCAGCGCGACGGTTGCGAAGCGTTGTGCCGGACCCCCCATGGCAGCGATTAAAGCACATGCGCGCAGGCGGGCCAAACGCGCGCACCGGCGCAGCCGTCGCTTTGCCGACGGGGCCGGCGGTACAATAGTCCGATCGTGGATCCTCGCTCGCAACACCTGTTAAAGACGCTGATCGAGCGCTACATCACCGACGGCCAGCCGGTGGGCTCGCGCGCGCTGTCGCGCCAATCGGGACTGGAGCTTTCGCCGGCGACGATACGCAATGTGATGGCCGATCTGGAGGAGCTGGGCTTCATCGCCAGCCCCCACACCTCGGCGGGCAGAATTCCGACGCCCAAGGGCTACCGTTTTTTCGTCGACTCGCTGATGGTCGTCAAGCCGCTGGAGCAGATCGAGATCCGCCGGCTGGAGGAGGAGCTGCATGCCGATCAACCGCAGCAGATCGTCAACGCCGCGGCCGTCATGCTGTCGCAGCTGACGCAATTCGCCGGCGTGGTGATGACGCCGAAGCGGCGCGAAGCGACGTTCCGCCATCTCGAATTCCTGCGGCTGTCCGAGCGCCGGGTCCTGTTGATCATCGTGACGGCCGAAAACGACGTGCAGAACCGCATATTGCACACCGATCGCCCATACACGCAGGCACAACTGGTCGAAGCGACCAATTTCTTCAACCATAATTTCGCCGGCACGCCTCTCGGCGCGATACGCGGCCGGCTGGCCGAAGAGCTTCGCGCGCTGGGCGACGACATCGCCGGACTGATGCGAGCGGCGGTCGATGTCGGCGAGGGCGCGCTGAGCCGCGACGAATCGCTGGTCGTCAGCGGCGAGCGGAACCTTTTGAACGCCGGCGATTTCTCGTCGAACATGCAGCGCCTGCGCCTGCTGTTCGACCTTTTCGAGCAGAAGACTTCGCTGCTGCACCTGCTCGATGCATCGCAGCTGGCCGAGGGGGTGCAGATCTATATTGGCGGCGAGTCGGGACTGCTGCCGCTCGACGAATGCAGCGTCGTCACGGCACCGTACGAGGCCGGCGGCGAGGTCATCGGCACGCTGGGCGTCATCGGCCCGACGCGCATGGCGTATGAGCGCGTCGTTCCGATCGTCGACGTCACGGCCAAGCTGCTGTCGAGCGCGCTGTCGCAGCAGATAGCCGACGATTGATCGCAGCCGGCGGACGCGCCATCGCGTGACACCGATCGCGCGCCCGTGCCGTCCGTCCCGACACGCCGCGCTGCGCTGCGCGCCTTAGCACGGCAGAAGACGACCGATGAGCTTCCTGCCCGAGCCCGCATTCGCGCACGACCGGCCGCGCCGCATCGGCGTGCTGCTGGTCAACCTGGGTACGCCCGACGCGCCGACGGCCGCGGCCGTGCGCGCCTACCTCGCCGAATTCCTGTCCGATCCCCGCGTGATCGAGATACCGCGCGCGGCGTGGCTGCCGATATTGCACGGCGTGATCCTGCGCGTGCGGCCCGCGCAGTCGGCCCGGAAGTACGCGACGATCTGGAGCAAGGACGGTTCGCCGCTGCTCGTGCACAGCCTCAAGCAGAAGACGCTGCTGCAGGGCTATCTGGGGCAGCGGCTGAAGGAGCTCGGTCTGCCGTCGGACCATGCGCAGATCGAGCTTGGAATGCGGTATGGCCGGCCGACGATAGACGGCGCGATGGAAAGGCTCAAGGCCGGCGGCTGCGACCGGGTGCTGGTGCTGCCGCTGTATCCGCAGTACGCGGCGAGCACCACCGGGTCCGCCGTCGATGCGGTGTTCGCGGCCGCGTCGGCGATGCGCACCGTCCCGGCAGTGCGCGTGGCCGCGCCGTACTACGACGACAGCGGCTACATCAAGGCGGTCGCCCAGAGCATCAACGATTACTGGATGAAAAACGGCAGGCCGGACAAGCTGCTGCTGTCGTTCCACGGCGTGCCGCGGCGAAGCCTCGATCTGGGCGACCCCTACCACTGCCATTGCCACAAGACCGCGCGGCTGGTGGCCAGCGAGCTGGGGCTGACCAGCGAGCAGTACGAGGTCTCGTTCCAGTCGCGCTTCGGCCGCGCCCGGTGGCTCGAACCGTATACGCTGCCGACCTTGCTCGCGCTGGCGAAGCAGGGGATGCGCCGGGTCGACATCGCCTGCCCCGGCTTCGTCAGCGACTGCCTGGAAACGCTCGAGGAGCTCGGCCACGGCGCGCAGGCGGCTTTTCTCGGTGCCGGCGGCCAGGAGCTGCATTGCATTCCCTGCCTGAACGAGCGGCCGGCGTGGATCGCCGCGCTGGCCGACCTCGCGATGCGCAATCTGCAGGGTTGGCTCGACCTGCCCCCCGACGCGGCCGCGCGCGAGCTCTCCCAGGCGCGAGCGAAGGCGCTGGGGGCCGACCGCTAGGGCGATTCGCCCCTTCCACCGCGGTCCGCCCAAAGTCCCGCGCCGGGATTGCGCTCGATTCGCCGCATTTCTGGCTTGTCGCGGTTGAAGCGCATCGAAACAGCCCCATATCTTTGCTGTTCGCAGAGGAGCAACGATGGGCGAAAATCCCGACCATAACAGTCAAGTTTCCGGTGAATTCGAGGCGGGGGTTCCCGTCCCGACCGATACACCGGCGAGCCGGCCGGCCGACCGGCCGGGCGATCCCGCGCCCGATCTCGCCACGCTGCTGAAGCAGGCCGAGGACGAAGCATCGCGCCTCAAGGACGCGTGGCTGCGCGCGATGGCCGAAACCGACAACGTGCGCAAGCTTGCCCAGAACGACGTGGCCAAGGCGCACAGGTACGGCATCGAGCGCTTTGCCCAGGAGCTCCTGGCGGTCAAGGATGCGCTCGAGCAGACGCTGGCCGCGCCCGCCGCATCGATCGAGGCGCTGCGCGACGGCGTGCTCTTGACGCTGAAGAACCTCAACGCGGCTTTCGACAAAGCGCAGATCACCGCGATCGATCCGCTGCACGAAAAGTACGATCCGCACCGTCACCAGGCGATGACGATGGTCGAATCCGACCGGCCGGGCGGCACCGTCGCCCAGGTTTTCCAGAAGGGGTACATGCTCGGCGATCGCATCCTGCGGCCGGCGCTGGTCTCCGTCGCCAAGCCCAGTGAGCGCGGCGACGAGGCCGGATAAGGTGTGCTCGCCTTGAAGCGGACCGAAAAAACCCCACGTAGCGCCTAAGACAAGCATCCAGCAAAAGGAAGGAAATAAGCATGGCCAAGATCATCGGCATCGACCTCGGAACGACCAACAGCTGCGTCGCGATCATGGAAGGCACCACGCCGAAAGTGATCGAGAACTCCGAAGGCGCGCGGACGACGCCTTCGGTCGTCGCCTATCAGGAAGACGGCGAGATCCTCGTCGGCGCGCCCGCCAAGCGGCAGGCCGTGACCAATGCAAAGAACACGATCTTCGCGGTCAAGCGGCTGATCGGCCGCAAGTTCGGCGAAAAGGAAGTCCAGAAGGACATCGGCCTGATGCCCTACAAGATCGGCAAGGCCGACAACGGCGACGCCTGGGTCGAGGTGCGGGGCAAGAAGATCGCGCCGCAGCAGGTCTCGGCCGAGATCCTGCGCAAGATGAAAAAGACCGCCGAGGATTATCTCGGCGAGGAAGTGACCGAAGCGGTGATCACGGTCCCGGCCTATTTCAACGACTCGCAGCGGCAGGCGACCAAGGACGCGGGCAAGATCGCCGGCCTCGAGGTCAAGCGGATCATCAACGAGCCGACCGCCGCGGCGCTCGCCTTCGGCATGGACAAGAAGGAAGGCGACCGCAAGATCGCCGTCTACGACCTGGGCGGCGGCACGTTCGACATCTCGATCATCGAGATCGCGGTCGTCGACAAGGAACACCAGTTCGAGGTGATGTCGACCAACGGCGACACCTTCCTCGGCGGCGAGGACTTCGACCAGCGCCTGATCGATTACATCGTGACGGAATTCAAGAAGGATCAGGGCGTCGACCTCAAGAACGACGTGCTGGCGCTGCAGCGGCTGAAGGAAGCCGCCGAAAAGGCGAAGGTCGAGCTCTCGTCTTCGCAGCAGACCGAAATCAACCTGCCTTACATCACGGCCGATCAGTCGGGGCCGAAGCACCTGTCGATCAAGGTCACCCGCGCCAAGTTCGAGTCGCTGGTCGAGGACCTGATCGAGCGCACGATCGAGCCCTGCCGGATCGCGATCAAGGATGCGGGCGTCAAGCTGTCGGACATCAGTGACGTCATCCTGGTCGGCGGCCAGACGCGCATGCCGAAGGTTCAGGACAAGGTGAAGGAATTCTTCGGCAAGGAGCCGCGCAAGGACGTCAACCCCGACGAGGCGGTGGCGGTCGGCGCGGCGATCCAGGGCGGCGTGCTGAAGGGCGACGTCAAGGATGTGCTGCTGCTCGACGTGACGCCGCTGTCGCTGGGCATCGAGACGCTGGGCGGCGTGATGACCAAGCTGATCCAGAAGAACACGACGATTCCGACCAAGGCGCAGCAGGTGTTCTCCACCGCCGACGACAACCAGAGTGCGGTGACGATCCACGTGCTGCAGGGCGAGCGCGACGTGGCGAGCGGCAACAAGAGTCTCGGCCAGTTCAACCTGGAAGGCATTCCGCCTTCACCGCGCGGCATGCCGCAGATCGAGGTCACGTTCGACATCGACGCCAACGGCATCCTGCACGTCAGCGCCAAGGACAAGGCGACCGGCAAGGAGAACAAGATCACGATCAAGGCGAGCTCGGGCCTGTCCGAAGCCGAGATCGAGCGCATGGTCAAGGACGCCGAGTCGCACGCCGAGGAAGACCGGAAGCTGCTCGAGACCGTGCAGGCGCGTAACGGCCTGGACGCGATGGTGCACAGCGTGAGGAAGTCGCTGGGCGAATACGGCGACAAGGTCGGTGCGGACGACAAGGAAAAGATCGAAGCGGCCCTGAAGGACGCCGAGGAGCTGTTGAAGAATCAGCAGGCGGACAAGGACGCGCTGGAAGCGAAGAGCGAAGCGCTGATGAAGGCGTCGCAGAAGCTGGGCGAAGCGATGTACGCGCAATCGCAGGCCGAAGCGCAGGCGGCGGGCGGCGCCGGGGGCCAGGGCGGCGATGGATCCGGGGCGAAGCAGCCCGACGATGAAAAGGTCGTCGACGCGGAGTTTACGGAGGTCAAGGACAAGAAGTGATAGTACGTCGCGCCGGATTGTCGTCGACGTCCTATTGAGGGCTTTCCGGCGCGACGCACTATCTGGCAGGATTCGAGCGTCACCTTCGGCGACGCTCAATCCTGCCGCCGTGTGATTAATTGGCCGGATTCGAGCGTCACATGTCGGCGACGCTCAATCCTGCCGCGGCGTGACTAACTGGCCGGATTCGAGCGTCACCTCAAGGCGACGCTCAATCCGGCTGTTTGTCGTGTTGATGTGGTAATGGA
>DATNAR010000283.1:0-11558 GCA_035607385.1 Casimicrobiaceae bacterium
TGCCCATGGGTGGCGATGCCGACGCCGCGTTGCAGGGCGCAGCGCAAGCGTTTGGCCGGGTACTCGAAGGCTACATCCGGCGCTATCCCGCCCAATGGCGCGATTGGGCGCGATTGGAACTGCCGGCAGCGGTCGCGCCGGCTGGAGATTGTCGATGACACACGATTTTCGCGTGCTCCGTTCGTGGCTGTTCGTTCCGGGCGATTCCGAGCGCAAGCTGGCGAAGGGCTGGAGCATCGGGGCCGATGCGTTGATCGTCGACCTGGAGGACGCGGTTGCCGGCGAACGCAAGACGGTGGCGCGCGACATCGCCGTCGACGCGATCGCCGCGGCAACGCGCGGCAAGACGATCGTCTCGATCCGCATCAACGCTATCGACAGCGGGCTTGCCGAAGCCGATATCGCGCGGACGTTCCGCTGCCGGCCCGATGCCTACGTGCTGCCCAAGGCGAGCGACCCCGCCGACATACGCCAAGTATCGGCGCAGCTCGCGGCACTGGAGGCGCAGGCGGGAGTAGAGGTCGGATCGACCGCGATCGTGCCGATCGTGACCGAGCATCCGCGGGCGATTCCACGGCTGGAATCGCTGTGTAGCGCGGATGCTCGGGTTGTCGCAATCATGTGCGGCAACGAGGATCTCGCGGCCGCCATCGGTGCGCGCCGGGTCAAGGATGAATCCGGCACGATGCTCGAGGTCTTCCGCGTCGTGCGCGCGCTCGCATTGCTCGCGGGTAGTGCTGCCGGCATCGGCATTATCGATTCTCCGGTCGTCGAGCTCGCCGCAACCGACGTCTTGCAACGCGAAAGCGAAGAGGCGGCGGCGATGGGCTTTACCGGCAAATTGGCGATCCATCCGGCGCAAGTGGCGCCGGTCAACACGGCATTTCTGCCGACCGCGCCGGAAATCGAACAGGCGCAATCGCTGCTCGCTGCGGCGCGAGGGCACGCCGGTGCGTTTCGCTTCGAGGACAGGATGGTCGACGCCCCTCACGTGCGTCGCGCCGAGCGGATCATGGCGCTTGCCCGCGCGCACGCGTTGGCGTGACCTGTTTCAACGGCGTCTGACCAGGCTCGATTCAGCCCTGCCGGCGGGATCGAAAGGCCCCTGTCGTATGATGGCGCACCTTTTCCCTCCGGGTGCAGCCAGCGCCGGATGCCACGATGCATATCGCTCCGAAATCGCCGACCGAAATCGTCCGCCAGCATCGCCTGTTCGAGATCGCGCTGCTGCTGAAGGGACTCAATGGCATCGTCGAGCTGGCCGGAGGGATGCTGGTGCTGTTCGTGCCGCTGCGAACGGTCAATCAGCTGGTGCTGTGGCTGACGGCGTCCGAAATAGAGGACGACCCGAACGACTGGCTGGCGCGCACGCTGATCGACGCGGCGGAAAAACTATCGATGGGAACGAAGCTGTACGCGAGCTTCTATCTGCTGGCCCACGGTGCCATAAAATTATTGCTCGTCTATTTTCTCTGGCGCGAAAAACCCTGGGCGTTTCCGATGGGCTTATCGCTGATCGGCGCCCTGGTCTGCTACTCGTGCTACCGCTTCACCCATACCCACGCGGTGTCATTGCTGGTGTTCGCCGCGGTTGACCTCGTCATCATGTGGTTCATCTGGCGCGAATATCTGCTGCGCCGCCAGCCCGCAGTGCAAAAAAGCTCGCCGGCCTGACGGCCGGCGAGCTTGCTTCCTTTTCGCTACACCGGCGAGGCTTCGATCGCCCGGCCGGCGAGGCGCGCGCTAGGACCTGCGACGGATGTCAGCGCTCCCAGCGTCCCGGCTCGTAGCGATAACGCCCGCCATGCTCGGCCCAGCGGTCCGGAACCCAGTGCTGGCCGCGGCGTTCGCGCACGAAGTGGCCGGCGCGCCAAATGTGCCGGTGATGGCCGTTATCCCATGCCCAGTAGCCGGGCGCCCAGACGAACCCGACGCGCGGCGCCGGCACCACTTCATAGCGCGGTGGCGGCGGAGCGACGTTGATGTCGACGTCGAACCGCGCTTGCGCGGCGAGCGGCAGCGCCAACGATGCCGCAGTCAGGGCCGTCATCAGAAACTTGTGTCGTGCATGCACGATAAAACTCCTTTGCATCGATTGGACACGGTTCCATGCTGCCGGCAGCTGGCGCGATTGCCTATCGGACCAGCACTGTTTCGCCTGTAGGCGCACCCGTATTTCGCCTAGGAGTACCGCCGACGCGGAAATCGCCGACCGGCTGCTAGTGCTGATGCCGGTGCGCTCGGCGCTCGTCCTCGACGGGCGAGCGCAGTCGCGCGACCGCGCCCACTGCGATGTCCTGAAGTGCTCCGTCGGCGCCTCGTATCGTCAGCGTCATCGGCACGATGTCGCCGAGCTCGACGTTCCTGCTCAGCCGGCGCAGCGAAAGCCGGTACTTGCCGGGCGCGAGTTCGACAACGGTTCCGGCGGGCAGTGCGAGCTCGGCCGCCGCGCGCGGGTCCGCGCCCGGCCGGTGCAGCGTCGTCGCCGCCGCGCTGTCGGTGCGCGCTGCAACCAATGCCGCACCTTCGGTGCTCGTCAGGTTCATGAAGGCCTCGGTCGAACGGCCGGCGGCGGCGGGCCGCACCCAGGGCTGATTGACGATGGTCAGGGCTTGCGCAACGCCTGCCGGCAATGCGAACGCGAGCGCCGCGGCGTACAGTAGCGTAAGCGCTGGCCAGCGAGGGCCGCGCAAGGACTTCGCCGGTGGCTTCATCAGAGCGATGCCAACACGCGGTGGGCGTCGGAGATTCCAGCGCGCCGCAGGAGGAATAGCCGCAAGAGCCGCGCTGTTAGCTGGGCACGAACGAGCTGCGGCGCTTGCGACGCCTCGCTCCAAACGATTGCAGGAGTGCACGATGATGTCATCCCCCTCACGCTGGCTCACGATTGTAGCGCTGGCATTCGCGGCGACGGCCGCGCGCGCCGAGTTTCACACCTTCCAGATCGAGCAGATGTATTCGAACGCGGACGGCAGCGTGCAATTTGTGGTGCTGCACGAGTCGCAGGGCATGAATGGCGAAAATTTCCTCCAGGGGCAGGTGCTGAGCAGCACCAGCATGGGTGTTACAAAGACTTACGTTTTTCCGTTCAACCTGCCGGGCGGCGAGTGTGATTCGTACTACGGCTGCTCTCCGAGTCCTACCGCCAACCGGCGTGTGCTGATCGGGACGGCCGGATTCGCCGCCCTCAATCTCGTCGCACCGAACTATGTGATACCCAACGGCTTCCTGCCGACCGCCGGCGGGACGCTGAATTATGCGTTGGTCGACCAGCTCACGTTCGCTTCGCTGCCGACTGACGGTGTGAATGCGCTTTCCCGCTCGGGGATGGTCATCCCGAACCTCGCGACCAATTTCGACGGCTATTCCGCCTCGGTTTCGCTCTCCGCCGCAGTCAATTACCAGGGGCTCTGGTTCAACCCTGCCGAATCGGGGTGGGGAATCAACTTCGCGCACGAGGGCGACATCATCTTTGCCTCGTGGTTCACCTATGACGCCAGCGGCAAGGGATGGTGGCTGGTGATGACCGCGAACAAGACGGGCCCCAATACCTACAGCGGCACCTTGTACCAGGGCACCGGGCCCGCGTTCAACGCCGTGCCGTTTCCGCCGCTGGGCACCCCCGGCGGCGCGACGCCGGCCTCGGTCGGCACTGGCACATTGACGTTCACCGACGCGAACAATGCCGTGTTCAACTACACGGTCAACGGCATCAGTCAGACCAAGGCAATCACGCGCCAGCTGTTCGGACCGCAACCGGCCTGCACGTTCGGCGCGCAGGCCAACCTCGCGATGGCCACCAACTACACCGCGCTGTGGTGGGCCGCACCGGCGGGCTCGGAAGCGGGCTGGGGCGTCAATCTGACCCATCAGGGCGATCTGATTTTTGTGACCTGGTTCACATTTGCGCAGGACCATACGCCCATGTGGCTGGTCGGAACCGCGAGCAAGGTCGCACCCGGCGTCTACACGGTGACGCAGCTCGGCCGGTTGACCGGACCTCCGTTCAGCGCAACGCCGTTTCCTCCGCTGGGCGCGCCGGGAGGCCCGGTGGTCGCGGTCGTCGGCTCGGCGACACTTACGTTCACCGATGGCAACACCGCGACGTTCGCCTACACGGTGGACGGCATCTCGCAGACGAAGACAATTACCCGTCAGGTGCTTCAGAACCCCGGCACCGTGTGCCAGTGAACGGTCGCGCCGGCGCCACCCACGGGGGCAAGGCCGTAGTATCCCGGCCGGGCGTCATCCGCCGGGCAGCGCTGGCGCTCGCTTTCGTCGTTGCCAACGCGGCTTTCGCCGCCGGGGTCGGCGATACCGCGCCTCCTTTCGCGCTGCGCGACGCGCGCGGCGACATCCTGTCGCTGCAAAGCTTGCGCGGCCAGGTCGTGTACGTCGACTTTTGGGCCTCGTGGTGCGGACCGTGTCGGCGCTCGTTCCCCTGGATGAATGAAATGCAAAAGCGCTACGGGGGGCGAGGTCTCGCCATCGTTGCGATCAACGTCGACAGCAATCCCGCGGACGCCGCGCGGTTCCTCGAGCGCAATCCGGCGCAGTTCGCCGTGGCCTACGACGCTGCCGGTGCGACGCCGCTGGCGTACGCGGTGCAGGAAATGCCCAGCTCGTATTTGATCGACGCGCGAGGCAAAGTGGTCGAGGTCGAGCACGGCTTCCGCGATGAGCGCAAAGAAGCGCTCGAGCGCCGCATTCAGACTCTGCTTGCGGCGCGTTGATGCGCTCGCCGGAAGCCCACGAGCATCCGCTGCGGCCGTGGGCCGCTTTCGCGGTAATCGTCCTGCTCTGCGGGTGCGCGAGCATCCAGCCGCCGAAACCCTGGCAAAAGGGCGATCTCGCGAAGCCCGCGATGCAGTTCGACGCCGATCCGATCGATGCCCGCCTCGCCGATCACGTCTACACCAGCAAGGAAGCCGGCAGCGGAGGCTACGGCGTAGGCGGCGGTGGCTGTGGCTGCAACTGACGACGAGGACAGCGCCTCACGCGTTGCCGGGCCGGCGGGTTCCGCCGGCGCCCTGCTTGCGGCCGCGCTGACACTTCCCGGCGTCATGCCTGCGTCCGCGCTCGCCCAGACGGCGCCGGACCAGGGGTTGATCGCGCTCAAGTACGTCGATTATCGCGACTGGCAACCGGGCGGCGACCGGATTCACGTGCACGGTCCGTCGCTCTATTTGCGGAAGCCCATTTCCGATTCGCTCGCCGCCGAAGGATCGCTGGTGTACGACGGCATCTCGGGCGCGTCGCCGCTGTATCACAACACCTTGTCCGGCGCGTCGGGCAAAGGCGGTGTGACCGACTACCGCACGGCCGGCGACGTCAAGCTCACCAAATACCTGGACGGCGCCGCGATCGGCGTCGGCGCCGCGATTTCCTCCGAACGCGATTATCTTTCTCGCGCGCTGTCGCTGGACTTCCGGATATCGAGCGACGATCGCAATCGTACCTACGCGTTCGGCATCGGCGGCGCGAGCGACGACATCGACAGCACGAACGGCGTCGCCGAAGGCAAGCACCGGCGCACCGTCGACCTGCTGCTCGGCGTGACCCAGGCGCTCTCCGCGGAGGCGATCGTGCAGTCGAACCTGACCTGGTCGTCAGGACACGGCTACTATTCCGATCCATACAAGACGCTCGATGTGCGCCCCGATCACAGGCGCATCGTCGCGTGGCTCACGCGCTACAACCAGCACCTGCCCCGATTCGATGCGACGCTGTCGCTCTCCTATCGCTATGCGCGCGACTCGTTCGGCAGCGATTCCCACACGGTCGAAGCCGCGTGGCACCAGCCGCTGCCGGACGGCTGGTCGATCAAGCCGGCACTGCGCTACTACACCCAAGCCGCGGCGGACTTCTATTTCGACCCGCCCTTTCCGCAGGGATTTTCGTTCGGCGAGCCGTACACGGCCGATGCGCGGCTGTCGGCATTCGGCGCGCTGAACCCGGGAGTCACGATCGCAAAGCTGCTGCCCGAAGGCTGGCAGATCGATCTCAAAGTCGAGTTCTACCGGCAGCGCTCGGACTGGCGTCCCGGCGGCGGCAGTCCCGGGCTCGAGCCGCTGTCGGCGCGCTGGATCCAGACCGGTATCAGCAGGACGTTCTGACCGACGCGGTTCGACCGCAGGGAGCGGCCTCGGGCATAGTTACGCGATGCCGCTTTTCCATTTCAGCTTCGACGCGATGGGCTCGCCCAACGAGCTGCAGATCTGGCATGACGACGAGCGCCGGGCGCGGATGCTGGCGGATACGGCGATCGCCGATGTGCGGCGCATCGAGGCCAAGTATTCGCGCTATCGCGGCGACAGTGTCACCTCGCGGATCAATGGCGCTGCGGGCGGAACAGCGGTAGCCATCGACGCGGAGACCTACGCACTGCTGGGCTACGCCGACCGCTGCCATCGCTTAAGCGCCGGCCGCTTCGACATCACCTCGGGCGTGCTTCGTCACGCGTGGGACTTTCGCTGTTCACCGCCGCGACTGCCGGACGAGACCGAAGTCGCGGCAGTGACGGCGCTGATCGACTGGCCTTCCGTCGAGTGGAGCCCGCGAAGCGTGCGCCTGCCGCGACGCGGGATGGAGATCGACTTCGGCGGCATCGGCAAGGAATACGCAGCGGATCGGATGGCGACGATCTGCCATGACAGCGGCGCGCCGCACGCGCTCGCCAATCTGGGCGGCGACGTTCGCGCCGCGGGTCCGCAACCGGACGGGTCGCCATGGCGCGTCGGCATCTCGCATCCGCGCCAGGCGGACGCGATCATGGCGACGGTGGAAATCGACGGCGGAGCTGTGGCGACCAGCGGCGACTATCAGCGATTCTTCGATCTGGACGGACGTCGCTATTGCCACATCATCGATGCGCGTTCCGGGCGACCGGTCACGCACTGGCAGTCGATCAGCGTGCTCGCGCCGCTGTGCGTTCTCGCCGGAAGCTGCGCGACCATCGCGATGCTTCTCGAGGAAGACGGCGAGGCTTTTCTTGGCCGCGAGGGCGTCCCCTATCTGGCCGTCGATGCCGCGGGCGTGCGGCACGGGCCCGCAGCACGATAGACCAGCCGGCGGCGCTGCTTGCGCCGTGCCGCCGCCCAATCGTCGCGCACGCCGCTACACGCGCGGCGCTAAGGAGCTCGTCGGCTACCAGCGCGCGATGCGCCCGAGGATGTAGCCGGCCGCCAGCGCACTGAATACCGTCGTCAGCGGCCGCTCCCGGATCGTATTGCAGGCCGCTTCGGTCATCGCGCCCTGCGCACGCCGGGCCTTTTCGGGCATCTGGCTCGCCCATTCCGCGGCCGCCGCGGCCTTGTCGGCGGTCGTGTTGACCGCGCGGTGGGCCGTGTCGCTGGCGCGTCCGACGCCGGAGACCGCCTTGTCGGCGACCCGATCGACGTTCTGATGCGCCTGTTGCGCGGCGTTTTCGATCTTCGGATTGTACGGCGTGGATCGCAGTTGGCCTTCTTCCATCACTATCTCCTCGTCGGTGGTTGAACGCTAATCGAATACACCGGCGCAGCGACTCGCCGATGCTTAGTTGGACAACATGAACTATCGACTCGTCCGGCGGGCTGCGCTATCAGCGGTCGTCCGATTTGCATGTAGGAATCGTCGAGCGGTCGTCGGCTTGTCCTGGCGGCGGTGACTTCGGCGCGCGCTGTGGCGCCATGGCGCGCTGCCGGTGCGTGCTAGCATTCGCGACGAGCCAAAACGGACTCTCAATGAATCGACTGGATTTCGATGGCCGGGTGGCCGTGATCAGCGGCGGCGCGACGGGCATCGGCCTCGCGGTGGCGCAGCGGCTCAAAGCGAGCGGTGGACGAGTGAGCCTGTGGGACCGCGACGCCGGCGCGCTCGACCGGGCCGCGGCGACGCTGGGGCAGGGCACCGATGTGCGCGAGGTCGACGTCGCCGACGCGGACGGCGTCGCGGCGGCGGCGCGTGCGACGGCGGCGGCGCTCGGGCGGATCGACGCTCTCGTCTGCTCCGCCGGGATCACCGGCCCCAACACGACGACCTGGGA
The DNA here is from genome assembly GCA_035607385.1 of Casimicrobiaceae bacterium. GTDB lineage: Bacteria > Pseudomonadota > Gammaproteobacteria > Burkholderiales > Casimicrobiaceae > PALSA-1003. Next base: position 8,027 of record DATNAR010000283.1, read on the forward strand.
ATACCCGGCGGACGCCTGGCGCCAGGTGATCGACGTCAATCTGCATGGCGTTTTCTACTGCAACCGTGCGGTCGTGCCGCTGATGCTCGCGCAGGACTACGGGCGCATCGTCAACATCGCCTCGGTGGCAGGCAAGGAAGGCAATCCCAACGCGAGCGCGTACAGCGCTTCGAAGGCCGCCGTCATCGGCCTGACCAAATCGCTCGGCAAGGAGCTCGCCCAATCCGGCGTGCGCGTCAACTGTGTGACGCCTGCGGCGGTCAAGACGGCGATCTTCGACCAGATGACGCAGCAGCACATCGATTTCATGCTGGCGAAGATTCCACTGGGCCGTTTCGGGACCGTGGACGAGATCGCCGCGCTGGTTGCCTGGCTTTGCACCGCCGACTGCTCGTTTTCCACCGGCGCGGTGTTCGACCTTTCGGGCGGCCGCGCCACTTACTGACAGCCGCTGCGCGCACGCCGTCGCGCGAAACCGGCGTGTGCTCTACGGCCGCACGGCCAGCATGATCTTGCCGATGTGGGCGCTGGATTCCATCAGCCGGTGCGCATCCGCCGCGTCCGCCAGTGGAAATACGCGATGAATCACCGGCTTCAACTTGCCCTCGGCGAACAGGGGCCAGACCTTGTCGCGCATCGAGCGCGCCAGCGCCGCCTTCCTCGCCGCCGGACTCGCGCGCAAGGTCGAGCCGGTGACGGTCAGCCGCTTCATCATGATGTGGCGCCAATCGACGGTGACCTTGCTGCCCTGCAGGAAGGCGATGATCGCCAGCCTGCCTTCCAGCGCCAGGCATTTCAGGTTCTTCTCGATGTAATCGCCACCGACGATATCGAGGATGACATCGGCGCCGCGCTTCGCCGTGATCGCGGCGACTTCAGCGGCGAAGTCCTGCTGCCGGTAGTTGATCGCATGGTCGGCGCCCATCGTCCTGCAGAACGCCGCCTTGTCGTCGCTGCCGACCGTCGTGATGGTGATGGCGCCGAAGGCATGCGCGAGCTGGATCGCCGCCAGGCCGATGCCGCCCGAGCCGCCGTGGATCAATACCGTTTCGCCGGCTTTGAGATGAACGCGGTCGAAGAGGTTGTTCCAGACGGTGAAGTAGTTTTCCGGCAGGCTGGCGGCCTCGAGCGCTGACAGGCCTTCCGGATAAGGGAGACACCAGGCGGCAGGCGCCGCGCAATACTCGGCGTAGCCGCCACCGGGCGTCAGCGCGCAGACCCGGTCGCCGAGCCGGCACTCGGTGACCCCTTCACCCAGCGCGACGACGGTCCCCGCGACCTCCAGTCCGATGATCGGCGAGGCATCCGGCGGCGGCGGATAGTTTCCCGCGCGCTGGATGCAGTCCGGGCGATTGACGCCGGCGTACGCCACGGCTATCAGCACCTCGCCGGGTTTCGGGGCGGGCGTTGCCGTCTCGTCCAGCGCCAGCACGTCGGGCGGCCCCGGCTCGCGGGCGACGACATAGCGCATGACGGCGGGAATGGCTTCGGGCATCGTGGCAGTCTTCCTCGGAGAGGCGATCATTGTAGCCGGGCGCCGCGTATCTTCGAACCGGGCATCCGGGCTACACTGGGCCGGCCCCGACGATCCGCCGATGAAAAAACTCGTTGCACTCCTGGTCTTGGTCGCTGTCGTGATCGGCGCGGCCTGGATCGCCTTTGCCGCCGATTACAGCGACGGATACCGCGTCGGCCAGGTGATCAAGCTGTCGCGCTCGGGTTACCTGTTCAAGACCTGGGAGGGGACGCTGGACTTCGGCTTCCTGCAGCAGGATCCGACGCTGGGCACGGCCACCCGGCTGTGGGACTTCAGCGTGCGCGATGGCGACGAGGGAGTACGGAAGGACATCGACGACGCGATCGCGGCCAACGCGAAGGTCAAACTCTACTACCACGAGAAGTATTTCCGCTGGTCTTTTTTCGGCGACACCAAGCACTTCGTGTACAAGCTCGAGCGCGTCCGCTAGGCGGCGGCGCCCCTGGCGGACGCGCCGGCTTGGCGCGGCCTGCCCGCTGCCGAGCCGCACCGCGACTCCGGAACGTTTTTTGCTGCCGCTCATCAGGCGAGCTTGGTTTGCGCGCTTTTACAGGAGACGAGCGATGGCGCAGATGCAAGGTTCAATGGGATCGACGAGCTACAGCAAGTGCGCGCATCCGGGATGCATGTGCGACGTCGCTCCCGGGAAGAAGTATTGCTCCGACTATTGCGAGCAAAACGCCGGGACCAAGTCGACGTCGCAGAGTGGCTGCGGCTGCGGCCACTCCGCGTGCAAGCGCGGCTGAAGGTCGTTGACGCCGACGGGGCGGCGGGCGCGCGGCGCCCGGCAACTATTGCTGCCAGGTTGTAAGCTTTACTCGATCCCGGTCCACGCGAAGGAGAAACCAATGCCTGAACGAAAAACACTTGAGCGCGCTGCGCAAGACAAGCGCGAAGGAAAGGCGCCGAGCACGCAGGCCGGCGAATTCGTCCGTGAGGAGATGGAGCACGTGCGCGAAGGCAAGCACGGGGCCCGCTCGGCGAAGCAGGCCATAGCGATCGGCCTGTCGAAGGCGCGCCGTGCCGGCGTTGCGCTCAAGCCGCCCGCGAAGGGCGAGGCGCCGGCGAAGACCCGACGCAGCGCAAAGCTGGCCAGTGCCGCCGGCAAGCGCAAGACCGGCATTGTTTCGCCGCGGCGATCCCGGGCAACGAGCACGGCGCTGAAGCGCGAAGGCAGCAGTGCCGCGAGCCCGACCGCATTGTCGCGGCATGCGAAGGCGGTGGCCAGGAAGCGCGGCCCCGCGGCTCGCTCGGCCGCGGCGCGCAAAGCCGCCCGGACGCGCTCGCGCAAGGCTTGATCGCTCCGGGTCGCCCCGTCGCTGGCGCGATCCGGACGCGATCGCTTACCGGTCGATGCTCGCCGACTGTCGCTTGCGCTGGCGCACGCCCAGCGCGCCGATGGCTGCCATCGCCGCGGCGCCTGCAGCCACGCCGAATACGGCACGAGCGCCCTGGGCCTGCACGATGCTGCCGCCCAAGGCATGACCGGCGCCGAGGCCGCCGACCAGGAAAGTCGTCGACCAGGTAAACGCCTCGGTCGCATAGCGAGACGGCGCGTTGGTGCTGATCAGGAGCATCACCACCGTCAGCGCCGGAGCGATGCCGACGCCGGCGACCAGCGCCAGCGCCGCCAGCAGCCATGGGGACGCGGTTACCGCGTGCGCCGCCAGCGGCAGCACGACCAGTAACAGCAAGCGTGGCAGCTGCCGCTCGACCGGCATCGCGAGCTGCACGCCCCCGTAAAGCAGGCCGCCGGCGCCGCTGCCGATTGAATTGACCGAGATGAGGATGCCGGCGAATGCAGGCATCCCGGCGGCAGTCGCGAATCCCGCGTAGCCGATCTCGAGCAGCCCGAGCGAGAACATCAGCAGGAACGTCACGGCATAGACGGCGAGAAGACGCGGATCGGCCAGCGGGCCGAGCAGGCGCCGCTCGACGCCCGGGCTGGTGACGCCAGTACTTCAGCGCCGGCGACCACGCGAATAGGGGAACGGC
>DATNAR010000284.1:0-11235 GCA_035607385.1 Casimicrobiaceae bacterium
AAAGCCACGCGCCGGTGACATGATCGGCATGAACGTGCGTATCGAGCGTCGCAACGAGCTTGAGATCCAGCTCCTGAATCAGCGCGGCATCGCGCCGCGCCTGCTCGAAGACGGGATCGATCAGAACCGCCTCGCGGCTGCGGCGATCGGCCAGCAGATACGAGTATGTCGACGACTGCGGATCGAACAGCTGGCGGAAGATCAGCATCTATTCGCTCGTGCCGCCTGCGGCGGGCTCCAGGCGGGCGGACGACGCTGTCCGCATCCTCTCCAGACATTCGAACGCCAGCATTCCGGCCAGCATCGCTGCGGTGAACACGATCGCCTTCGGGTGACCGATGCCGAGCGCAACGAGCGCGGGGCCCGGACAGAACCCGGCGAGTCCCCACCCGACGCCGAACACCGCGCCGCCGACGACCAGTCGCCGATCGATCGCGCGCGTCGTCGGCAGCAGCATAGGTGTTCCGAGAATGGTTGCCTTCCTTCGGCCCGCAACGAAAAATCCGATGGCGCCGATCGCGACTGCGCCGGCCATGACCAGAGCGAGCGACGGATCCCATTGTCCGGCCAGGTCGAGAAACCCGATCACCTTCGCGGGGTTGACCATGCCCGAGACGAGCAGGCCGATGCCGAAAACGAGGCCTGCGACAAAAGCGAAAAGCGCATACATGAATGATCGCTCAACTCAAGATGTGGTGCGTCACGAACACGGTCGCGAAGCCCGCGGCCATGAACGCCAGCGTAGCGACCAGCGAGCGTGGCGAAAGCCGGGATACCCCGCACACGCCATGACCGCTGGTGCAGCCGGATCCGTAGCGCGTACCGACTCCGACCAGGATGCCGGCGAGGACGAGCGTCGGATAATCGGCGGCGATGGTCAGATCGGGCGGCGCCTTGAGCAAGCGATAGGCGATCGGCGCGACGATCAGCCCGCCGAGGAACGCGGCGCGCCAGGTCCAATCCGGGAACGACGGTCGCAGCAGGCCCCCGGCAATGCCGCTGATGCCCGTGACGCGACCGTTGAAGAGCGCGAACAGCGCGACGGCGACGCCGATGATCGCGCCTCCCGCCAGCGCCGACCATGGTGTAAATGTCGTCCAATCGATGCTCACCGTTCGACCCCGCGTGCCAAAGGCGCGCCCTGCGCGTGCGGTCCAAACTATACGCGCGCCGACTGCGCCCCGCTACCAGGGCTGGCGCGACGGGTCCAGGGCTTGGGCAATGCCGAGAACGTTCCCTGACTAGCTCACCGCGAGAATCGCCTCGGCTGCGACTTGCACCGCCTCTCGCGCGCCGGCGGCGCGGCGCACGCCTTCGAGCTCGGCCGCACCTTCGAGGCCGATGACGAGCTTGCCGAATTGGCGGCCCAGGGCGACTTCGGACAGCGTCCCGAAGCTGTCGCCGATGGCGATCAGGCAAAACGCGGCGCGCGCGATCAGCGCATTGCGGGCCTCACCGATGCCGGTCGCGATCGGCACGCCGACGAATCGGTTCGCGACGGCGGCGTCGGTCTCTGGAAGCAGTCCGACCGAAAGCCCGCCGACCCGTGCCACGCCCTCGCACACCGCTTGCATGACCCCGCCGCGGCCGCCGCAGATCACCGTAAGCCGACAATCGCCGAGCAGCTCGCCGACCTCGAGCGCGGCCGCCAGCTGCTGCGTCGTCGCTTCGCGCGGGCCGATCACGCCGACCGGCACGCGAAGCGGATTGCCGCTTTCGCGCTGCAGCCAGGCGACGGCGGCGATCGCATCGAGCGCTTCACCTGGCTCGATATCGGATGCCATCGCGGCTTTCCAGTTGCGCGCCACCGGGTCGAAGCAACGTCCTGCCGCGTCGAGCAGCAGGCTGCGTCCGCGCGCAAGCCTAAAGGTAGCGTTCATGCTTCGCGCCGATCCATTCGCCGGTGGCGAGCATCGCCGAGCAGGTCGCCGTGATCAGCAGCGCGAGCGCCGCAGCCGCGGGAAAATCCGATCCGGTTTCGGAGATCAGGCTGTACAGACGCAGCGGCAGGATGGGCAGCTGCGTCCCGACCAGGGCCAGCGCCGTCCCATAGGCGCCGAACACGACCGCTGCCGCGAGAAAGAACGAGGCGATCATCGGCGCCGCGACCTGCGGCAGCAGCACCTGGCGGAATGACTGCAGCGATGTCGCTCCGAGAGACTCGGCGGCAGCGAGCTGGGCTCGGTCGAAATTGACGAGCACCGGAAGCATGCCGATCACTACGCGTGGAATCAGGTAGTAGGACGAGGCGAACGCCAGGCCGATCGGCGTAAAAAGCGCGCCGCCGATCGTGGCGGCGTCGAAGCCGACACGCGCGAGAAGCTGGGTGACGAATCCTGCGCGTCCGTAGCCCAGGATGAAGCCGTACGCAACGATCAGGCCGGAGAAGGTCAGCGGCAGCGCGATGATGAACGAGAGCAAGGTCCGCCGCTTCTCCGACAGGCGTGACAAATGCAGGGCGACGGCCACTCCCACGCCGGTCGACAGCGCCGCGGCGACCAGCGTCAGCGCGGCGCTTCCCGCGAGGGCGCCTGCGAAGCCGGGCGTACTTAGCACCCGGGTAAAGGCGGCGCCGCCGTCGCCCAGCGCATTGGCGAGGATCGCCAAGCCCGGCAGCGCGAAGCACAGCGTGAACAGCACCACCGCCGGCAGCGCCAGCGCGGCGTTGGCTCGGGCGCGCAGCGCCATTACTTGCTACCGGTTGCCGCCGCCCATTCGCGATCGATCTCGGACTTTTTCGCCGCCGCCGTTTTGACGTCGAGAGGACGGACCTGCGGCGCCGCGGGGAGCTTGTCGGCGACGTTGTCGGGAAGCTTCACGCCGGGAACCGCCGGCCGGACGAAGCCCTGGGCGAAGATTCCCTGTCCGGTGTCGGTCATGATGAAATTGAGCCAGAGCTTGCCCGCGTCCGGGTTGGGACCGTTGGCGACCAGGCTGATCGCGTACGGCGCCGCCGCGGAAGCTTCCTTCGGAATCACCACCGCCACCGCGTCGCCCAGGCCGTCGGTGTACTTTGCCTTCAGGCCGTCGTTTTCGTACGAGATCCAGATCGGAATCTCGCCTTTGACGAATTGTGCGTACGGTGTCGTGCCGAGCACGCGCAGCACATTGCCGGATTGCTGCAGCTTGCGGAAGTATTCGAAGCCCGGCTGCAGATTGCTCATGTCGCCGCCGTTGCCGAAGTTCGCGGCGAGCACACCCACCTGACCGACGCCGGTTGAGCGCGGATCGAGGTAGACGATGCTGTTCTTGTATTCCGGCTTGAGCAGATCGGCCCAGGACTGCGGGACGTTCTTCACCAGCTTGGTATTGACGATGAACGCGATGGTCAACGTGTGGATCGTGAACCATTTGCCGTCCGGATCGCGGAACACCGGCGTCAGCTTGTCGAAATTGACCGGCTTGAACGGCGCGACGACATTCTTGCCGACGGCGTCGAAGGCCGAGCCGGCGAAATAATACGCCGTGTCGGCCTGCGGGCGGTTGCGCGCCTTGTCCAGCGCGACGACCGTCGCCGCCGACCCGATGTCGTTGTAGACGATCTCGACTTCCGGATAGCGCTTCTTGAACGCCGAGAACTCGGCCGCCCAGTTGGCCCAGGTCGGACCGGTATCGAAGCTGACGACCATGCCTTCTTTTCGTGCCGCGTCGTACAGCGCCTTTTCGCCCGGGTAGAGCTCGGGCGAGTCGAGCACGGTTTGCGCGATGGCAGCGCAGGCAAACCCCAGCAGGGCGAGAGCGACGGCGAAGCGGCCCGGATTGCGCGATATCGGTTGCATGGTCTTCTCCTCCTTCAGTGGGCATTCAGGAACTGGATGGCCTCGCGCGGCACGCGCACCATCGCGACATGATCGCGCATCGAGGTTTCGATTTCGAGACGGCCTTCGCCGGCAGCGACCTCGAGCTGCCGGGTGGCGCCGAAAAATCGGTCGCGCAGCACGTGCGCGGCGAACACATTCTCTCCGCTCGCCGCCGCGCCGATTTGGACGCGCTCCGGACGCACCAGCAGACGCAGCGCGGCGCCGGCGGCGTGCCCATGCCTTGGCGTCGCAAGACGGCCGATCGCGGTGTCGACCGTTTCGGCATCTATCACCCGGCCGTCGATCAGATTGGCCCGCCCGACGAAGCCGGCGACGAAAGCGTCGGCGGGGCGATCGTAGATTTCCTGCGGCGACCCCGCCTGGACGAGACGGCCGTCACGCAGCAGGACCAGTCGGTCGGCGAGCGACAGCGCCTCGTCCTGATCGTGGGTGATCAGCAGCGTCGCGATGTTCTGTGCCCGCTGGATGCGGCGCACTTCGTCCCGCATCGTGGTGCGCGTGGCCGCATCGAGCGCCGACAGCGGCTCATCGAGCAGCAGCGCGCGCGGCTTGAACACCAGCGCGCGCGCCAGCGCGACACGCTGCTGCTGCCCGCCCGAAAGCTGCGCAGGGAGGCGCTGGGCAAGTCCCTGCAGCCCGACCAGTTCGAGCATCTGTTCGGCCCGCCGGCGCCGCTCGTCCAGCGCGATGTCGCGCACCCGCAACGGATAGGCGACGTTCTCCCAGACGCGCATGTGCGGAAACAGCGCGTACGCCTGGAACACGACGCCGCATTCGCGCGCCCGCGCCGGCAGGCTGCCCACATCGCTGCCGTTCAGGCGGATCACGCCGGCATCGGGTTTGAGGAAGCCGGCGACGAGCCGCAGCAACGTCGTCTTGCCGCAGCCGCTCGGCCCGAGGCAAACCACCAATTCCCCCGACGCGATCGTCATCGTCAGATCGAACACGCCGGCGTTGGTGCCCGGATAGCGGAAACTGACTCCCTCGAGCGCTACGGCCGGCGGGCTCATGCGGCTGCGGTCTTCAGCCGCGTTGCGCCGCCGGCGGTGAGCCCGCCGCCGATCGCCGCGGCGAGCGCGAGAGCGAGAAGAATCACCGTCGCGGCGCAGGCAAATCCGGTCGCGCCGTAGAACGCCTGCAAAAGCACGATCGGATAGGTCCGATTGAGGAATCCTGCCACCAGATTTGAGAACTGGAACTCGCCGATCGACAGCGCCGCGACAATGATCAGGCCGGCGAGAATCGAGTGGCGCAGAGCCGGCAGGACGACGTGCACGAAGCGCTGCCATGCGTTCCCGCCCAGCGACTCGGCGGCGTCTTCCAGCACGCGCAAACCCAGCCGCTGCATGTCGGATACGACCGCCTGGAGAAAGTAGGGCAGCGTTAGGACGACGTGGCCCGCCGCGAGCAGCCAGATGCTCCCCAGCCAGGGCAAGCTGTCCGACGAAAAGACCAGAATGAAGCCGAAGGCTAGCACCAGCGGCGGGAGCGCGACTGGAAGCTGGTAGAGCACGCGGGTAAGCGCGCGTATGCGGCGGCTCTCCGTGTGAAACACCGCGTACGCAAGCGGCAACCCGATCAGCGCGCAGGCCGAGCATGCGATCGCCACGACGGCAAGGCTCGCCGCGAACGCGCGGCGAAAACTGGGGTCGGATGCGACATTGCGATACCAGTGCGTCGTAAAGCCCGTTGGCAGCAGCGTGTTGAGCCACAGCTCGCCGAACGAGCCCACCAGCAGCAGCGCGATCGGCACGATCAGGAAAGCGAGGTAGCCGGCGGTAACCCAGCGCAGGAACATCGGTCGCATGCTCGGAGAAGGACGGCGGCTCCGGCCCGCCGTCGAGACGAATGATAGACGGGATTTGCTACCATGGTGAAATGCGAGCCAGGCGCAGGAAAGCGACGAATATCGTTGAATAGAATTGCGGTAATCGACGATTGGCAGAACATCGCCCGCCGCAGCGCCGACTGGTCGGCGCTGATGGCGCGTGCCGACGTGCAATTTTTCGAGGCGCCTTTCGCGGACGAGAACGACGCGGCTCGACGGCTTGCCGATTTCGACATCGTGCTCGCCACGCGGGAGCGAACGCCGTTTCCGGCCTCGCTGGTCGCCCGCCTGCCGAAGCTCAAGATGTTCGGGCTGACCGGCGCGCGCGCCGCATTGATCGACAGCGCGGCGCTGACCGCGCAAGGCGTCACCGTCTGCTATACCGGCGGCGGCCCGTCGGGCACCTCGACCGCGGAGCTCGCACTCGGCCTGATGCTCGCCGCGGCGCGAAGGATTCCTGCTGGCGATGCGGCCGTCCGCGACGGTCGCTTTCAGACCGGCACCGAAGCGGGTCACATACTGGAGGGCAAGACGGTCGGCTTGATTGGCTTGGGACGGATCGGCGCGCGCATGGCAGGGTATTGCCGCGCGCTGGGGATGAAAGTGCTGGCGTGGAGCCAGAACCTGAGCGCCGAGACCGCGGCCGCCGCCGGGGCGGTTCGCGTGGGCAAAGATGAGTTGCTATCCGCCGCCGACGTGGTCAGCCTGCACCTGGTGCTCTCGGACCGCACGCGCGGCATCCTGGGCGCTGCCGATCTCGCTCGCATGCGGCCCGGCGCGATCCTGGTCAATACCGCGCGCGCCCAGCTGGTCGACGAGGCTGCGCTGATGGCCGCAGTGGAGTCGCGGCGGCTGATCGCGGCGCTCGACGTTTTCTACCGCGAGCCGCTGCCTGCCGGCCACCCGCTGGCGCGCGCCCCCAATGTCGTGCTGACGCCGCATCTGGGATACAGCGCGGTCGAGGTTTACCGCGAGTACTACGCGCACGCCGTGGAAAACGCGCTGGCGTTTCTCGACGGCAATCCGATCCGAGTCCTGCAAGCCGCGAGCCGATAGCGGGCCGGCGCCGCTCGGCGCGATGACCGCGCAGCGCCGGTGCCGGTCACACGGCTGTGCGCCGGCGCGCGACGCCCAGCACCATGATCGACAGGCCGATCAATGCCGCGGTGGCCGGCTCGGGCACGGCAAGCACGCCGAACAGCCCGTGCTCCTCGTCGCCGGGGCCCGCCGAAAAATAGATCGACTGCGAGTTGCCGGCGCCGCCGTCGTTCCCCGGGATCAGGCCCCACAAGCCGTCGATCGCCAGCGGGATGCCGCCGGCGCCCAGCAGCTGTCCGATGAACGTATCGGTGGTCGTGTCGAAGACGTTGATGCGGCCGTCGCCGAAGTTTCCGACCAGCAGATCCCCGGCGAACTCGCCAAAGGACGCCGGCGCCCGTGCCAATCCCCAGGGCGAATTCAGCGTGCCGTCGGAGCCGACCCTGCCAAGGAAGTTGCCCTGCAGGTCGAAAGCGCTGACGAAGCCGTTGCCGGGTCCGGATTCGTCGTCCCCGTCCGGTCCGACCTTGGCATACGTTACATATAGCGTGCCGCCAAGATTTTGGATGTTAAACGGCGCGAAACCGCTGGGAATGCCGGGGTCGGTAAACGATCCGGCGAGATCCGGCGCCGCCGCGTTGCCCTTGAGGATGTCGACCTGGTTGCCCGCGAAATCGGCCGCGTACAAATAGGCATCGGTGCCGATCACGGCGATGGCGGCGCCCTTGTAGCTGTTGGTGGCCGAGCTCAGCTGAAGGACCTCGGCATTGGTCCCCAGCGAGCCCTTCCATCCGGAGATCGTTCCGTCCTCGCTGACGAACAGGAAGAGGTCGCCGTTGAAGTTGCCGGCGGATGCCGGGTTGAAGACCTGGCCGGTCACATTGCCGGCACCGGGAATGGTCACCTCCAGGCCTTGCTTGGTGGTGGCGTTGCTCAGCGGATCCACGCGGTACAGCACGGCGAGGCCGACTTCATTCGAAGAGACCCAGAACGGCGACGTCGGGGAATACGAGATGCCCCAGGCGTTTTTCAGGTTCGGATCGGTGATCTGAGCCGCATTGACCGATTGGTCGTCGGTTACCAGATTGACGACGGTAAACGACGTCGCTGCCGCCGGCAGCGCGAGCGCCAGGCTCACGCCGACGATTGCACCGGCGCGGGCGATGGCCAAAGCGGAGTGGGATCGGATGAGGGCGGCAGACCTTGCCGTCGACCGGGTCGTCTTCATGGCGCCTCCTTGAATGGTCGAAATACACGGTAGCAAACAAGGGGTGCGCATTGGCCATTCCGCGCAAAGTCGCAGGCGAGGACAAAAAATTCCTGCGGCGCGCAGCGCGCGGCGGCGCGCGTGTAAATCGTACAAAGTCGCTAGCGCGAAGACGCTTGAAGGATCGCGTTCCAGCTCGCGTCGCTTCGCACGGTGGCGACGGCGTCGGGATTGGTGATGCTCTCGCGCAGCAGTTTGGCGGTCGCCGCCGCCGGCAGCGGACGGCCGAGCATGAAGCCCTGAACCATCGTGCAGCCCAGGCTCAGCAGCAGATCGATCTGCGCCTGGGTTTCCACGCCTTCGGCGACCACGCTCAGCTTCAGGCTGTGCGCCATGGCGATAATCGCCCGCGTGATCGCAACATCGCCCTCGTTCTGGCCGGCGTCGCGGATAAACGACTGATCGAGCTTGAGCTTGTCCAGCGGCAGCCGCCTCAGATAAGACAGCGACGAATAACCGGTGCCGAAATCGTCGATCGCGATCTTCACGCCCATCGCGCGCAGCGCCGTCAGCGTCCGCAGCGCGAGGTCGGCGTCACCAAGCAGCATCGACTCGGTGACCTCGAGCTCCAGATAATCGAGCGGGACGCCGACGACCCGCGCGATCTCCTCGACCCGCTCGGCAAGCGCCGGGTCACTGAACTGGACACTGGACAGATTGACCGCGATCGTCACTGCCGGCAGGCCGTCCGCCAGCCACGCGTTGTGCTGGATCAGTGCCGCGACCAGCACCCACTCCCAGATCGCCATGATCAGCCCCGCCTCCTCGGCGGCGCCGATGAAATGCGCGGGCCCGAGCATGCCGAGCGTCGGATGATTCCATCGTATCAAGGCCTCGATGCCGACGATCCTTCCGGTCTGGATCTCGATCTGCGGCTGATAGTAGAGCTCGAACTGCTCGCCTTCGAGCGCCTTGCGCAGGTCGTGCTCGAGCGAAAGCCGTTGCGCAGACGCGGCGCGCATCGAATCCTGGTAGAAGAAATAACGGCTGCGGCCCTGCGCCTTGGCGTGGTACATCGCCACGTCCGCATTCTTGAGCAGCGTATCGAGCTCGTCTCCGTCGCGCGGATAAAGCACGATGCCGATCGATGCCGAGACGAAGACCTCGTGCGTGCCCAGGATGATCGGCTGTGCGAGCATCGCCAGCAGCCGCGTGGCGGCTCGCGCCGCGTCCTGCTCGCTGGCGACTCCGTTGAGCAGCACGATGAACTCGTCGCCGCCATGCCGGCACACGTCGCGCTCCAGCGATTGCGCGTGCGGAGGTCCCGCGATGTCGTCGGGCCGCAGTCCGCGCGTAAGACGCTGCGCGATGACCCGCAGCAGATCGTCTCCGACCGCGTGGCCGAGCGTGTCGTTGATGCGCTTGAACTGATCGAGATCCAAATACATGATCGCGAACGACGTGCCTTCGCGCCGCGCGCTGTCGAGCGTCTTGGCCAGCTTCTCGTCGAAGCGGGACCGATTCGGCAGCTCGGTGACCGCGTCGAAGTAAGCGAGGCGGTGAATCTGCTGGATCGCACGCGTTCGCTCGGTCGCATCCTGGATCGTTCCCGCCAAGCCGGTGACCGTTCCCGCCGGGCCGAGCAGCGGCTCGGCCAGTACGTGCACGTGGCGCTGCTCGCCGTCCGGGCCGCCGATGCGCACGTCGTGTCCCTGCAAAACCTGGCCGCGTGCGAGCCGCACCAGCCAGCGCTTGAACGGGCGGCGATCATCGGCGTGGACCAGACGGAGGATGGCGTCGGGTCGCAGAGCGATCTGCGTCGCCGTGACGCCGAGGATGCGGAATACCTCGCCCGAACAGACGATGCTGTTGCTCGCGCGTGCCCACTCCCAGTTCCCGATGCGGGCGATGCGTTGGGTGCGCGCCAGCTGCTGCGCCAGGTTGCGGGTCGCGGCGCTTTCGCTCTCCGCCGCCTCGTAGGCGGCCTTGAGCCTTTGCTCGCGCCGGGCGACCCGCCGGTACATGTTCTCGAGGCCGCGCTGCAGACTGACGAGCTCGGACGATTCAGCCTCCGCTTTGCCGGCGCCAAGGCGCCGCGACGGCTCATCGCGGCCGGCCCGGAAGCGCGTCAGCGCCGCGCGCAACGCCGCGACAGACCGCGAGATGCGACGACCGATCACGGCGATCGCCGCGCAAGACAAGGCGAGCACCAGCAGCGCGTAGGCCACGCCGCTCAACACCCCGGCGTAAACCAACGGCAGCAGCGCCAGGTGCGCAAGCGTCACCGCCGCGATCGCCTGACCGGTGAAGCTCGACCAGAACGCGGCGACCGGCCGGCTGTGGCGCCGTGCCGATGCCGGTTGCAATGCGGGCTTCGTGCGCGTTGCCCGCTGCTGGCCCAAAAGCCCCACTGCTGCCTCCCTGGCGCGTCGTTTGCGAACGATTTCGCAAAACGCGGACGCGCGTCAGTATCCGCCTACCTGACGCGTAGGGCCTAAAAGGCAAGCATCATGCCAGCGCGCACGCCCGAGGACCCCGGACGCGCCGGCCGGTAAAGCGACGCGCCGGGTCATTCCCGGCCGATTTACGCCAAACACCGGGGCGAGACAACCCCGCGCCGCCGGACTTTGCATCGAGCGGGGCAATCGGTGACACTCGGGCCTGATCGCCGTCGCGAAAGGACATCATGTCCGATCCTGTCTATTCCCGCCGTACGCTCGCCGCGCAGGCCCTGGGCAATGTCGACACCGCAACCCGTGCCGTCGTCGCGCCGATCCATGTCGCGACCACGTTCATCCGCGATCCGGACAATCAGTATCGCAGCGGCTATAGCTATGGGCGTCCGGACAACGCCACGGTGCGCGAAGCCGAAGCGATCGTCGCGATGCTCGAAGGCGCCGAAGCGGCGCTCGTTCTCGGATCGGGCATGTCGGCAGCCACCTCGGTCTTCCTGGCCCTGGCCCCGGGCGATCACGTCGTCGCGCCGACGGTCATGTACTGGGGCTTGCGCAATTGGCTGCTGAACGACGCGACGAGCTGGGGATTGAAAGTCGACCTGGTCGACACCGACGACCTGGCAGCGGTGCGCGCCGCGGTCCGGCCTGGCGCCACCCGTCTGGTCTGGCTCGAAACGCCGGCGAATCCGCTGTGGACGATCACCGATCTCGCCGCGGTGGCAAGGATCGCTCGTGCCGCGGGAGCGCGCGTCGTCGTCGATTCGACCTGCGCGACTCCCGTCCTGACGCGTCCGATCGAGCTCGGCGCCGATATCGTCATGCACGCCGCGACCAAGTATCTGAACGGACATTCGGATGTCGTGGCCGGGGCGCTGGCGACGGCGC
>DATNAR010000287.1:0-2438 GCA_035607385.1 Casimicrobiaceae bacterium
GCGACCTGGTACCCGGCTCCAAGCTCAACGAAGCCCTGCTCGCCAAGGCCCTGGGCGTCTCGCGCGGGCCGGTGCGCGAGGCGTTCCGTGCGCTCGAGGAATCAGGCCTCGTCCGCCTGGAAAAAAATCGCGGCGTTTACGTGCGCCAGATCCCGATCGATGAAGCCGACGACATCTACGAGCTTCGCGCCGTGCTGGACGACTTCGTCGGCCGCAGGGTCGCTGCGACGGCGAGCGCCGAAGCGGTGCGTGCGTTGCGCGGCGACATCGCCCGGATGGAAAAGGCCACCGCGCGCAACGACGTCGACAGCTACCTGACGGCGAACCTCGACTTCCACGACCGGCTGGTCACGCTGGCCGGCAATGCCAAGCTGCTGCTGATCTACCGGCGGCTGGCCAACGAGCTCAGACTCTTCCGCCGGGCGACGCTGGCGCAGGGGGACACGCTGGCGGTGTCCACGCGTGAGCATCGCGAAATCGTCGATCAGATCGCTGCCGGCAAGGTCGCTGCCGCCGGGCGCGCGCTGTACGACCACGTGATGGCAAGCCGCGAACGCATGCATCGGCTGTACGCGGCCGGTGACAAGCCCCCCGCCGCCCGCGCCACGCGACCGGCCGCCGACAAATGAGCTTGCGCTACCCGCGCAAATTGAACCCGGACTCGAATTCGCATGCCGCGCGAACCGACCACATGCCATTGACCAGCGGCAGTCGCTAAGGAGGAAGCAAATGCAGTCATTCGATCATTTTCAAGCCGGCCGGGCGGGCCGTCCCCGCCGCATGCTGACGGTCGCCGCCTTCGCCGCACTCGCCTTGGCGGCCGGCGCTTCGGCACCGGCTGCGGCGCAGGCCTGCGAAGACCCGAAAGTGCTGAAGTTCTCGATTATTCCGACGCAGGAATCGGTGCGCGAGCTCACGCTGTACAAGCCGGTGATGGACCTGCTGTCGAAGAATACCGGCAAGAAAATCGAGTTCTACATGCCGACCTCGTACTCGTCGGTCGTCGAGGCATTGATGGGCAAGTGGGTCGACGTCGCGGTACTGGGACCGGAGTCGTACGTGATCGCCCACAACAAGGACGCCACGATCGAGGTCTTCGCCACCTATTACAAGAGCAAGGTCGGCGTCCAGGAAGCCGGTCCGGGATACAAGTCGCTGCTAATCACCAAGAAGGGATCGAAGTTCACGACCGTCGATTCGTTGAAAGGCTCGGTGATGCTGCTGGTCGATCCGGCCAGCACCTCGGGCGCGCTGATCCCCGAGGCGGTATTCGCCAAGAAGGTCATCAATATGCCGCTCAACCAGTATTTCAGCAAGGTCGCCTTTTCCGGCGGCCACGACCTGTCGACGCTTGCCGTTGCGGACGGCCGCGCCGACGCGGCCTTCGTCGCCAGCCACCGCTTCATGAACACCGTCGCCACCGGCAAGGTGAAGGTCGAGGATTTCAATTATCTGTGGTCGTCGCCGCTGATTCCGCAGGACCCGTTCGTCTACCGCGGCACCTTGTGCGCCCCGCTGAAGGAGCAGATCGCCAAGACCTTCCTGACGCTGGAAACGACGCCCGAGGGCAAGAAGTATCTGGAAAACGTCGAGTCGGAAAAATTCGTGAAAATGACCGACGCCGACTACAACATCATTCGGGACGCCGGTATCAAGTAGGCGGGTCGTAAGAGGCCAGCCCGGGCGCTCCCGCGTCCGGGCTTCAGTCCGGCATTTGCTCATGCTCATTCGTCAGGCCCATCCGCGATGACCATCGCGCTCGAAGTCAAGAACCTCCGCGCCGGCTACGCCGGGCGTGAAATCCTCAAGGGCGTCAGCTTCCAGGTCGACGCCGACGATTTTTTCGCGATCATCGGCCCGAGCGGCGCGGGAAAATCGACGTTGATCCGCTGCGTCAACCGCCTGGTCGAGCCGACCGGCGGCCAGGTGCTGTTCCACGGCGTCGACCTGCTCAAGCTCGACCAGGCGCGCCTGCGCGAAGCGCGGCGCAACATCGGCATGATCTTCCAGGAATTCAACCTGATCGAGCGCCTGTCGGTGATGGACAACGTGCTGACCGGCAGGCTCGGGTATACCGGCACGCTGCGCAGCCTGATGCGCCTGTTCACCGCCGAGGACATCCGGCAGGCGCTGGCGCTGCTCGACCGCGTCGGGCTGGGCGAATACGTCGACAAGCGGGCGGATCGCCTCTCCGGAGGCCAGCGTCAGCGCGTCGGCATCGCCAGGGCGCTGATCCAGAATCCGCGCCTGCTGCTGGTCGACGAGCCGACGTCGAGTCTCGATCCGAAGATCTCGCGCGAAGTCATGGGCCTGATTCGCGAGATCGCGCGGGAATTCCATATCCCGGTGCTGTGCAACATCCACGATGTCGAGCTCGCGACCGAGTTCTGCACGCATGTGATCGGCCTGCAGGACGGCGTCAAGAAATTCGAAGGCCG
>DATNAR010000296.1:0-8005 GCA_035607385.1 Casimicrobiaceae bacterium
TTCGATCGGTGATGCCGACGAGCGCCGGGCGCATCGCGCCGCGCTGATAGCGCATTTCGAGCGTCACCGCGAGCTGTTCAACGAGGACGAACAGCGCCGGCTGCAAACGAATCCGCTGCGCCTGCTCGACAGCAAGAATCCGGCCTTGCAACCGGCGATCGCGGCGGCGCCGAAGCTGGTCGATTCGCTCGGTGTATCCGCCCGCGCGCACTTCGACGAGGTGCAGCAGCTGCTCGCCGATCACGGCATTGCGTTCACGATCAACCCGCGGCTGGTGCGCGGACTCGACTACTACAACCGGACGGTATTCGAATGGGTCACCGACCGCCTCGGCGCGCAGGGCACTGTCGCCGGCGGCGGCCGCTACGACGGCCTGTTCGAGCAGCTCGGCGGCAAGCCTACGCCGGCCTGCGGCTTTGCGATCGGAAGCGAGCGCATGGTGCTGCTGCTGCAGGGCGCCGGCATCGCGCCGGCGGCGACCCTCGATGCCTACGTCGTCCATGTCGGCGGGCACGCCCGCAGGCTTGCGCTCTCGGTGGCCGAGATGCTGCGCGATGCGGGGTTCTCGATCGCCGTCAACGCCGGCGGCGGCAGCTTCAAGGCGCAGATGAAAAGAGCCGACGTCAGCGGTGCACGTTTTGCGCTGATCGTCGGCGAAGATGAGGCGGCGGCGAATCGCGTGGCGTTGAAGCCGCTGCGCAGCGCCGGCGATCAGCTGACGCTCGCGCCGGCCGATCTTGCTGCGCGGCTTGCCGCGCAGCGCGGCGACGGCAGCGCGAGCTGAAGCGCCGCGCTTCACTTCGACGATTCCGCGAACAACCCACGCTCGGTCCAGTGAGCGCGACTATTTGAGCAAGGACGAAGATGGCAGTCTACGACCTCGAAGAACAGGAAAAGATTGAGGACCTGAAGGCGTGGTGGGCGCAATACGGCAAGTACGTCAGCGCCGTGGTCACCGCGATCGCCATCGTCGTCATCGGCGTGCAGGGATGGCGCTGGTACCAGCGCACGCAGGCCGAGCAGGCGAGCGTCCTGTACCAGGCGGTCAGCGACGCCGCGCGTGCTCAGGACGTCGCCAAGGCGAAGGACCCGGCGACACAGATCGTGCAGCGCTACGCCGGCACGGCGTACGCGCCGAGGGCGGCGCTGCTGTACGCCAAGCTCCTCTACGACAAGGACGACCGGGCCGGTGCGAAGCAGCAGCTACAATGGGTGATCGATCATGCCGGCGAGGACGAGCTCAAGGCGATCGCGCGATTCCGCCTCGCGCAGGCGCTGCTCGACGAAAAGAATTACGACGAGGCGCTGAAGACGATCGACGTTAAGACCGACGACGCGTTCGTCGCGATCTACGCCGACTTGCGCGGCGACATCCTGTCTTCGGCCGGCAAGAAGGCCGAAGCGCGCAACGCCTATCAGGTCGCGCTGGCCAAGATGGATCCCAAGTCGCAGTACCGCCCGTATGTGCAGGTCAAGCTCGATTCGCTCGGAGGGGCGCAATGAGGCGCGGGTGCGCGGTCGTGTTCGCGGTCGCGGCGCTGCTGCTCGGCGGCTGCCAGACATTGCCCGAATCGTGGACGTCGTGGCTGCCTTCTTCGCTGCCGACGCCTTCGCTGACCTGGCTCGGCATCGGTAAGGACGCGAAGAAGCCCGGCCCATTGCCGGCCTATGACCGCATCGCGGTCGCGACCGTCAAGTGGAGAGTCGCGCTCGGCGCCAAGGGCGGCGCGAATTTCGCGCCCGCCGTGGTCTCGGACGTCGTCTACGCCTCCGCGCCCGATGGCACGATCGTCAGCGTCGATGAGGCGACCGGCCGGCAAAAATGGCGAATCAAGGCCGGTCGACCGCTGCAAGCCGGCGTGGGCGCATCGCTCACCACTGTCGCGGTGGGCACGGAAAAAGGTGAAGTGCTGGCCTTCGACAACAATGGCAAGCCGCTATGGCAGGCCAAGGTCTCGAGTGAAGTCGCCGGGCCGCCGAAGGCGGCCGAGGGCAAGATCCTGGTCTGGTCGATCGACGGAAAAATCTTCGCCTTCGGCGAGACCGACGGCAGCCAGAAATGGGTCTACCAGCGGCTGAATCCGTCGCTGACCGTGCGCCGCTTCGTCGGCGGCACGCTCACCCGCGGCGCGCTGTTTACCGGCACCGCCGGCGGCAAGCTGCTCGCGCTCGACGTCAACACCGGGACCCTCGGCTGGGAGGCGAACGTCGCGACTCCGAAGGGCGCGACCGAGCTCGAGCGCATCGCCGACGTCACCAGCCTGCCGGTGGTGGACGGGAAGCAGGTCTGCGCAGTCGCGTTCCAGGGCCGGGTCGCGTGCTTCGAGCTGCAGCGCGGCACACTGCTCTGGTCGCGCGACTTCTCCAGCCTCGCCGGCATCGAGCTCGACGAGGAGTATCTCTACCTGACCGACGACAAGGGCAGCGTGTACGCACTCGACAAGGCAACCGGCGCATCGGTCTGGAAGCAGGACAAGCTTGCCGCGCGCTTTCCCAGCGGCCCGGCGCGGGTGGGAGCCTATGTCGGCATCGTCGATGGCGAAGGCTACCTGCACCTGCTCGACCCGCGCACCGGCGCCCTCGTCGGCCGCGTCGCGACCGACGGCAGCGCGCCGCTGGCGCAGCCCTACGGCGATGGCGACGTGATCATCTGGCAAAGCGCAGCCGGAAACCTCTTCAGCGTCGGCGCACGATAGACGGCGGCATGCCCGCATGCTACCCACGATCGTCCTCGTCGGCCGACCCAACGTCGGCAAGTCGACGCTGTTCAACCGGCTGACGCAAACGCGAGCGGCGCTGGTCGCCGATTTTCCGGGCCTGACGCGCGACCGGCATTACGGCCGCGGCCGCGGCGGCGATCGCCCGTATCTGGTCGTCGACACCGGCGGCTTCGAGCCGAAGGCGAAGACCGGCATCTATCACGCGATGGCCAGGCAGACCCGGCAGGCGATCGCCGAATCCGACGCCGTGATTTTCCTGGTCGATGCGCGCGAAGGTCCTGCCGCGCAGGACCGGACGATCGCCGATCTGTTGCGGCGCTCGGGCCGACCGGTGCTGCTGGCGGTGAACAAGAGCGAAGGCCTCGCCCCCGAGCGCGCCGCCGCCGATTTCCACGAGCTCGGCCTCGGCACCCCGCTGCCGATCTCGTCCGCGCACGGCGACAACATCAGCGACCTGGTCGAGCTCGCGCTGGCGGCGTGTCCTTCCCCGGCGCCGGACGAGGCCGAAGACGCAGCCGAGCAGGGCGATCGCCGGATCAAGGTCGCCATCGTCGGACGGCCCAACGTCGGCAAGTCGACCTTGATCAACACGCTGCTCGGCGAGGAGCGCGTGATCGCGTTCGACGAGCCGGGCACGACGCGCGATTCGCTGTATCTCGATTTCGATCGCGGCGCGCGGCATTACACGCTGATCGACACGGCCGGGGTGCGCAAGCGCGGCAAGGTCATCGAAACGGTCGAGAAATTTTCGGTGATCAAGACGCTGCAGGCAATCGAGGATGCCAATGTCGTCGTCCTGCTGGTCGATGCGCAGGGCGACATATCCGAGCAGGATGCGCACATCGCCGGCTTCATCCTCGAGGCGGGCCGTGCGCTGGTCGTCGCGATCAACAAATGGGACGACCTCGATGCCACCGCGCGGGCCAACGTCAAGCGCGAGATCGACCGCAAGCTGGGGTTTCTCGGTTTCGCGGCCCAGCACACGATTTCGGCGCGCGACGGCAAGGGCATCGGCGCGCTGCTGAAGTCGATCGACGAAGCCTACGCCGCGGCGATGTCCAAGCTGCCTACGCCCAAGCTGACGCGGGCCCTGGCGCGCGCCGTCGAGCAGCAGCAACCGCCGCGGACCGGCATGACGCGGCCCAAATTGCGCTACGCGCACCAGGGAGGGATGAATCCGCCGCTGATCATCATCCACGGCACCTCGCTGGCGCACGTCCCGGCGACCTACCGCCGCTATCTGGAACATTTCTTCCTGGACGTGTTCCAACTGCGTGGCACGCCCCTTAGGATACAATTCAAGACCGGCGCAAACCCCTATGCAGGCGCCGCCACGCACCGGCGGGGCCGCCGCTAGCGAGCCAGGATCGACCGATCCCTTCGCTTCCGGCCGTCGGGATCCGTGCCGCGGGCTGGGGAGTCTCCAAGAGCCGCGGATCGGAACATAAAGGTGCGGGCAAGAAGCCGCGCGCGGACATTCGCTCGGCTTCCTACAACAAAGCGGAGCAACAACAATGAGCAATAAAGGGCAAATGCTACAAGACCCGTTCCTGAACACGCTGCGCAAAGAGCATGTCCAGGTTTCGATTTACCTCGTCAACGGCATCAAACTGCAGGGGCAGATCGAATCTTTCGATCAGTATGTCGTCCTGCTGAAGAACACGGTCACGCAAATGGTGTACAAGCACGCGATCTCGACCGTCGTTCCGGCCCGCGCGATCACGGTGCCGACGCAGGAAAACGACCGCGAAGCTTGACCCGCGGCAGCGGACGGGTGCCGGCGGCCGCCGGCATCGCATCGGCGGTCCCGACCGCGTGACCGGCAAGGCGGCTGCAACAGCCGACGCTGTCGCCTCGCGCATGCCTGAGCTGCCGAACGGACGCGACCGCGCACTGCTGGTCGAAGTCGATTTCGGCGCGGGCGAGCCGGACGAGCGGCTGGCCGAGCTCAAGGCCCTCGCCGCTTCCGCCGGCGCCGAAGTCGCCGATATCGTCACCGCGCGGCGGGCACGGCCCGACCCGGCACTGTTCGCCGGTCGCGGCAAGATCGAAGAAATCGGCGCGCGGCGCGCGGCGGCCGACGCCGACCTCGTCATCTTCGACCACGCGCTGTCGGGCGCGCAGCAGCGCAACCTCGAGCGTGCGCTGCAATGCCGCGTCGTCGACCGCGTCAGCCTGATCCTCGATATTTTTGCGCAGCGCGCGCAAAGCGCCGAAGGCAAGCTTCAGGTCGAGCTCGCGCAGCTGCAGCATTTGTCGACGCGGCTGGTCCGCGGCTGGACGCACCTCGAACGGCAGGCCGGCGGCATCGGCTTGCGCGGACCCGGCGAGACGCAACTCGAGACCGACCGGCGGCTGATCGGAACGCGGGTCAAGATGCTGAAGTCCAGGCTCGCTCGCATCGCCAGCCAGCGCGAGACGCAGCGCCGCGCGCGACGCCGCGCCGCGGTCAGGAACGTCGCGCTGGTCGGTTACACGAATGCCGGCAAGTCGACGCTGTTCAATCGACTGACCGGCGCGACCAGCTATACCGCCGACCAGCTGTTCGCCACTCTCGACACGACGCTGCGCCGGCTGGTGCTCGCCGGGGCGCAAACCATCGTGCTGTCGGACACCGTCGGCTTTGTGCGCGACCTGCCGCACGACCTCATTGCCGCTTTTCGCGCGACCTTGAAGGAAGCCGTGGACGCCGACTTGCTGCTGCACGTCGTCGACAACGCCCATCCGGGGCGCGACGAGCAGATCCAGGCGGTCGACGCCGTGCTGGCCGAGATCGGCGCCAGTGAGGTGCCGCAGATCCTCGTTCGCAACAAGTGCGACGCGGGGGCCTGCGAGCCGGGCGTCGAGCGCGACGAATATGGTAGAATCCGCGCCGTTCGTCTGAGCGCGCTTACCGGCGCAGGCGTGCCGGAGTTGCGCGCCGCGCTGGTCGAGCGGTTCCCCCGCCCCGGGGACCGGGCGGCGACCGCCTGAAAAGCGCCGGCGCCAGCCCACACTACCCACCTTCACCGAATAGCGACAATAGCCAGCGTCCGCCATGTCACTCAACGACCCCCAGTGGGGTAAGCGCAACCGCACCGGTCCGCCCGATCTCGAGGAGATCTGGCGGAACGTGAATCGGCGGCTGAACGCGATATTCGGCCGCAAGGAGCCCGAAGGCGGCGACGGCGGCCCGCCGCCGACCAAGCCCTCGTTCCCGATCGGCGGCGCGGGCATGCTGGGCGCGCTGATCGTCGTCATCTGGCTGGCGAGCGGCTTCTACATCGTCGACGAAGGCCGGCGCGGCGTCGTCACCCGCTTCGGGAAATACACCGAGACCACGACGCCGGGACCGCGCTGGCATCTGCCGTTCCCGATCGAGGCGGTCGAGGTCGTCGATTTCTCTCAGGTGAAAACGGTCGAGATCGGCTACCGCAACGGCAACCCGAGGAACAAGATCGCCAAGGAATCCCTGTTCCTCACCGACGACGAAAACATCATCGACATCCAGTTCGCGGTCCAGTACAACCTGAAGAGCGCCGCCGACTATTCATTCAACGCGCGCAAGCCCGATGATGTCGTCGCGCAGGTCGCGCAGACGGCGATGAGCGAGGTTGCGGGCCACAGCCAGATGGACTTCGCGCTCTACGAAGGCCGCGCGCAGATCGCCACCGAGACCGAAAAGCTGATGCAGGCGATGCTCGACCGCTACGGCACCGGCATCTACGTGCAGAAGGTGACGCTGCAGAACGCGCTGCCGCCGGACCAGGTCGCCGCGGCGTTCGACGACGCGGTCAAGGCCAAGCAGGATCGCGAGCGCCAGAAAAACGAAGGCCAGGCTTACGCCAACGACGTCGTGCCGCGCGCACGCGGCCAGGCGTCGCGGCTGCTGCAGGAAGCCGACGGCTACAACGCCAGCGTCACGCAGCGGGCCGACGGCGACGCCAGCCGCTTCCGCCAGATCCTGGTCGAGTACGCGAAGGCGCCGGCGGTGACCCGGCAACGGCTGTACATCGACATGATGCAATCGGTGCTGGGCAACTCGAGCAAGGTGCTGATCGATCAGAAGAACGGCAACAATCTGCTCTACCTGCCGCTCGATCAGCTGCTGAAACAGGGTGCCGCCGGCGCGGCGGTGGCCGCCGACGTCGCGCGACCGGCACCGCCGGAGACGGCGGTGACCGTCGACCCGCGCACGCGGGAGCTTTCGCGCAACCGAGAGGCAGGGGCGGGACGATGAAAGCCACGACACCGCTGCTCGCGCTGCTGGTCGCGACATTGCTCGTGCTGTCGCAGTCGCTTTATACGGTCGACCAGAAGCAGTACGCGATCAAGTTCCAGCTCGGCGAGTTCATCGATGCCAAGACCGAAGCCGGCCTCTATCTCAAGGTGCCGCTGTTGCAGAACGTCAAGTTCTACGACAAGCGGATCCTCTTGCTGGAGACCTCGGACCCCGATCGCGTGACGACGTCGGAGAAAACACCGCTGAAGGCCGATTTCATCGCCTACTGGCGGATCACCGACGTGCGCAAGTACTACCAGAGCGTGACCGGCGACGAGGAAACGGCGCGGCGCCGGCTGGCGCAGACGATACGCGCCAATCTTGCCGAGGAGATCAACAAGCGCACGCTGCACGAAGCGATATCGACCGAGCGCGAGAAGATCATGACGACGACGCGGCAGAAGGCCGATGCCGACGCCAAGTCGATCGGCGTCGAGGTCGTCGACGTGCGGCTGCGGCGGGTCGAGCTGCCCGACGAGGTGCTCGCCCAGGTCTACCAGCGCATGGAATCCGAGCGCAAGCGCGTGGCCAACGAGCTGCGCTCGCTGGGTGCGGCCGAATCGGAAAAAATCCGCGCCGACGCCGACCGCCAGCGCGAAGTCATTCTCGCCGACGCCTACAAGCAGGCGCAGAAGACCAAGGGCGAGGGCGATGCCAAGGCCTCCGCGACCTATGCATCCGCGTACGGGCAGAATCCGGAGTTCTATTCGTTCTACCGCAGCCTCGAAGCCTACAAGTCGACGTTCCGCAGCAAGGGCGACGTGATCGTGCTCGATCCGAGCGCCGAGTTCTTCCAGTACCTGAAGCAGCCGGGCGGCGGTCCTCCGGCTGCGCGCGGCAAGTAACGCCTTCGCCGACGGAAGACCAAAGTGCCGGACGCATTCGTTGCGGCATGCGCGCTGGTGCTGGTGCTCGAAGGGCTGCTGCCGTTGGTGGCACCGCGAGTGTGGCGCGACACGTTCCGCCGCATGACCGAGCTGTCCGACGGACAATTGCGCTTTATCGGCCTTACCTCGCTGCTCAC
>DATNAR010000300.1:0-6163 GCA_035607385.1 Casimicrobiaceae bacterium
GCGCGCTGCACGAACGTCGGCGAGCACGAGGTATTGTATTCGATGAGCTTCCCCAGATCGGGGAGCAGCGTGCCCGGGGCGACGATCCAGCCGAGCCGCCACCCGGTCATCAGCCAGGCTTTGGAAAAGCTGTTGGTGCTGACGATGCGGTCGCCGGGGCTGCTCAAGTCGAGAAACGACGGGGCGCAGGCGCGGGCGGGCGGCGCGTCGTAATACAGGCGCTCGTAGACGTCATCGGCGATGATCCAGATGCCGAGCTTGCGGCAATGCTCGAGTATCGCCGCCTGCCCGGCGCGAGCTATCGTCCACCCGGTCGGATTGTTCGGCGAATTGATCAGCACCGCGCGCGTGCCCGGCGTCAGCGCGTCGAGCAGCCGGGCTACGTCGAGCGTCCAGCCGTCCGCGCCGAACGACAGCGCGACCCGGACGACGTCGGCGCCGAGGATCTTCGGAATCTCGGTGAGGTTCGGCCACAGCGGCGTCACGCAGACGACGCGGTCGCCCGGGTCGATCAGCGCCTCGACCGAGAGCATTAGTGCCGACATGCCAGACGCCGTCACGGCGATATCGTCGGCGGCGACGTGGCGGTGCCAGCGCGACACGTACGCGGCGATGGCTTCGCGCAGCTCGGGAATGCCGAAGTTCTGCGTGTAGAAGGTCTCGCCGGCGTCGAGCGACGCCACCGCCGCGTCGCGAATGTACGCCGGCGTCACCTGATCGGGTTCGCCGAACCAGAACGGCAGGATAGCGGCGTTTCCCATGCCGACGTTGGCGACTTCGCGGATTTGCGAGGCGACGAGCGAGCGAACGACTTGGCGTGCTTGAAGGTCGAGGTTGCGGGGGTCGGCGGTCATTGCAGGCGCGCGGCCGCGAACGGGGCGTTGGCCGCAGCGCCTTTATACTTGGCACTCGCTACATTGGCAAATGCGTCGCCAATGCGCGGCAAATGCATGGCCGATGCTGGTAAATGCGCGGTGAACGGCCGCTGCGGGCAAGCAAGGCGCGCGAGCGCGCTGCTATACTTCCACCGTCCCCTCGCGTGGAATCGCATGAGCTACGTCGGCAGCGCTATCGCCATCCTGGTCTGCGGAGGCCTGGGCACCGCGATCGCGTGGTTCGCGGTCGCGCCGCTGGGCCTGGACGGTATCGCCGCCGCCTTGACGACGGCGTTCGCCGCGATGATCGCCGCAACGCTGCTGTTCGCCTGCGGTGTGGCGCTGGGCAGGGCGCTGCAGCGTTTCAAGTAGCCCGGTACCGACCGGGGAAGACTCGGCCGTATCGCGCCCGAGTCGCACGAGCTTCAGCGTACGACGGGGCTCGCGCCGGCCGACAGGTCCTCCCCGCTCGGCGCCGACTGCCCCTGGCGGTCTTTTCCGCGCGGCGCTGCAGCGACCAGCGCCGGCGCGATCGGCTCGCGGATGCCCGCGAAGCTGTCGTCGGGACGCGCGCGCGTCATCACCAGGACCGCCAGCGCCAGCAACAGGCTGAACAACACACCGATGGCCACCGCCTCGGCAGCCAGCGCCGCGAGATCGCGCCACACGCGCGGGGCGACCGCTTCGACGGCATGTCTTGTCTGCATCTTCTCTCCTTGGTCCGCCGCTTAAGGGTTCGCGGCCCATCCCATTGAAGCCCTGCGCAACGGCAACGCCGGGCCAAGCCGATGGCGCTGCGACGATCAATCATGGCGAAACGAGGGCAGGCGGCAGGGCGGCGGCGTATCGCTCGCGGGCTTCCGGTATAGTCGAATCGCCATGAGCCGCCGCATCGCCATCGTCGAGGACGAGCCCGCTATCCGCGCCAATTACGCCGACGCGCTGAAGAAGCAGGGCTACGAAGTCGCCACCTATGGCGGCCGCGGCGACGCGCTGGCGGCATTGCGCACGAGGCTGCCCGACCTCGCGCTGATCGACATCGGATTGGGCGATGAAATCGACGGCGGCTTCGCGCTGTGCCGCGAGCTGCGCGCGCTGTCGGCATCGCTGCCGATCATCTTCCTGTCGGCTCGCGACTCCGACTTCGATGTCGTCGCCGGACTTCGGCTCGGCGCCGACGACTACCTGACCAAGGACGTGAGCCTGCCGCACCTGTCGGCGCGCATCGCCGCCTTGTTCCGGCGCAGCGACTTGCTCGCCGCGCCGCAGGCGGTCGAGGAGGTGATCGAACGCGGCCCGCTCAAGCTCGACTTGAAGCGTCTGACCGCCTATTGGAACGACCGCCGCGTCGACCTGACACTGACCGAATTTTGGATGGTGCATACGCTGGCCAAGCATCCGGGCCACGTCAAGGACCGCGACAGCCTGATGCGCGACGCCAGCATCGTCGTCGACGACAGCACGATCACCTCGCACATCAAGCGTATCCGCCGCAAGTTCGCCGCGCTCGACGCCAGGTTCGATTGCATCGCAACGGTCTACGGCATGGGATATCGCTGGAACGCAACCGAGCAATGAGCCGCTTTCGCATCGCGCTGGGCATCCGCGCGCAATTGTTGCTGGTGCTGATGGTGTTCCTGGCGATACCGTGGCTCGGCTACGAGTACGTGCGCGAGCTCGAGCGCTTTCTTCGCGACGCGCAGCAGAAGACGCTCGCCGGAACCGCGCAGGCGGTGGCGACGGCGCTGCACGACCGGCCGCGCCTGTTCGAGGCGCCGGATGCCGCGCGCGAGTCGCTGGCGGCGCAACGCGCGCTGGACGGTGCGGCGGAGGCCGAAGCGACGCCGCCGCCTGCCCGCACGTCGGGTCCCGCGGTGGCGCCATCGGCCGACATCGGACAGATCATCCAGGGTTTGTCGCGGACCAACGCGCGAATCTGGGTGATCGACCGCCAGCTCGACGTGCTGGCGCGGGCGGGGAGCCTCAAGCGGCCGCCGCTGCCGGAGACCGATGCGCCGGACTCGGCGATTCCGCGCCTGTGGCGATGGATCGAGCGCGAAACGCTGCATCCGCTGTACACGCTGATCCTGCGCCAGCCGACCGATGACTTCGTCGACGAGCTCGCCGCGCACGTTGCGATGCCCGCGCGTGAAGTCGACGGCGCGCTGTCAGGCATCCTGACGGTGGACCGGCGGCTGACCGGAGACGGCAAGGCGGTCGTCGTCTCGGCCGCGCATCCGATCTGGGTCGGCGATCAGGTCAAGGGCGCCGTGATCGTCGAGGAAACGACCAACGCGGTCCTGGCCGAGCGCAACCGCGCCTTCGAACGGCTGTTCAACATCGTGCTCGCGGCGCTGCTGGTCGGGTCGGTCGCGCTGACGCTGTACGCGTCGCGATTGACCGCGCGCATCCGCCGGCTGCGCGACGAAGCGGAAGCGGCAATCGACCTGCAGGGCAGGATTCGCGGCACCGTGTCGCCATCCGCAGCCGGCGACGAGATCGGCGACCTGTCGCGCAGCTTTTCGAGCGTCGTCACCCGCCTGTCGCAATACGCGAGCTATCAGCAGAACATGGCGAGCCGGCTGTCGCACGAATTGCGCACGCCGGTCGCGGTCGTCCGCTCGTCGCTGGACAATCTGCGGGCGGCGACGCTGCCCGACGACGCGCGCGTCTACATGGAGCGCGCGCAGCAGGGACTGACGCGGTTGACCCACATCCTGACGCGGATGACCGAGGCAACGCGGCTCGAAGAAAGCCTGGGCGACGCGCAGCGCGAGCGTTTCGATCTGGCCTCGGTCGTGGCCGGTTGCGTCGACGGCTACCGTGCCGCGTATGCCGGCCACGAGTTCGAGCTCAGGCTGCCGCCGGGTCCGCTGCCGGTCGACGGCGCGCCCGAGCTCATCGCACAGCTCCTCGACAAGCTGATCGCCAACGCGGTCGAGTTCGGCATCCCGGGATCGCCTGTCGTCGTCGCCCTCGAGCGCGACGACGACAGCGTCGTGCTGCGGGTGGAGAACGAGGGTGCGCGGCTTCCGGCCGGCATGCACGAGCGCCTGTTCGACTCGATGGTGTCGGTCCGTGGCGAGCAGAAAAGCGAAGAGCCGCATCTTGGCCTCGGGCTTTACATCGTTCGCCTGATCGCCGGATTTCACCGCGGCCGCGTCAGCGCCGCCGATCGCGAGCGCGACGAAGGCGTCGTCGTCAGCGTTAGCCTGCCGCTGGCCGCATAGCGCTCGCGGCGCTCGTGCCGATGCGTTCGGCGGTATCGCACATCGGCGATAATGGCGCTTTTTCGCCGCCCGCCGGAAACCTTCATGCCCGCCAATCTGCTGCAACATCCGGCGCTCGCCGCCGCCTTGCTGCTGTCCGCCTCGAACCTGTTCATGACCTTCGCGTGGTATGCGCATCTGCGCAACATGCAGGGCCGCGCCTGGTGGGTCGCGGCGCTGGCGAGCTGGGGCATCGCGCTGTTCGAATACCTGCTGCAGGTGCCGGCCAACCGCATCGGCTACACGGTGCTGTCGCTCGGCCAGCTCAAGATCATGCAGGAAGTCATCACGCTGGCGGTTTTCGTTCCGTTCGCGCTCCTGTACATGGACCAGCCGCTGAAGCTCGACTTTCTCTGGGCCGCGATCTGCATGGTGGGCGCCGTGTACTTCATGTTCCGCGCATGACCGCGCTGCGCGACCTGCTGGCGAGCGCCGCACGCAACGCGGCGGCCGGCAGAGTCGACGACGCGCTGGCCAATTATCGCGGCGCACTCAAGCGCTCGCCCGCATTGGCCGAAGCCCATTACAACGTCGGCGTCCTGCTCGCGCGCAAAGGCGATCTGGACGGCGCGGAAAGAAGCCTCGATCGCGCGCTGCGGCTCAAGCCCTCGTGGGCGCAGGCGTATCTGGCGCTGGGCCACCTCTATTTCAGGCAGGCGCGCTACGCCGACGCCGAGCGCTCGTTCGGCCGCGCGGCGACGCATGAGCCCGCCTCGGTCGAGGCTTTGTTCAACCTGGCGGCGTCGCGCGACCGGCAGCGGCGCTGGGGCGACGCGCTGCCTCCGCTCAAGTCAGCCCGCGAGCTCGCGCCGGACAACGAGGACATCTGGTTCGCGCTGCGCGGACATCTGCTGCTGTTCCAGCGCGAAGAGGAAGCCTTTGACGATTTTCGCCGCTTCGAGGCGAACGCGCCGCTGTCGGCACGCATCGTGGCTGCCGGTTTGCTGTCGGCCCGGATCGCTCCCGGGAGCGATTACGAGAACAAATATCTGCCGCTGGCGCTCGACTGGCCGTACCAGCCGGGTGATGCGGCGTACGCAGCCGTCGCGGTGGCGCAGGCGCAGTATTTCGACGTTACGCGTGAACAGCTGTTGCGCGTCTACCAGGCGCATGATCGCGTCCGCCAGGCGGAGCGCGGCTCGATCGCCGATCTCGCTGCGCCGCTTTACGCCGGGGACGCCGGACGGCCGATCCGCATCGGCTACCTGTCGGCCGATTTGCGCTCGCACGTGATGGGCCGATTGATGCTCGAGGTCGTGCGACGGCACGATGCCGGACGCTTCTCCGTGCACGGGTATTCGCTGGCGGTGCGCGAGATCGAGGACGAAGTGACCGAGCAATTCCGCGCCTGCTGCGCCGGGTTTCGCCGGCTCGACGACGTCGACGACGCGAGCGCCGCCAAGCTGATCGCCGACGACGGCATCGACATCCTCGTGGATCTAATGGGGCATTCCGGGTCGTCCCGCCCGGCGATATTGCTGTACAAGCCGGCGCCGGTGATCATCACGCATCTGGGCAACCACGGCGCGGTCGGGATGCGCCAGGTCGACTTCAAGCTGACCGACAGCCATGCCGACCTGCCCGACGCGCACCGCTATCAGATCGAGGCGCCGCTTGCGCTGGACGGCTGCGTGCTGCCGTTCCGGCGCGTCGCCGCCGCACCCGAAGCACCGGCGACGCGCGCCAGCTTGGGACTCGACGAGGCCGCGACGGTATTCGGCGTCTTCGTGAGCCTCTTGAAGCTCTCGCCGCGCTGCCTTCTGTTGTGGAAGCGGATCCTCGACGCGGTCCCGCGCGCCGTCCTGGCCTTTTCGCCGACCCGGACTGCGCAGCATGCGCTGTACCGACGGAGGCTGGAAAGCTTCGGTATCGCTGCCGAACGCATCGTGTTCGTTCCCTGGGCCCAGGACGATGCGATCGGTCGGTCGCGTTACCGTCTGATCGACGTCGTCCTCGACACGCTGCCCTACACCGGCGGGGACACGACCGCGGCTGCGCTCGACATGGGCGTCCCGGTCG
>DATNAR010000324.1:0-2012 GCA_035607385.1 Casimicrobiaceae bacterium
GGGCCTGGCCATCTTGACGCCGAGCCCGCCGGCGATCTCGTAGCCCATGCACGAGTAGCCGTATTCGACGTGGTAGCCGCCGGCCGCCGAGACGCGCCAGAGCTTGTGCAATTCGGCGGGCAGGGTCCCGGCGGCGCAGACCACGACATCGTCGGCCGCCGAGTCCTTCGCCGAGCGCTGCACGGCGCCGATCACCTCGCCTTCGTAGGGGAGCGCCGCGTCGCGCCGTCCGGTGATGCGCTCGACTTCATTCCGCCACGCGCTCGCCGCCGCCTGGGCCCTGGCTTGCCACGAAGGCTCGGCTTGCCATTGCGCGAGCGACCGCGACAATGCTTCGAGGCCGAGGCCCGCGTCGCCTACCAGCGCGACGCCGTGCCATTTGACCGCGTCGAAGCCGTTGGCGTTGAGGTTCACCCGCTTCGCGCCGCCGAACATCGAATGCGAGCCCGTCGTGAAATCCGTTAGGCGCGTTCCGACGGTCAGCACGAGATCGGCATCGCGCGCAAGATCGCTGCCGGCGGTCGAGCCGGTCACTCCGATCGCTCCCAGCTGCAGCGGATGATCCCAGCGAAGCGCCCCCTTGCCCGCCTGGGTCTCGGCCACCGGAACGCCGTGTCTTTCGGCGAACGCGGCGAGCGCGGTCCCGGCGAGCCCGTACAGCACGCCGCCGCCGGCGATCAGCAGCGGGCGCCGCGCGTGTCGCAGCAGCCCCGCGGCGCGCGCGAGCTCGGCTTCATTCGGCGGCTGCGCACGAAAGACGATGGTCGCCGGCGCGAAGAATTCCTCCGGATAGTCGCAGGCGATCGTCTGCACGTCCTGCGGCAGCGCCAGCGTCACCGGGCCGCAAAGCGCGGCATCGGTCAGTACCTGGATCGCGCGCGGCAGGGCGGTCAACAGCTGCGCCGGATGCATGATGCGGTCGAAATAGCGCGATACCGGCCTGAAGCAGTCGTTGGCGGATACGCCGCCGTCCTGGAAATCCTCGACCTGCTGCAACACCGGGTCCGGCGCGCGCGAAGCGAACACGTCGCCGGGCAGCAGCAGCACCGGCAGGCGGTTGACATGCGCCAGCGCGGCGGCGGTGACCATGTTGGTCGCGCCGGGGCCGATCGACGTCGTGCACGCCATCATCCGCCGGCGCATGCTGGCCTTGGCGTAGGCGATCGCCGCGTGCGCCATCGCCTGCTCGTTGTGGGCGCGGAACGTCGGCAAGGTGTCCCGATGAGCATAGAGCGCCTCGCCGATGCCGGCGACGTTGCCGTGACCGAAGATCGCGAACACGCCGCCGAACAGCGGGCGGATCCCCGAGCCCGTGTCGGCCGACAGCGCGGCCAGGTAGCGCACCAGCGCCTGCGCCGCGGTCAGGCGCACCGTGCCGCTCATGCCGCGGCCTCCTTCATCCCTTTCGCCGGCGCGGAGCTCTCGCCGCGGGCCTTGCGCCACGCGTCGATCAGCGCCTCGAAATTCGCGCGCACCGCGCGCACCAGCGCCATGTCGTCGATGTCGCCGGCGAGCCACTTGCGGCTGGGCTCGTGAAAGATCGTCCGGCCCACGGCGAAGCCGCGGCAGGTACGGCTCGCGCGCGCCGCGGCGAATCCGGCAGCGAGCGTGGCTGCATTCGCAGCCTGCCCGAGCAGTAGCACGCCGCGGCAATACGGGTCGCGCGCTTCGATCAACGCGTCGACCGCGGCCCATTCGCTGGCCGCCATCGGCTCGAGCTTCCACCATTCCGGATAGAGTTCCAGGTTGTACAGCCGCTCGATCGCGCGGACGACGGTGTCGGCGTCGCGTGGCAGCCCGGCCGGCGGAATGATCTCGAGCAGGAGCTCGTGCCCGCTCGCCTGCACCGCGTCGTACAGGGCGCGAAGTTGCGCTTCCTGCTCCAGGCGGTTATCGATGCCGTCGTCGGGATGGTACTTGACCAGGCATTTGACGACATGCTCGCGCGGCCAAGCGATGAGCGTCGTTCCGACCGACCGGCCGCGATCGAACACCAGCGGGTTGGATCCCGG
>DATNAR010000325.1:0-8129 GCA_035607385.1 Casimicrobiaceae bacterium
AAAAAAAAAAAGCGTCAACGAATGTACGATTCCGTACAAAAAATTCACGCTCTGTTCCGTACCGCACACATTTCAGCTCGCGTCGAACACGCGCGTATAGTCCGCTCGACCCAGTTCATCAATCGTCATTAGGAAGGGAACGACCTCTCCTCCTGCCGGCTGTTGGATTCTTCCGACCTTCGAAAGGAGCTCGAGATGCCCACCCCCCGGGCGCGCGCGGCCCCGGTGCCCAACGCGCTTATCGCCGCCTTGCCTGCGCGAGATCGAGCGATCGTTCAGAAGTACTCCGAGCCCGTCGAGCTCGCGCTCGGCGACATACTGTGTGAACCGGGCAGCCCGATAACGCACGTCTACTTTCCAGTCTCGAGCTACATCTCGCTGATCACGCCCGAGGATGTCGTCGGCAGCCTGGAGGTAGGCCTGATAGGCCGCGAGGGTGTCTTCGGCATCACGATGATGCTCGAGGTCCACGAGTCCCCGCTGCGCGCGCTCGTGCAGGGCCCCGGCGGCGCGCTGCGGATGTCGGCGTCCTCGTTCCGCAAGGCTGCCGCCACCAGCGCGCCGTTCCGGCGGTTGTTGAATCGCTATCTTTACGTGCTGATGGCACAGATCGCCCTGTCGGCCGCCTGCGGCCGTTTCCACGTGCTCGACGCCAGACTCGCGCGCTGGCTGCTGATGACCCACGACCGGGCGGGCAGCAACACCTTCCCGGTGACGCACGAGTTTCTTGCCTTCATGCTGGGCGTGCGGCGGGCGGGCGTGACGATCGCGGCGGGACGGTTGCAGCAATTGAACCTGATCCGCTACAGCCGCGGCCGCATCCAGATACTGGACCGGAAGGGTCTCGAAGCCGTTTCGTGTCCGTGCTACGCCGAGCAGGTGCGAATCTACCGCGCGCGCATGGGTTCGCTCAGACGGACTCGGGATTCGCCGACGGCAGACGTTCGAGCGCTTGTCGGGAACGAGCCCTTGTAAGCGAGTCCCGGGTGGTCGCGCAGGCGGGTTGACGATCGACGGCTGTTGGGGATCCTACGACGGCGCGCCGGCGATGCATGCAAGCTGGTAGATGCCCGCGATTGTCCCGGACGATGCTCCGTTCGCTTCGAGAGAACTCGCGTCGAGCTCCTTTTCCGCCAAGTTTGTCATCAACTCGGGCCGATAGCCGGTGACGAGCAACACCCGATCCACGCTCGCGTCCCGCCCGCGAATCCGCTGCTCGGCGGTCATCTCCGGCTCGCGCTCGGATCGAAGCATGAAGGCGCTGGTAAAGCCCTTCCGCTGCATCAGGTCGGGAAGGAGGTCCGCGTGCAGCCACTCGCGCAGGCGATCCCCCCGACCTGTCGCGGCAGAGTAGCGCAAAGTCAAGGCGGTCGTTCCAAGCACCGAACCGTAACGGGCGTCGAGTCTGCAAAACCCCCGGACCATGCCCCGGAACGCCGGCATCACCCGGCTCGTCCAGGCCGTCGGGTGGTTGAGGCGCTCCAGATAGGGTGCGGAGGAAAGGACGTCGATACCGCTGACTTCATAAACGACGAAATATCGCGCACCGGGCGAGCTCGACACCCACCGCTGCGCTCGAATGAATCCGGGAATGCCGACTCTTTCAGGGAAATGCTGGCGCGTGTGCCAGTCGTCGTGCTCGGCAACCTGGTCCGGGATGATGTCGTACCAAAGCAGCATTGCCGCGGTGCCGAGCAGGGCCATTGGCTTACCTCAACGCAACGATCGCGGCGCGCGGAACGGATAAGACGACAACATCCGGCGAAGGCGTGGCGTTCAGCAAAGCACAGGCGGCGCGACGTCTAGCTTGTCGGCTTGCGGTCGATCATTTCGATCATCACCCGCGTCGCCAGAACGTACCCATCGGCGCCCAGTCCGGCGATGACCGCCGTCGCGATTTTGGAAACGTACGAATGGTGATAATGTTCCTCGCGCCGGTGGATGTTGGAAATGTGCAGTTCCACGATCGGCCCCGGGAACATCTTCAAAGCATCGAGCAGCGCGATTGACGTGAACGAGTAAGCGGCTGGATTGATGATGATGCCGCTGCCGAGGTCAATCGCCTCGTGGACCCAGTCGATCAGCTGCGCCTCGCTGTTCGTCTGCCGAAACTCGATAGCCCGACGACCTGCTTCGCTTCGGCATCGCGCTTCGATCTCCGCGAGCGTCACCTTGCCGTAGATCTCCGGCTCTCGCCGGCCCAGGCGATTCAGGTTGGGGCCGTTCAGAACGTAGATCGGTTTGGCGCTGGTCATGATTCGGCATCGGCCGGGACGTCGGCCGCCTACCCCTTGTAACCCATGACTCTGGGCAGCCACAGCACGGTCTGCGGGACGAAGGTGATGATCGCCAGAACGATTATCGCGACAAAGATGAACGGGGCCGCCTCGCGGACGATCGACATCAGCGGCTGCTTGGTCATGTTCGCGACGACGAAGAGCAGCAGGCCGAACGGCGGCGTCAGCAGTCCGATCATGATGTTGACGACCACCACAACTCCGAAATGCACGAGGTCGATGCCGAGCATCTTTGCCGGCGGAATCAGGATTGGAACGATGACGAGGAGTATCGTCGTTCCCTCGAGCAGGCACCCCAGCACGAGGAGTATCGCGTTGACCAGAAGCAGATACCCGATCGCAGTCAGCTGGAATCCGGCGATGAAGTGCTGCACCGAAAGGGGAACGTTTTCGATCGTGACTACGTAGTTGAAGACCAGTGCCCCGGCGATCAACATTCCCACCGACGTCGTCGACTTCGCGCTGGAGAGCAGGATCGTGTACAGCTGCTTGAGCGAGATCGAGCGGTATATGAGCGCGGAAGCCAGCAGTGCGTACGCGGCGGCGGCCGCTGCGCCTTCCGTTGGCGTCATCACTCCGCCGTAGATGCCGAACAGCAGCACGACCGGCAGCATCAACGCAGGAAAAGCATCGAGCGTGATGCGCGGAATCTCCCGCATCGGAACCGGCGGCTCGACCGGATAATGCCGGCGGCGGGCGATCACGGTGTTCATGATCATGAACGCAACCCCGAGCAGCAGCCCCGGTATGACTCCGCCAAGGAAGAGATAGCCGATCGATGCATCGGAAACGAGGGCATACACGACCATCGGAATCGACGGCGGAATGATGGGCCCGATGATGGCAGCCGAAGCGGTGATCGCGGCCGCATACTCGATCGGATACTTGCCGTTGCGCGTCATCATCCCGATGATGATGCGGCCGATGCCCACGGCATCCGCGATGGCCGAACCCGACATTCCGGCGAAGATGATGTTGGCCACGACATTGACGTGACCGAGCCCGCCGCGAAAACGACCGACCAGCACGAGACAGAACTTCAGGAGCCGGTCCGTCAGGCTCCCGCTGTTCATCAAGTCGGCGGCAAGGATGAATAGCGGCACCGCCAGGAGAACGTAGCTGTTGAACAGGCCGTTGAGGATCTGCTCGCCTGCGGTCCCGAGGTCGAGTCCGGCGACCAGCAGGTAGAACACCGACGCGCAGATCATCGACAGGCCGATCGGCAAGCCGAACAAGGCCAGCGCGATCAGGACGATGATGCACAGCGTGAAATGGCTGGGCATCAGATCCGCTCCCCGTCTTCGAGCACGTCCGTCTCGGGCGATTCGCGACCGCGAAACGCGTTCCAGGCGATCCGCACATGCTTGACGATGGCGGCGACCGAAAAAATGATGTAGATCGAGTACAGATAGTCGAACGGCATTCCCAGGTAGGCGGACTTCTCGCGCTTCATGAAGGCCACATAGTTCCAGGATGCGGGCAGCGAGACGACGAACAGAACGACCAATGCCAGGCTGGAGATCACCGTGAAAGCACGGCGGGTACGCTGCGGAACCAGCTCGTAGACGATGTCGAACCGGATCTCGTCCTTGTCCGACAGGATGAATGCCGCCCCCCAGAGCACGAGCCATACCCAGCAGAGGACGGTGACTTCATCGGTCCAGCCGAGCGGACGGTTCAACAGGTAGCGAAAGGCGATTTGCAGCAGGAAGGAGACGAACATGATCGCCATCAGCGCCACGATCACGTTCTCGGCCCGCCTTTTCAGCCATGACGCGGCGCTCAAGGACTTGCTCGGCTTCGTAGGTTCCATAAGGCGTTCGACTCCACGCGGACGCAGCTTGCGGACGAATGGTGGCCGGGCCGCCAGCCATCAAGAACGATGGCAGGCGATCCCGGTCACAAGCTGGGGTGAGCTACCTCTTGGCTACAGCGCGTTGATGCGCTCGAGCGCGCCCTTCGGCCAGTCCTGGCCGTACTTGTCGACATACTTCTTCTGGGCATAGGTTCGGAACGCATTGAGGTCGGGCGTATAGACTTTCTTGCCCTGCGCCTTGAAGAAGTCCAGGGCCTCCTTTTCCTGCCCGCCGAACTTGACCACGTAGTCGTCGATCGCCTTCTCGGCGGCTGCCTGGAATGCCGCTTGTTGGGGAGGAGTCATCGCGTCCCAGATCTTGCCGCTCATGGCCATGACGTCGTACCCGATGACATGGCCGGTCATGACGAATTGGGTCGTCACCTCATAGAATTTCATCAGCTTGCTGGCGACCAGCGGATTGTCCTGGCCGTCGATGGCGCCCGACTGCAACGCCGTGTAAACCTCCGCGTACGCAACCGGCGTGGGATTGGCGCCGATGGATTCCCCGAGAAACTGCCAGAACTCACCCGGCGGCATCCGCAGTTTGATTCCCGCCATGTCTGCCGGAGTCCTGATCTGGCGGTCGGGCTTAAGGTTGACGTTGCGCGATCCGAAGTAGACCGGGGTGATGATCTGGATATCGAGCTGGTCGCGGGCCATCTTGATGAAATCGCGTCCGACGTCGCTCTGGAAAGTCTTTTTCAGGTGGGCGGCGTCGCGAAACAGGTAAGCCGAGGTCATCAGCGACCAGGCGGGAACCTGCTTCGATATGTCCGCCGGCGCGAGATTGACCATCTCCAGGTTGCCCCGCTGCAGGGCGATCAGTTCGGTGCCCTGCTTGAACAGCGTGTTTCCCCAATAGGGCTCGAAGTCGTAGCGGTCCTTGATTGCGGCGGCAAATGACTTGTAGGCATCGGCGCGCAGATCCTGTTCGGTGAAGGCGGAGCTGAAACGCAACTTGGTCTTGGTTTGCGCACGGGCATTTGGCAGAGCGCCAAGCGCCAGCAGCGATGCGCCGGCGGCGAGTAACGAGCGACGGGTGAACTTGGGCTGCATGAACTCCTCCGTTTTGAGATCTGCGCGGGGCAACACCGCCTGTAGCGACGGTTGTTGGTATGATTTCCATAGGATACTATGACGATCGTAGGACAATAGCAATATAGGCTGACCAAGGAGGACAGAATGCTACCCAGCTCGATCGACCGACGGCCCCGCAAGGCGACTCCCAAGATAGCGGGCGAACGGCGCTTGGTCGCGAGGCACAAGGCGCCGGCGCCTGTCGCGGTCCGGGGTACGCCGGTAGGCGAGATGACCTACCGCCGCGTCCGGGCCGACATCGTCTACGGGCGCCTTGCGCCGGGCCAGAAATTGACGCTGGATCGAATGCGGGACGCCTACGGCTCGGCAGTGAGCACCTTGCGCGAAATCTTCAACGGCCTCGCGTCGGAAGGGCTCATTACCGCCGAGGGCGCGCGTGGCTTCGAAGTCGCCTCGATCTCTCCCGATAACCTGCGCGAGATCGCCGCCATGCGCCAGCTTCTCGAATGCGACGCGCTGCGGAGCTCGTTCGAGTCGGGCGACGTGGAGTGGGAGGGACGCGTCGTTGCGGCCCATCACAAGCTGGCCTCATTGGAACGGTGCGTTGCCGCTGGGGACCGGTCGCAAGAGGAAACCTTGCGCCGCTACGACTGGGAATTCCACAACGCGCTCATTTCCGCCTGCGGCTCGCGCGTTCTTCTGGAGATGCATGCAGGCATCTATGACAAGTACCTGCGCTACCTGATGCTCGCCGCGGTATTTCGCGGCGAGCCGGTCGTCGAAGAGCATCGCAAGCTGCTGACGTTCGCTCTCGAGCGTGATTGGCGCGCAGCCCAGGCGACAACGATCACGCACATTCAGGACTGCGTTGCGCAGATGGTGTCCGGGGACTGGTGGCACGCCTGAATCCAGAAGCCGCGGGGGCGTCGCGGCAAGACATTCCGGTATTCGCTTGGATGCGAAACCGGGCCGACTGCGCAGCGCCTGGTTGCGCCATTTTCCGCGCTCGAGTCGAACCGCCCCGGCCGCAGTGAACCTGTCCTCCGACAGCCCCCTGCGGATCGGTGTCCTCGGGGCGGCAAAGATCGCTCGCCTGTTTGCGGAAAGCGTGCGGGCCTCGCGCAAGGTCGTCGTGGCCGCGGTGGCAAGCCGGGACGTCGATCGCGCGAGCGCGTTCGCGCGCGATACCGGCGTCGCCGTGGTCCACCCGACCTATCAGGCGTTGCTCGATGACCCCGATATCGACGCGATCTACGTCCCGCTGCCCAACAACCTTCACGCCGCGTGGTCGATCCGTGCCGCGGCCGCGGGCAAGCACGTGCTGTGCGAGAAGCCTCTCGCCGCAAGCGCCGCCGAGGCGCGAGCGGTGTTCGAGGCGGCGCGGAAACACGGCGTGTATGTGGTCGAGGCATATCCCTACCGCGCACAAGCCCAGACGCTGAAGATGCGGGAACTGCTCGCTTCCGATGCCATCGGCAGCTTGCAGCTGATTCAAGCGTCGTTCGGATTTCCGCTGAGCGACGCGGCGAACATCCGGATGAACCCGAGCCTCGCGGGTGGAGCGCTGATGGACGCCGGATCCTATCCGGTCAGCCTCGTCCGAACGGTCGCGGGCACGAAGCCCAGCCGTGTATTCGCGATGTCGCGATGGGCCGCGTCCGGGGTGGATCTGACGACCTTGGCCACGCTTGAATTTCCGGGCGGCCTGCTCGCGCAAGTCTCGTGCAGCTTTGCCACCGCCAGGCACCGCCACGCCTTTATCGCCGGCGACGCCGGCTCGATCGAGACGACTTACTTCAACGATACCTCGGCGGCAATGCCCCCGGTCGTTCGGATCAAGCGCGGCACCGGGTGGGATGCGCGATACGAACTCATCGAGACGGCCGCGAGCAACGGTTTTCTGGCGGAGGCCGAGTCGTTCCACGATCTCGTCCGACATGGCTGGGATCGATGGGTGGGCGCGACGCCGGACGAGTCGATCGACATCGCGCTGACGCTCGATGCGCTCGCCCTCAGCGCTCGTAGCGGTGCGTCGGCGGACGTGGGCACTGGCTAAGATCGGGCTTTGCCGGCGCGATGGCGCTTCGCCATGCCGCAGGCATCAGTGCAAGTTCCGTGTCGCACGCGCATGCCCCGGCGGCCATCCGCGTCGAGCCGGGCACCTGCGCAGGCGGCCGACTTAGCCGAGTTGTGCGAGGACGCGCCTGGTCGCAGCCAGCGCGCGGCGCGCGCGCTCGGTGGCGCCGATCGACCTGGCCAGCGTGCGTGTCGGCACTTCGACGCTGAGCGGGATGTCGCGCGGCACGGCGCGCAGCAGGCCGACCAGGTCGATCGAGCCCTCGCCGGGAAACAGCCGCTCGCCGCGCGCCTCGGCGAGAATCGCGTCCATCGTCGGTGGAATCGCAGCCGGCACGTCGCAGATTTGCATGAAGCGCAGCCGTGAAGGCGGAACGATCGCGATGTCCTCGATGCGGCTTTGCGATCGGCTGAAGTGAAAGGCGTCGATGAGGAG
Source organism: Casimicrobiaceae bacterium (assembly GCA_035607385.1). Classification (GTDB taxonomy): domain Bacteria; phylum Pseudomonadota; class Gammaproteobacteria; order Burkholderiales; family Casimicrobiaceae; genus PALSA-1003. The sequence continues at coordinate 7,706 of DATNAR010000325.1, forward strand.
CCCGGCGTTGCCGCGGCCGGCGCGCTCGACGATGCGGGCGGCCTGCGTCAGATCCTTCGCATCGGTCCAGGGCATGAACTCGAGGTCGGCACCCAGGCCGTAGCTGCCGGCCAGATCGCAAAACGCCGCGAAGCCATCGATCAGCCTGGATTCCTCAGGGTCGTTGCCGGCGACCAGCAGCTCGCTCGCGCCGAGCCGCGCGGCGGTGGCGATCGCTGCTTCGTAGTCGCCGGCGCGGGTCTCCGGCTTGATCCGGAAGATTTCCACGTCGAGCACCCTGATCCCGGTGTCCGCCAGGCGGCGTTCGAGCTCGCGCAACAGCGGCGTGTCGCCGACGATGTCGTAGCGGGGCTCGCTCGGCGTGGCCGGCAGCAGCCGAATGCCGACATGGCTGAAGCCTGCCGCGGCGGCGCATGTCACCATG
>DATNAR010000342.1:0-2217 GCA_035607385.1 Casimicrobiaceae bacterium
TTCATCCTGCGCGACAAGGGCCAGCGTATCGGCCGTAACCCGAAGACGGGCATCGAAGTGCCGATCGCTCCGCGCCGGGTCATGACCTTCCGCGCCAGCCAGATCATGCGCGACCGGATCGCGAAGGGCTAGGCCTTGGCCACCGCCGGACAAAAGGATCCCGGCGCCTTACTGACGATCGGCGAATTGTCGCAGGAGCTGGGCGTTGCCCAGCATATTCTGCGCTATTGGGAGACGCGATTCCCGCAGCTCAAACCGATGCAGCGAGCCGGCAACCGCCGTTACTATCGCCCCGCGGATGTCGAGCTGGTCCGCAGGATCAACCGCCTGCTCAACCAGGAAGGCTATACGGTCCGCGGCGTCCAGAAGCTGCTGCGCGGCAAGGGCGATAGCGAAGCCGTCGCCGAAACTCCGATTCCCATCGGCTTGCGAAGCCCCGAGCCGGACTTGGATAGTTCCCACGGCGGCGTGGACGTGTTTCGTCTGATCGCCCTTCGCAATCGCCTAACCGACGCGCTGGAGCGCTGAGGTCGCCGCCGGCTGCCCTGCGGCCAGCCTCTGCTCCACCCGTGCGATCGCCTCGTCCAGCGGCACTCGGCTGACGGGGACGCCCGGCGGGAAGGCCTTCAATAGCCGCGACGGCATCGCCGCCGACAAAATGACGAACAGGCCGCGATCTCCCTGGCGGCGGATCAGCCGGCCGAATGCCTGGGCCAGACGCGCGCGAATCGCGCGATCGTCGTAAGCACTTCCACCTCCAGCCATACGGCGCGCCGCGTGAAGCACCGTGGGTCGTGGCCAGGGCACACGCTCCATGACTACCAGCCGAAGCGACTCCCCGGGCACGTCCACGCCGTCGCGAAGCGCATCGGTCCCGAGCAGCGATGCACGGGGATCGTCGCGGAAAATGTCAACCAGCGTCCCGGCATCGATAGGGTCGACATGCTGCGCCAGCAGCGGCAGCCCGTCACGGGCCAGCCGGTCGGCGATTCGTGCATGCACCGCCTTCAATCGCTGGATCGCGGTGAACAGCCCGAGCGTGCCGCCCTCAGCCGCCGCGATCAGCCGGGCATAGGCCCCCGCGAGCGAGGCGATGTCGCCCTGCTTGACGTCGGTGACGATCAGCACTTCGGAGCAGTCGGCATAATCGAACGGACTTTCAGCCTCGAAATGGACGGCATTTTGCAGATGCGCCGCTCCGGTCCTTGCATCGGCCGCGTCCCAGCCCTCCCCGCCGCGCAGCGTGGCGGACGTGACTAGCACACCATCGGCCGGCGCAAGGACCGCCGCCGCGAGCGGCTTGGTCGGGTCCAGCCATCGGCGGTGGATCGCGACATCGAATTCGCGTCCGTCGACGCGGTCGACGGCAAGCCAGTCCACGAACTCGGGATCGGCTTCCCCCCCGATCCGCCCGAGCAATGCGATCCATGCCGCAAGCGTTTCCCGCCGCCAGGAAAGTCCGCGGATTGCCCCTTCGACCCGGGCGCGAGCCTGGCTGTCGAGCCAGTCGGGCGCATCTTCCAACACCGCCTCCAGCCGACGCGCGAGCGCCGCAAGCGGCTTGTTCAGGTTTTCGAGCACCTCGGCCGCGCCAGCCGACGCGGAAACCAGCGCACCGTCCGGCTCGGCCAGCTCGGTCTCCAGGCCATATCCCGCCTCCTGCGCCTTCGACCGCGCATAGACGACACCCCGAACCTCAAAGAGCAACGTCTCGACCGGACCGAACGGCGCCCCCTCGACCAGTCGCTGCAGCCACCCATCCGAGGGCAGCGCCTTGGCGGCCTCGACTGCCGCGTCCAGCGCGCGTGCACCTTCGTCGTCGTACGATGCTACATCCATCAGCCGCGCCGCCAAGCCGCGACGGCGGCCGCGCGATCGCCCCTCCGGTCCGACGATCCAGCGGCGAAGCTCGATCGATTCCTGGCCGCCGAACGCGACCGCGAAGGTCGAATCGGCGGCATCGAACAGATGATGACCCTCGTCGAACAAGATCCGCGCCGGCGCGTCCTCGCGTGCTCGCGCCGCATTGACCATCACCAGCGCATGATTGGCGATGACGATGTCCGCCTCGCGGCTCGCTCGCTCGGCCCGCTCGATGAAGCAGCGGCGATAGTGCGGGCAGCCGGCATAGACGCATTCGCCGCGGCGATCCGTCAGCGCGGTTGCACCGGCGCGGCGGAACAAGCTCGGCAGCCAGCCGGGAAGATCGCCCCCGAC
>DATNAR010000358.1:0-8688 GCA_035607385.1 Casimicrobiaceae bacterium
ACCCTTGGCCTCGAGGTCGGCGGCGATCGCGTCGACCGCGTGCGCGTAGTCGAGGCCGTCGTATTTGCCCGAATTGATGCAGCGTCCTCGTGCCTTATCCGCGTACCACGGCTGCCAGGCGTCGGTCGAGAACGTTTCGCCGGTGACGGCGATCACCTGCCTGATCGGCAGCGCGTACTTCTTGGCGAACTCGAAATCGCGCTCGTCGTGCGCAGGCACGCCCATGACGGCGCCGTCGCCGTAAGCCATCAGCACGTAGTTGCCGACCCAGACCGGGACGTTGTCGCCGGTCAGCGGATGGCGGACGACAAGCCCGGTCGGCATGCCCTTTTTTTCCATCGTCGCGAGCTCGGCCTCGATCACCGTTCCGCGCTTGCACTCGGCGATGAACGAAGCCAGTCCGGGATTGGCCTTCGCCGCATGGTCGGCCAGCGGATGCTCGGCGGCGACCGCGCAGAAGGTCACGCCCATGATCGTGTCGGCGCGCGTCGTGAAGACGTACATCCGGCCCTCGCCGATCGGCTTGCCGTCGTCGCCGCGAATGTCGTGCGTAAACGCGAAGCGCACGCCCTCGCTCTTGCCGATCCAGTTCGCCTGCATCGTGCGCACGCGCTCCGGCCAGCCGTCCATGTGCTCGAGGTTGTCGAGCAGCTCGTCGGCGTAATCGGTGATGCGCAGGTAATACATCGGGATCTCGCGCTTTTCCACGGGCGCGTCCGAGCGCCAGCCGCGGCCGTCGATCACCTGCTCGTTGGCGAGCACCGTCTGGTCGACCGGGTCCCAGTTGACGATCCCCGTCTTTTTGTAGGCGATGCCCTTTTCCAGCATCTTCAGGAACAGCCACTGGTTCCAGCGATAGTATTCCGGCTTGCAGGTCGTGACCTCGCGCGACCAGTCGATCGCGAGGCTCACCGCCTGCATCTGCTTTTTCATCGTCGCGATGTTGTCGTAGGTCCACTTCGCCGGCGGGACGCCGCTCTTGATCGCGGCATTTTCGGCCGGCAGGCCGAACGCGTCCCAGCCCATCGGCATCAGCGCGTTGTAGCCGTTCATGCGCAGATGCCGGTACATCATGTCGTTGATCATGTAGTTGCGCACGTGCCCCATGTGCAGGATGCCCGACGGGTAGGGCAGCATCGATACGCAGTAGTACTTCGCCTTGGTCGGATCCTCGTCGACCCGATAGGCGTCCGTCTCCCGCCAGTGCGACTTGGCGCGGCTCTCGACGTCGGCGGGACGGTAGGGTTGCATCGCGATGGCTGAGCGGACGCGGAATTATACCGGGACGCGCCTGTTAGCCGATCAGCCGGGCAAGGGTCCGACCAATGCGATGACGCCCATCAGCGCGAACAGCGCGGCCGCGATTCTGCGCACGAGCTTGAACGGAATGCGGCGCGCGCCGAGGTTGCCCAGCAGCACCACCGGCACGTCGGCGAGCAACATGCCCAGCGTCGTGCCCGCGACGACCGCGGTGACGTTGCCGAACTGCGCGGCCAGTACCGCGGTGGCGATCTGCGTCTTGTCGCCCATCTCGGCGATGAAGAACGCGCCCGCGGTCAGCGCAAAGGCACCGAGGTTGCTGGCGGCGACCCTGGCGGTGTCTTCTGCCTCGTCGGCTTTCAACGCCCACAGGGCGACGCCGAAGAACGAAACCGCGACCAGCCAGCGCAGCCATTGCGCGGGCAGTGCATGCCGAACCCAGTCGCCGACCAGCGCGGCGAGCGTGTGGTTGGCGAGCGTCGCCGCCAGGATGCCGAAAATGATCGGCACCGGCCGGCGCAGGCGCACGGCGAGCATCAAGGCCAGCAGCTGGGTCTTGTCGCCGATTTCGCCGACGGCGACGACAACGATCGAAGCGAGCAACGCTTCCATGGATGGCAGGATCCCGAGGAACTGGTGGCCGACAGGTCCATCGGTCGGACCGGAGCGCCCGCTCGCCGCCCCGAGAGGCAGGCGCGAGGGCTGACAGGGGCATGGCTGGTAAAATTGTACTGTATCCGGAACCGGCCGGCGTCGTCGCGGCCCAACGCGCACACTCCACATGCGATGCCCACGACATTTCGTTAAGCTGATCGCCGCCGCGCTGTTCGCTGCGGCGGCCGCGATCGTGCATGCCGCGCCGGTGCGCACCGCCCATGTCGAGGCGGAACTGGTATCCGAGCGTGCCGCGCTCGTCCCTGGCGAGCCGCTGACGGTGGCGCTGCGGCTGGCGATGGACCGCGGCTGGCACACCTATTGGCAGAACCCGGGGGATTCCGGGCTGCCGACGACCCTCGCCTGGAAGCTTCCCGCGCCGTTGCGCGCCGGGCCGATACAGTGGCCGGCGCCGCAGGCGCTGCCGGTCGGTCCGCTGCTCAACTACGGCTACGAAGGCGAAGTCCTGCTGCTGACCGATATCGCGAACACCGGCGAGATCGGCGCGGCGCAAACGATCACGCTGGCGGCGCGCGCCGACTGGCTGGTGTGCAAGGAAGTCTGCATCCCCGAAGGCGCGGACCTGACGCTGGTCCTGCCGGTGGCGCCGAAGGGCAGCGCGCCGGCCCCGGCTGAGTCGCGCTGGAGCGCTGCGATCGCCAGGACGCGTGCGTCGTTCCCGCGCGCGCTTGAGGGCTGGAACGCCAGCGCCACGGCGAGAGGCTCGGTCGTCGATCTGGTGTTGACGCCGCGGCCCGGCGCATCCGCGCCGGCCGACGTCGGCAAGCTGCGTTTTTTCGCGTACAGCGCCGGGCAGATCGAACCGAGCGGCGCGCAGGAGCTTTCGCGCGATGGCACGCGCTGGACGCTCTCGCTGCCGGTCGCCGTGCAGCGCGTCGGCGAATTCACGCGCCTTGCCGGCGTGCTCGAATCGACGGCCGGACTCGGCGGCAGCGAGCGCGCCGCGCAGATCGACGTTCCGCTGGCCGGGACCGTGGTCGCGGCGGCGGCGCCCGCAGCGTCCTCGCCGCAGCCACTGCCGCTGGTGCCCGCGGAGAGCGCACTGTCGCTGGGCGCCGCGATGGCGCTGGCCCTGCTCGGCGGCTTGCTGCTCAATCTGATGCCCTGCGTATTCCCGGTGCTGTCGCTCAAGGTCCTGGGCTTCGCCGCGCACGGCGGCGGTCGCGCGACGATGCGCAGGCACGGCCTTGCCTTCGCCGCAGGCGTCATCGTCTCGTTCTGGCTGCTCGCAGCGCTGCTGGTTGCGCTGCGCGCCGCGGGAGCGCAGCTCGGCTGGGGCTTCCAGCTGCAGTCGCCTGCGGTCGTCGCGGGCCTCGCCCTGCTGTTCTTCGTGCTCGCGCTGAACCTGTCGGGCCTGTTCGAGATCCGGGTGTTGCTGCCCTCGTCGCTGGCCGGCTGGAACGCGAAGAATCCTTTCGTCAACGACGCGTTGTCGGGCGTGCTCGCCGTCGTCATCGCCTCGCCCTGCTCGGCGCCGTTCATGGGCGCCGCGCTCGGTTACGCGCTGACGAGCTCGATGGCGTCGACAGCGACCGTCTTCACGATGCTCGGTTGCGGCATGGCGCTGCCGTACCTGGCGCTGGCGTATTTCCCCGCATGGCGCTCGAAGCTGCCGAAGCCGGGCGCGTGGATGCGCCGCCTGCGGCAGCTGCTCGCGTTTCCGTTGTACGCGACGGTGATCTGGCTCGCCTGGGTGCTGGGCGCGCAGCTCGACAACGACGCGGTCGCACGCCTCGCCGCCACCTTGCTGATGGTGGCGCTCGCGCTCTGGTCATGGCAGACGATGCGCACCGGCGGAACGCGTGCCTGGGGCGCCGCGGCAATCGCAAGCCTTGCCGCCGCAGTGACGATCGGCGCTCCGGTGGTAGCCGGCATGGCAAGCGAAGCCGCGAGGCCCCAAGCCGCGGCGTCGGAGCCTTGGCAGGATTACACGCCGCAGCGCGTCGCGCAGCTCGTCGCCGCGGGCCAGCCGGTGTTCGTCGATTTCACCGCCGCCTGGTGCGTCACCTGCCAGGTCAACAAGCGTCTGGTACTGAACACCGATGCCGTGCGTCAGGCGTTCGCGCAAGGCAAGGTCGCACTCGTGCGCGCCGACTGGACGCGCCGCGACCCGGTGATCGGCGCTGCGCTCGTCGCGCTGGGGCGCGACGGCGTACCGGTTTACGTCCTTTACCGGCCGGACAAGACGCCGCTGCTTTTGTCGGAGCTCCTGAGCACGCAGGAAGTGCTGGCCGCGCTGGGCACGCTGCATTCGAGCTAGCCGTCGCGGCGCGGTGACTGTTGCGCATCGGCCGCGCGGCTGGCGTTTTCCGGGGCCTGCGGTATGCTTCGCCGGCCATCACGACTCAACGGAGAAAACGATGCCGACCGCTCGCGGCCGCGCGATCGCGCTCGTCGCCGGCCTGTGTCTCGCGGCCTGCGGTCCGCCTGCCGAGCGGACGCTGCAGGGCTACGTGGAAGGCGAGTACGTGCGAGTCGCCGCTCCGTTCGCGGGCACGCTGCAGAAGCTGTCGGTGCAGCGCGGTGGCGACGTCGCTGCCGGCGCGCCGCTGTTTGCACTGGAAAGCGAAAATGAACTCGCGGCACGCCGCCAGGCCGAACAGCAGTTGCAGGCAGCGCAAGCGCGGTTGGACAATCTGAAGACCGGAAAGCGCCCGCCCGAAGTCGAGACGGTCGCCGAGCAACTGCGGCAGGCGCAGGCGGCGCGCGAGCTTTCGGCGGCGAATTTCCGGCGCCAGGACGCGCTGTTCAAATCCGGCTTCATCAGCAAGGCCGCGCTGGACGACGTACGGACGCAATTGCAGCGTGATGATGCGGCGGTGTCGCAATTGCGCGCCTCGGTCGCGACAGCGAAGCTTCCGGGGCGCCCCGACGAAATCCGCGCCGCCGAGGCGGATGCCGCCGCTGCCCGCCAGGCGCTGGCTCAAGCCGACTGGCGCTTGTCGCAGCGCGCCGTCGCGGCACCGATGGCGGCGCACGTCAGCGATACCTACTACGTCGTCGGCGACTGGGTGCCGTCAGGCGGCGTCGTGGCGAGCCTGCTTCCCGCGGCCAACGTCAAGATCCGTTTCTTCGTCCCGGAAACCGAGCTGGGACGAATCAAGGCGGGACAAACCGTCGATTTCAGCTGCGACGCCTGCGGCGGCGCGATGAGCGCCACCGTAAGCTTCATCTCCGACCGCGCCGAATTCACGCCGCCGGTGCTGTACTCGAAGGAGAATCGCGCCAAGCTCGTCTATCTGGTCGAAGCGAAGCCGGCGGCGGACGTGGCGGCGAAGCTCAACGCGGGTCAGCCGGTCGACGTGACGCTGCCCCGGACCCAGTAGCCGATCGGGCAGAATCGACGTGACGACATACGCACGACGGCAAGGGCATCGCTGTTTCGGACCCTTCCCCATGAACCGGTTACGGTAAAAGGATCGATCGCTCGGCGGTCACATCGATGCATCCAGGCACCACCATCGAAGCGACTTTCTGTTTCGTCGATATCGCCGGCTATACGGCGCTGACCGACACGCACGGAGAGCATGCGGCGGCAGATCTGGTGGACGAGTTCGGTGCCATGGTTCGAGCTTCGGTCGAATCGTCGGGCCGCTTGCAGTCGCTGACGGGTGATTGCGCGTTCCTCGTGTTTCCCGACCCGCTGGCGGCCATGGATGCGCTGTCGGGACTCTACAGGGCGATCGCCGATCGCCGGAATTTCCCGGTGGTTCGCGCCGGCTTGCATCATGGCACTGCTTTGCTGCGGGAAGACCGCCATTTCGGATCGACGGTGAACCTCGCGGCGCGGGTCGCCGCGCAAGCCACCGGCGGCCAGATCCTGTGCACCAGGCAGGTTGCCGATGCGCTGGTCGAGGCCCGGAGCCCGGACGTCGAAATCGCGCATCGGGGGTCGTTTTCACTGAAAAACCTGCCGCATCCGGTCGATCTGTATGAAGTCGTTCTGTCGGGTTGCGCGCGCGAATATGCGATCGACCCGGTGTGCAAGATGCAGGTCGACAAGCGGCGGGCGGCCGGTGACCTCCATTTCGAGCAGCGCACCTACTGGTTCTGTTCGCTGGCCTGCGTCGAGCGATTCGCCCGGCAGCCTTTGTCGTACGTACCGGCACAGAAGCGATGACGACCAGCGGGGAGGGCCCTGCCGGCGGCGACGTCGTCATCGACGTGCGGGGTCTCAACAAGCATTTCGGCGAAAATCACGCCGTCAAGGACCTGACCTTGACGGTGCGGCGCGGCGAGATCTTCGGCTTTCTGGGCCCGAACGGCAGCGGCAAGACGACATCGATCCGCATGCTGTGCGGTCTGCTGACGCCCGACAGCGGCGAAGGCACCTGTCTCGGCTTCGACATCCGGCGGCAGACGCGGGAGATCAAGCTCCACGTCGGCTACATGACGCAGCGCTTTTCGTTCTGGGAAGACCTGACGATCCGCGAGAACCTGCGCTTTATCGCGCGCATGTACGGCATGGCCGACGGCGCGGCCCGCGTCGACCAGGCGCTGGCTCAACTGGGACTCGCGACGCGCGCGAATCAGCTGGCGGGCTCGCTGTCCGGCGGCTGGAAGCAGCGCCTCGCGCTGGCAGCCTGCCTGTTGCACGAGCCGCAGTTGCTGCTCCTCGACGAGCCGACCGCCGGTGTCGATCCGAAGGCACGGCGCGACTTCTGGGAGGAATTGCACGCGCTTGCCGCGCGCGGCATCACCGTGCTGGTCAGCACCCATTACATGGACGAAGCCGAGCGCTGCCACAAGCTGGGTTACATCCTTTACGGCAGGCTGCTGGTGCAAGGGACGGCCGAAGAAGTGATCGCCAGCCAGTCGCTGACGACGTGGGAGGTCAGCGGGGGCGACCTGCCGGCGCTGGCTGAGCGCTTGCGCGGCATTCCGGCGGTCGAGCAGGTCGCCGCATTCGGCAATGCGCTGCACGTCACCGGATCGAATCGCGACGCGCTCAAGAGCGAACTCGCGCCGCTGATGAACCAAGCGGGGCGTGAATGGCGTGAGGTCGAGCCCGGCCTTGAAGACGTGTTCATCCACCTGATGCACGACGCGGACGACGCGGTGTCTGCGGCCGAAACGGCGGCGGCGCGGGAGTGAGCCGGATGAACGGTCGTCTGTTCTCGTTCTCGCGCTGGCTGGGCATCGTCGGCAAGGAATTCATCCAGCTCAAGCGCGACCGGCTGACGTTCGGCATGATCGTCGGCATTCCGGTCGTGCAGCTGGTGCTGTTCGGCTTCGCGATCAACTCGGATCCCAAGCGCCTGCCGACGGCGCTGCTCGTCGCCGACCGCAGCGAGTTCTCGCGCAGCATTCTGGCCGCGCTGCAGAACAGCAGCTATTTCGACTTCATCGGCGAAGCCAAGGACGAAGACGATGCGGATCGCATGCTCGCCATCGGCAAGGCGCAGTTCGTCGTCAGCATACCGGCGGATTTTTCACGCCGGCTGGTTCGCGGCGAGCGTCCGGCGATGCTGATCGAGGCCGATGCAACCGACCCGACCGCAACCGGCAATGCGCTCTCGGCCGTCAACCAGCTCGCGCAGACGGCGCTGAGCCACGATCTCACCGGCTCGCTGTCGCCGCTCGCCGCGACGCCGGGCGCGTTCAGCGTCATCGTGCATCCGCGCTACAACCCCGAGGCGGTCACGCAGTACAACATCGTCCCCGGCTTGATGGGCGTGATCCTGACGATGACGATGGTGATGATGACGGGACTCGCGATCACACGCGAGCGCGAGCGCGGCACGATGGAGAACCTCCTGGCGACGCCGGCGACGGTGCTGGAGGTGATGACCGGCAAGATCGTGCCTTACATTCTGATCGGCTTGCTGCAGGTGACGATCGTCCTGGTGCTCGCACGCCTTCTGTTCAACGTGCCGATCCAGGGCAGCATCACCGTGCTCTATCTTTCGGTGCTGCTGTTCATCGCCGCGAATCTGATGCTGGGACTGACGATCTCGTCGGTGGCGGACAACCAGCTGCAGGCCATGCAGATGACTTTCTTCTTCTTCCTGCCTTCGATGCTGCTTTCGGGATTCATGTTTCCGTTCCGCGGCATGCCGGGCTGGGCGCAGCTGATCGGCGAAGCGCTGCCGCTGACGCACTTTCTGCGCATCGTTCGCGGCGTGTTGCTCAAGGCGAACGGCTGGGCGGAAATAGGGCCGGAAGCGTGGCCGATCGCGCTGTTCGGCCTGGTCATCATGGCCATCGGACTCCGGACATTCCGCAGCACGCTCGATTGACGCGCCATTGCGCCGCAGCTTGACCGTTCGCAGCGGCGCAGCTTATTGTGATCCGGAGTTTCCGCAATGACCGATCCCGTCCACGAGTTGATCCCCGCCGCCGGCGAACACGCTTATCGTCAGGGCGACAGCGGCGAGAGCTTGCCGCCGCGCTACGAAGGGCCGCGGATGCTCGCGCAGGCATTGACGCGTCTCGCCCGCAGCGAGCAGGACTTCACGCGCGACGGCCCTCGCACCTGGGCACTGCGCGCCGCGCCGGGCGCCGCCGGAGTGCGCGAATGAGCCTCGACCCGGTCGCGCCGGCCGCGCCGCAGGGCGCGGCAACGCCGGCCGTCACGGCGGCGGCAGACCAGCTGGCGGTCGCCGCCCCGCCACCGACGAAGGCGCGCGATCGCATTTCCGCGGTCCTGTTTCCGATCGCGACTTTCGCCGCGCTGCTGGTGGCCTGGCAATTCCTGGTGCGGCTGTTCGGCGTGCCGGAATACATTCTGCCGCTGCCGACCGAGTTTCTGTC
>DATNAR010000365.1:0-12977 GCA_035607385.1 Casimicrobiaceae bacterium
CCGTGAAGCGACGCTAGGAACGCCGGCTGCCGCCGGGCCTCCAATCGTTGTGCCGAGGACGATGACACTCGGCACGCCGCGCTCGGCTATGATCGGGACGTCCGACCCATTTCTCGCATAAAGGCGCCACCGCATGACCCCGCCAGATCTTCCCTATCTTCCGCTGACCGAGCTTTCGCGCCGTCTGGGCGCGGGCGAAACCTCATCGCACGCTATCGTGACCGCCTGCCTGGAACGCATTGCGGCGCTCGATAGCCACGCGCACGCGTTCGTCGAGGTCTATCGCGAAGCCGCGCTCGATGGCGCGGCCGCGGCCGATCTCGAGCGCAAGGCCGGGTTCGCCCGCGGTCCGCTGCACGGACTGCCGATCGCACTGAAGGATTTGCTGCACGTCAAGGACCGGGTGACGACCGCGGGGTCAAAGAGCTGGCACGGGCGAGTCGCAACCGAAACGGCCACCGCGGTCGAGAAGCTGATCGCTGCGGGGATGATTCCGCTCGGCAAGACGCACATGGTCGAATTCGCGTTCGGGGGATGGGGACGCAACCAGCCGATGGGCGCGCCCTGGAATCCGTGGGATACGCGTGTCCACCGCGTCGCCGGCGGCTCGAGCAGCGGATCCGCAGTCGCCGTGGCCGCGGGTCTGGCCCCTGCCGCCATCGGCTCGGATACCGGCGGATCGATACGCATCCCCTCGGCGCTTTGCGGACTGACCGGGCTCAAGCCGACCTACGGCACGATCAGCCTCGCCGGCGTCGTGCCTCTGGCGAACACGCTCGATTCGCTCGGACCGCTGGCGCGCACCGTCGACGATGCCGCGCTGCTGACCGCGGCGATGGCGGGACCGGATCCGCGCGACGCGTCCACGCTGACCGTGCCCCGGCTCGATTTCGACGCGGTGCTTGCCGGCGCCCCCGATGTGCGCCGGTTGCGTATCACTGCGCTGCCGGCCGAGCAGCTGCCGCCCGATACGCTGCCGGATGTGGCGCGCGCGTTGCAACACGCAATCGCCGTGCTGCGCGAGCACGGCGCGCTGGTCGACGAAGTCGCCGTGCCGATCGACTTCGAGGACCTGATGATGCGCAACGGCAGGATCATCGCCGCCGAGGCATGGGCGCTGCACCGCGACTACATCGAAGACCCGAAGCTGCCGATCGATCCGTGGGTGCGCAAGCGAACGATAGGTGGAAAGATGATCAGCGCCGCCGACTATATCGACGAGCTCGCGCGGCGCAAGCGCGCGGCTGCCGCGTTCACCGACTGGATGCGCGGCCGCGACATCCTGCTCACGCCGACATTGCCGATCACGGCCACGCCGGTGGACGAAGTCGACGAGGTCGCGACTCCGCTCGCCACGTTCACACGGGTCGCCAATTACCTCGGAATCTGCGGATTGTCGCTGCCGGCGGGCATGTCGGCCGACGGGCTGCCGGTCGCCGTGCAGCTGCTGGGCGCGCCGTTCGCCGAGCCGACGCTCGTTCGCGCCGGCCGCGCGTTTCAGCAGGCCACCGACTGGCATCTGCAGCGGCCAGATCTCTCCGCCTGGGAAAGCGCGCTGCCGCACAAGCGTGGTGCCTCGCATACCCCTGCTGCAACGCGATAGTGCAGCCGCGACACCGCGTCAAGCGCTGCCACTGCGGCAAGTCTCTGTTCTTTGAGATCTTCGTCGATCGGCGCTGGCTGGCACGCCGTTTGCGGACAGAACTCGCATGGAGGTGTGCCGGCAGCCAGGAGCATGATGATTGCCGAAGGAATCGAGCGTTCGATCCGGCTCGTCGCAGCGGCCGCATTGCTCGCGTTTTTTGCCCGTCGCCGCGGCAAGTCGCCGCGCGAGTCGCGGATCGACCGCAGCGCACGACAAGCTCCGCGATGCGACGACGCGTCGCGCCAGACTTCCAACGATCGCCGATGGGGACCGTTAGCCGATGTCGCGTGGTCGGCGGTCGTTCTGCTGCTGTTGAGCATCGTCGTCTACACCGCGTGGCACGGTGCCGACGTGCTGGCCGAGCTGGACGATCTCAGGCTGGTTCCGGGCTCCTATTGAGCTCGGCAATTCAAAGCGCCAGGGCTACCCGCGTGCCCTGATCGATCGCGCGCTTGGCGTCGAGCTCCACCGCCACATCCGCGCCGCCGATCAGCCTGGGACGGATGCCCATCGCTTCGAGCGCGCCGACCAGATCGCGGCGCGGCTCCTGCCCCGCGCAGATCACGATGGTGTCGACGTCCAGCGACTGTGGCTCGCCGTCGACGCGGAAATGCAATCCGGCATCGTCGATCCTGTCGTACTCGACCCCGGCGATCATCACGACGCCGCGACGCTTGAGCAGCGTGCGCCGGATCCAGCCGGTCGTCTTGGCCAGTCCGGCGCCGACTTTGCTTTGCTTTCGCTGCAGCAGCCACACCTGCCGCGGCGGCAGCGGCTCGTGCGCGGGCTTCAGGCCGCCGCGCGCGCCGTATCCGGCATCGATGCCCCATTCGTCGCGAAATGCCGCGATCGCCGGATCGTCGGCGCCTCCGTCGCTCAAGTGACCGTCGGCCGGCGCGCCGGCGGTGAGAAGCTCGGCGACGTCGAAGCCTATGCCGCCGGCGCCGACGATCGCGACGCGCCGCCCCGGCTGGCGGCGTCCCTCGACGACATCGACGTAGCTCGCGACCTTGGCGTGCTCGATGCCGGGAATCGCCGGCGTTCTCGGCAGAACGCCGGAAGCCAGAATCACTTCATCGTAACCCTCGAGGTCCTGTGCGACGGCGCGATGATCGAGCCTGAGCCTGACGCCTGCCTGCTTCAGCCGCACGCGAAAATAGCGCAGCGTCTCGGCGAATTCCTCCTTGCCCGGAATACGGCGCGCCAGGTTGAACTGTCCGCCGATCTCCGCCGCGGCGTCGAACAGACTCACGTCGTGCCCGCGCTCGGCCGCGGTCAAGGCGCAGGCCATGCCCGCCGGGCCGGCGCCGACGACGGCGACCTTGCGCCTGGCCGCGGCCGGCGTGAAGACGAGCTCGGTCTCGCGGCAGGCGTATGGATTGACCAGACAGGTCGCCGTCTGCCGCTCGAATATCTGGTCGAGGCACGCCTGGTTGCAGCCGATGCAGGTATTGATCTCGTCGGCGCGGCCCGCGCTGGCCTTGGCGACAAAGTCGGCGTCGGCGAGAAACGGCCTTGCCATCGACACCATGTCGGCGTCACCGCGCGCGAGCACCGCTTCGGCGGTCGCGGGATCGTTGATGCGATTGGTCGTGATCAACGGAATTTTCACCGCGCCCTTCAGCCGCCGCGTCACCCAGGCGAACGCAGCGCGCGGAACCATCGTCGCGATCGTCGGGATGCGCGCTTCGTGCCAGCCGATGCCGGTGTTGATGATCGTCGCGCCCGCGGCTTCGACCGCCTGCGCCAGCGCGACGACCTCGTCCCACGAGCTGCCGCCCTCGACCAGATCCAGCATCGACAGGCGATAGACGATGATGAAATTCGGGCCGACCGCTTGTCGCGTGCGGCGCACGATGGCGACCGGAAAGCGTATGCGGTTGAGAAACGAGCCGCCCCAGTCGTCGTCGCGCAGATTGGTCTGCGGCGCGACGAACTGGTTGATCAGATAGCCCTCCGATCCCATGATCTCGACGCCGTCATAACCGGCGCGCTGGGCCAGCACCGCGCAGCGGACATAGGCGGCGATCGTGCGGCGCACACCCCAGCCGGTCAGCGCGCGAGGGCGAAACGGCGTGATCGGCGACTTCAGCGCCGATGGCGCGACGGCGAGCGGGTGGTAGGAGTAGCGGCCCCCATGCAGGATCTGCATCGCGATCCTGCCGCCGGCGGCGTGCACGGCGTCGGTAATCGCGCGGTGCTTCGCGACCTGCCAGGCGAAGGAAAGCTGCGAATGGCGCGGATCGATCCGGCCGCTGAAATTCGGAGCGATGCCGCCGGTGACGATCAACCCGACGCCGCCCCGGGCGCGCGCGGCGTAGAAGGCAGCCAGCTTGGCGAAACCGTTCGGCGCCTCTTCGAGCCCGGTATGCATCGAGCCCATCAGCACGCGGTTCTTCAGCGTGGTGAAGCCGAGCGGGAGTGGCGCGAGCAGGTGCGGGTAGGAAGCCATGGATGCCGGTCTCGACGCAACGCGCCGTCAAGGCCGACAGCGTAATCGATTAGCCGTCATCCCGGCGCAGGCCGGGATCAACTGACGGCAGCCCGCCCGGCGAGGATCGCGGATTGGGCCCCGGCCGGAGCCTGCCCCCGAATGCCTGAATCGGGGGCCGGGGCGACGCCTACACGACGCGGCGCAGCAGCCCCGGATCGCGCGCCGCGCGCGTCCAGACCGACGAGCGCATCCAGGCGACCAGGTCCGTCGCCATCACCGGACGACTGAGCAGGTAGCCCTGGACCATGTCGCAGCCAAGGCCGCGCAGCCGCTCGACCGTCGCTTCGTCCTCGACCCCTTCGGCGACGACGACCAGGCCCATGTGGTGCGCGAGGTCGATCGTCGAGCGGACGATGACCGCATCGCTCGTGTCCCGCGCCATGCCGAGGATGAACGTCTTGTCGATCTTGAGCTCGTGCACCGGAAGGCGGCGAAGGTAGGCGAGCGACGAATACCCGGTGCCGTAGTCGTCGATCGCCAGCCGGCAGCCCAGCGCGTGCAGCCGCCGCAGGTTGTCGATCGCGTGATCGGGATCGTCGAGAATCGCGCTTTCGGTGATCTCGAAGGTGATCCATTGCGCCGCGCAGCCGTGCTTGTGCAGCAGCGACTCGACCCGGTCCGGAAGCTCGAGGTCGACCAGGTCGCGCGCCGAGATGTTGATCGATACGTTCATCGGCAGGTCGTCGCTGCGCCAGGCCGAGCATTGCGCGATCGCGTGCGCCATCACCCACTGCGTGATAGCGCGTATGTAGCCGGTCTGCTCGGCAAAGGCGATGAACTCCACCGGCGAGACCAGACCGCGCGTCGGATGCCGCCAGCGCACCAGCGCCTCGGCGTGCAGCTCGCTGCCGCCGCGCAGCGCGATCTTGGGCTGGTAGAAAAGCACGAGCTCGTCCTCGTCGACGGCCTTGCGCAAGCCGCTCATCAGCGACAGGCGCTCCTTGCTGTGCAGGTCGTAGCGCTCGTCCCAGAGCGCTATGCCGAGGTTCTTGCGCTTGGCCGCGTACATCGCGGCATCGGCGTGCCGGAGCAAGGTCGAGCGTTCGCTGCCATGCTCGGGATAGATGGCGATGCCGATGCTCGCACGCACGTCGACGACGTGCCCTTCCGGCGTCATCGGCATCTCCAGCGCATGCAGCAGCGCCTTCGCGACGCGCTCTGCCTTCGCCGCGTCGTCGCCGGGCAGCAGTATCGCGAACTCGTCGCCGCCGAGGCGCGCGACGGTGTCGGTCGGCCGCTTGAGCACGAGCTCCAGCCGGGACGAAACCGCGCGCAGGATCAGGTCTCCGATCGGATGGCCGAGCGAGTCGTTGACGTCCTTGAAGTGATCGAGGTCCATCAGCAGGACCGCGACCGGCATGCCCAGCGCCGCCGCGGCGGACAGCGCCTCGTCGAGGCGGTCGTTGTACAGCGCGCGGTTCGGCAGCTGGGTGAGTCCGTCCCGGTAGGCGAGATCCATGATGCGCGATTCGCGGCTCGCGATGTCCTGCTGCATGTTGCGGAAGGCATGGGCGAGATCGCCGATTTCGTCGGTGCGCGATACCGGCGGCACGGTCGAATAGTCGCCGGCGGCGATCCGCAACGCGACGCCCGCCAGATCGTGCACCGGACGCGCGATGCCGCGGGCGATGGCAATGCTGGCGAACACCGAAATGACCGCCCCCAGCAGCGTGATCAGCATCATTCGCTGCTGCAAGCGGCGGAACGGCTCGAGGGCGGGATACAACGGGTCCTGCAGCACGGCGACGACGCTCGCCTCGGCCTGCGTCGGCAGCTGCACCACACGGGTGATCGCGCCGTCGCCATAGACCGCGTTGCCCTCGGAGTCGGTTTCGGCGAATCGATCGGACGCCATGTCGGCACGCAAGCCGGGGCGATCGGCGAGCGGCAGCGTGCTCGCCTGGAGCTTCCAGCCGTCGTTGGCGCGACGGCTGAAAAAACTGACGTCGAGACCGGTCAGCCGCTGCAGCTCGTTGGTCAATGCGTCATTGACGCGCAGACCGACCACCGCCCAGGCGATCGGCACCGGCGCCAACACGGGCACGACGACCAGCTGGTAGAGCTCGCCGCGCAGCACGACCATCGCCGATGCCTGTTCCAGGGCTTCCGCCTGGTCGAGCAGCCGCGGCAGCACGAAGGGCTTCCCGGTGCCGCTGCCGATGGTGTCGCCCAGAACTTTCTGGTCGAGCCCGACGATCATCACCAGCGGCGCATCGATGCGCTTGCCGTAATTGACGAGCACCGAGCCGATCGTCTCGCGATCGCCGGTGGCGATCACTTCACGAAACGCGTAGTCGGCCGCCATCAGGCGGGCGCCCTGGACCAGCCGCTGCGCATCCTGCTCGAGCAGGCGATCGAACACGCGTGCGCCGCCGGCGACTTCGGCGCCGACGGTGCTGCGCGCCGAATTGCCTCCGACAGTATTGATCAGGACGAAGCCGCCGACCTGGACGAAAAGGATCAGCAGCAGGAACAGCCCGAGGATGCGCGCCTGCAGGCTGCGCATCGGCAGCGCGCGCAAGCGCTTGAGCGTCATCGTCATCGCAAGCCCGGCCCGATGCGGGCCGGCGTCCGGCCGTCCCGGGTCGTGGCCACCCCGCAACGACTGCCGCATCCCGGCACATCGACGACCAAGCGGGTCGCAGCGCCGCCGCAAAAAATGGACGGCGCCGGGTCTTTCGACCCGACCCGTCGTCGGACAGGGCGTTTTATAATCATATTATTCAATAAGTTACAAATATCGCCCGCCTCGTTCAGCCCCCCGGCTTCCCGCTCGCATCAAAAATGCTTGTGCACCACGCGTTGCGAGCCCACGAATAAGCAAGTTCCCTGCCGCCAAAACGATGGATGCCCAGCCGAGCGTGCCTGCCGCACGTTGCCCCCGCGACGCCGTCCGCGCTCGCGCGGCGGCCTGGGCGCTGCTGGCGATGCTGCTGTGCGGCGCGGGGCAAGCGCGCGCCGAATGGTTCTACGATGTGCGCGCCGGCGGCCTGTATGACGACAACCTGACCCGGGCGCAGAACGCCGCGGATGAGCGCGGTGACGGCGCGGCAACGCTGGCCGCCGCCGGAGGATGGTTCTACGCGCCGTCGGGCGGCGACGGCATCACTCTCACCTTCGAGGCTAACAGCGAGGCCTACGCGCGCTTTCGCGGGCTCAATCTGGTCTCGATCGGAGGCAGCGCCGCTTACCGGCACAAGTTCGGCCTCGGCCGCGATGTTCCCTGGGCGTCGATCACCATCAGTGCGGCACACGACGACTATCGCAGCGATATCCGGGACGGCGATCGCCTGGAGGCCCGTCTGGAAGTCGGCCGGCGCCTGACCGACAATTTCGACGCGTCGTTCGGCGTCGCCACCGACCGGCGATTCGCCCGCAACGACCGGCCGGTCGTTCCCGGGATCTCCGGCAAGGCATTCGATTTGCGCGGGCAGAGCGTATTCGCGCGCGCCGCCTACGACATCACCGATCGAGTGCAGGTGGGGGGACGGGCATCGGTGCGGCGCGGCGACGTCGAGTCGACCACCCGGCAGAATCTGGACATCTTTCTCGCGTCCGACGCGATCGCCGCCGATCCGACTTTCGGCAGCGACTTCTTCGCCTACCGTCTGCGCGGCACGACTGCCACTGCCAACGCGACACTGAGCTGGGCCTTGTCGGAACGTTCGTCGCTGAATGTGAGCTATGCGGTAGCCCGAACCAGCGCCTACGACGACCTCAACTACCTCAGCCGGATCGGCACGATCCTGCTGGCTTTTCGCTACTGACGCCGCCAGTCGACGACGGAGACTCTCGCATGCGCATCCTCCTTGGCCTCGCCCTGATCGCCCTGACCGGGCACGCGGCGCTGGCGCAACACGAAATCTTCGCCACGATCGTCGACGACAAGGGCAAGCCGGTGGCCGATGCCGTCGTCGTCGCCGTGCCGGCGGACGGCGGCCTCCGCCTGCCGACGCGGCGCGATGCCGTCGTCGACCAGGTCGACAAGGAGTTCACACCGAAGGTCAACGCGATCCTCGTCGGGACGCCGGTAATCTTCCCCAACCACGACAACGTCCGCCACCACGTTTACTCGTTTTCGCCGGCCAAGCGCTTCGAGCTGCCGCTCTACGCCGGCGTGCCGACGCAGCCGGTCGTGTTCGATACGCCCGGTGTCGTCGTCCTCGGTTGCAATATCCACGACTGGATGGTCGGCTACATCTACGTGTCGGAATCGCCGTATTTCGCCAAGACCCGCGCCGACGGGAAGGCGGTAATCGCCGATCTGCCGGCGAAAAGCTACGTCGTGCGAGTGTGGCATCCGCAGCTCGAGGGCGGTGAGGCGGCGACCAAGAGGAGCGTCGACGTCACCGGCAAGCGGCGCGTCGACGTCGAATGGACACTCAAGCTCAAGCCCGAATTGCGCGTGCGGCGATCGCCCGTGGGCGAACACAACGGTCACTATTGACATGCGTTCGCCAAGCTACCAAACTCGCGCCCCGATGAAATGCAGCGACCGGAAAGGCTGACGATGGACCGCAGGCTGGATTGGATCGTCTCGAATGGCGTGCTTGCCGCAGGCTTGTACTTCGCGATCGTCGCGCAGGTCGGGTGGGCGCAGTACGCGATCACCGCATTCACGTGGTGGACGCTGGCCAACTGCGCGACCGCGCTGATCGGCGGCCCGGGCTCGCGGCCGATCAGCCTCCCGACCGCGCCGCCGCTGCAGGCGATGGTCTTCGATCTCGGCGTGCTGGCCGTGATGTTCGTCGCGCATTGGTACTGGACCGCGTTCGCCTATGCGATGATGAGCGGGTGCGCGGTCCTGATCAGGGAGCGCACGCCGAGCAAGCGCTGACGCTGCCTGGCTGCGGCGGCGTCGCGCGGCATTGACGCGATCCGCGTCACGCGAAACAATCGGGAGCAGCGCTTGGTCCGCTGCCTTCGATCCCGAGGAAATCCCGATGTCGCCGATCTCAGCGGCTGCCCGCCGCGATCAGTCGTTCCATCTGCATCCATCGACCAATCTGCGCTCGGTCCTGAACGACGGGCCGCTGGTCATTACGCGCGGCGAAGGCGTCTATGTCTACGATGACCAGGGACGGCGCTATCTCGAAGGCATGGCCGGGCTGTGGTGCGCGTCGCTCGGATTTTCCGAACGGCGGCTCGCCGACGCCGCATACCGGCAGATGTGCGAGCTGCCGTTCTACCACAGCTTCGGCGGCAAGGTTCCGGCGATCAGCACCGAGCTGGCCGAGCGGCTGATAGACATCGCCCCGGCCGGGATGGGGAAGGTCCTGTTCGCGAACTCGGGCTCCGAGGCGAACGACACGGCGATAAAACTGGCCTGGTACGTCAACAACGCGCTCGGCCGTCCGCGCAAGAAAAAGATCATCTCACGCCAGCGCGCGTATCACGGCGTGACGATCGCGACCGGCAGCCTGACCGGACTTGCGTTCGCGCACGACGACTTCGACTTGCCGATCGCGCGCATTCTGCACACCGATGCGCCCTATTATTATCGCGGCGCGCGACCGGGCGAAAGCGAGGAAGCGTTCGCCGAGCGCCTGGCGGCCAGCCTGGAGGCGTTGCTCGTGCGCGAGGATCCCGACACGGTAGCGGCGTTTTTCGCCGAGCCGGTCATGGGCGCGGGCGGCGTCATCGTCCCGCCTGCGACCTACTTCGAGCGCATCCAGCCGATCCTGAAAAAATACGAGATCCTGTTCGTCTGCGACGAAGTCATCTGCGGATTCGGCCGCACGGGAAACCTGTTCGGCGCGCAGACGTTCGGGCTGCAGCCGGACATCATCACCGTTGCCAAGGCGCTTTCGGCCGGCTACCTGCCGATCTCCGCCACGATGGTTTCCAACGCGCTGTACGAAGTCCTGCTGGCGCAAAGCGACAAGCTCGGCATCTTCGGCCACGGGTATACCTATTCGTCGCATCCGGTCCCGGCCGCCGTCGCGCTGGAGACGCTGAACATCTATGCCGAGCGCGACATCGTGGCCGTCGTCCGGCGCGTCGCTCCCCGGCTGCAGGCGGCGATCCGCAGCTTCGCCGGGCATCCGCTGGTCGGCGAGGCGCGGGGGATCGGCCTGATCGGCGCCGTCGAGCTGGTGCGCGACAAGGCGAGCCGCGAGAGTTTCGCGCCCAAGGCCGGCGTCGCCGCCTACCTGGTCCGCCGCGCGCAGCACCACGGCGCGATCCTGCGCAACATGCCCGGTGACATCGTCGCGTTCAGCCCGCCGCTGATCATCAGCGAAACGGAGATCGACGACATGATGGGCTGCTTCGGCAAGGCGCTCGACGATACCTGGTTGATGGTGAAGGAAAAAGGGCTCGCCTAGCGGCGCCCCGGGCCGGCCGCATGGCCCGCGTTGACCGGATGGGCGGCAAGGACCGATGATTGCCCATTCGCTGCCCCCCGCATGAAACCGTCCGAACCCATCGTCCGCTTCGTCGGCGTCGAAAAAAGCTACGATGGCGTCACCCGCGTCGTCGACGATCTCGATCTGGATATCGAGCGGGGCGAGTTCCTGACGTTGCTGGGGCCGTCGGGCTCGGGCAAGACGACGACCCTGATGCTGCTCGCCGGCTTCGAGACGCCGACCGGAGGGGAGATTCTGCTCGAGGGCAAGTCGCTGTCCAACCTGCCGCCGCACCAGCGCAACATCGGCATGGTCTTCCAGAACTACGCGCTGTTCCCGCACATGAGCGTGGCCGACAACATCGGCTTTCCGTTGTCGGTTCGCGCCGTGCCACCGGCGGAGCTCGCCGCGCGGGTCGAGCGCGCGCTGGACATGGTGCAGCTGTCGGGTTTCGGTGCCAGGCGCCCGGCACAGCTCTCCGGGGGACAGCAGCAGCGGGTCGCCGTCGCCCGCGCGCTGGTGTTCGAGCCCAAGCTGATCCTGATGGACGAGCCGCTGGGCGCTCTCGACAAGCAGCTGCGCGAGCAGATGCAGCTCGAGATCCGCAGGCTGCACCAGCGCCTGGGCGTCACGATGGTCTATGTCACGCACGACCAGTCGGAGGCGTTGACGATGTCGGACCGGATCGCGGTGTTTCATCGCGGCCGCATTCAGCAGCTGGACACGCCAAAGCAGATGTACGAGTACCCGAAGAACGCCTTCGTCGCGCGCTTCATCGGCGAGAACAACCGCCTCGTCGGCAGCACCGAGTCGACCACCGGCGATCGCTGCACGATCCGCATCCGGGGCAGCGATACCCGGATCGAAGGTACGCTGGTCGAGCCGGTACCGGACGGCGGCGCGGTCACCGTTTCGCTGCGGCCGGAGCGAGTGCAAATACAGTTGGCCGGGCATACAATCAACGGAAGGCGGGGCTGCAGCCTTGCCGGGACGTTGCGCGAGATCGTCTACCTCGGCGACCACGTCCGGGCGCGCGTGGCATTGAACGGCAGCGAGGAGTTCACGGTAAAGCGCCCGATCGGCGAGGCGCATGCGATACCCGATGTCGGCGCGGCAGTGGAGATGGTCTGGGAGCCGGAACACTGCCGCGTTTTTGCGCAGGAAAACTAGTCAGTGGAGGGCACCATGCTCAGCAACAGACTTATCACCGTTGCGTTCGCCGCCGCGGTATCGATGCTGTCGGCCACGGCGCTGGCGCGCGATCTGGCGGTCGTGTCGTGGGGCGGCGCGTACCAGGATGCGCAACGCGAAGTGTATTTCAAGCCGTTCATGGAGAAGACCAACGTCAAGATGACCGAGGAAAACTGGGATGGCGGCGTCGGTACGCTGCGCGCCAAGATCCAGGGAGGCAACAACAACTGGGACGTCGTGCAGGTCGAGTCCGAAGAGCTGCTGCTCGGCTGCGAGGAAGGGCTGTACGAGAAGATCGACTGGGCGAAGCTCGGCGGCAAGGACAAGTTCCTGCCCGATGCGGTCAACGATTGCGGCGTCGGCGCGATCGTCTACAGCTTCATCATGGCGTACGACGGCGACAAGATCAAAGGCGACACGCCGAAATCCTGGGCCGATTTCTGGAATGTGAAAAAGTGGCCGGGCAAGCGCGCGCTGCGCAAGGGCGCGAAGACGACGCTCGAGATCGCGCTGATGGCCGACGGTGTCGCGCCGAAGGACGTGTACAAGACGCTCGGCACGCCGGCCGGCGTCGATCGCGCATTCAAGAAACTCGACGAGATCAAGCCGAACATGGTCTGGTGGGAAAAGGGTTCGCAGCCGCCGCAACTGCTCGCGTCCGGCGAAGTGGCGATGACCGACGCGTACAACGGCCGCATCGCCGCAGCCAACGAAAAGGACAAGAAGAACTTCAAGATCGTCTGGCACAACAACCTGTACACGATCGATTCGTGGGTGATCATGAAAGGGTCGCCGAACAAGGCGCAAGCCGAGACTTTCCTGCAGTTCGTCAGCGATCCGCAGTATCAGAAGAACCTGCCGGAAAAAATCACCTATGGGCCGACGACCAAGGCATCGACCGCGATGATCGACAAGAAGGTGCTGCCGGAGCTGGCGACGGCGCCGCAGAACATGGCCTCGGCGCTGCCGATCAACGACAAGTTCTGGCTGGAGAACCTGGACAAGCTTTCGCAGCGGTTCAACGCCTGGGTCGCCAAGTAGCCGGCTGACCGGGTCGGCGCGGGAAAGCGATGCTGCGCGGCGCGGCGGCGGCGGTCCACGCCGCGCTGGCGAGCGTCGACCCCGACGCCGCCGACCTGCGCCGGGCGCTGCGCAGGAGCCGCCGCCGGGAGCAATGGCGCGCGGCAGCGCTGGTGCTGCCGCTGTTCGTCTTTCTCGCGGCGTGCTTTGTCGTGCCGATCGCCGCGATGCTCGCGCGCGGCATCGTCGACACCGACGTGGCGCGCATCCTGCCGACGGT
>DATNAR010000005.1:0-4581 GCA_035607385.1 Casimicrobiaceae bacterium
CTAGCGGGTGCGTCCCGCAGCTTTGCCCTGCCAGCCCGAACGCGACTGCGTCCCGTGCCCGCGCGCATCGCGCGCGTACGCGCGCGGGCTGCCGTTGCTGCGCGGCCGCGCGCGCGAAGGCGCGGCATCGTGCACGCCGCGGTTGCGGTTGCGCGGCTCGAGTCCCGGGATCACGTGCGCTGCGATCGCGGCGCCGGTGTGACGCTCGATCTGGCGCAGCGTCGCGCGGTCGGCGAACGAGGCAAGCGAGATCGCGATCCCCGTCGCACCGGCCCGGCCGGTGCGGCCGATGCGGTGGACATAATCGTCGGGCTGCCGTGGCATATCGAAATTGATCACATGGCTGATGCCCGCGACGTCGAGCCCGCGCGCGGCGACGTCGGTCGCGACCAGCGTGCGCACGCGCCCCCGGCGCATTTCCTGCAGCGTATAGGTGCGCTCGCGCTGCCGCATGTCGCCATGCAGCGCCGCCGCCGCGTGACCTTCGCCGCGCAGCCGCGTGGC
This sequence comes from Casimicrobiaceae bacterium, assembly GCA_035607385.1. GTDB lineage: Bacteria > Pseudomonadota > Gammaproteobacteria > Burkholderiales > Casimicrobiaceae > PALSA-1003. Next base: position 505 of record DATNAR010000005.1, read on the forward strand.
CAGCGTTTCGGCATCGCGCTTGGTCGCGATGAACACGATGCTCTGCGTCATCGTGGTGTCGGTCAGCAGGTGGTCGAGGATCCGGTGCTTGTGCGCATGGTCGTCGGTGAAATGCACGCGCTGCTCGATCGCGATCGGCGCGGCCTTGCCGGCGGCGACTTCGATGCGCACCGGGTCGCGCAACAGCTTGCCGGCCAATCGCCCGATCGCGCCGTCGAGCGTTGCCGAGAACAGCACCGTCTGGCGCCTGGCCGGCGTGCGCGCGGCGATGCGCTCGACGTCCTCGATGAAGCCCATATCGAGCATCCTGTCCGCCTCGTCCAGCACCAGCATGTCGAGCTGCGACAGATCGATGCGGCCGCGCTCCATGTGATCGAGCAGACGGCCGGGTGTGGCCACCAGGATGTCGACGCCGCGGGCGAGCTGCTTGTTCTGCACCGGGTAAGGCGCCCCGCCATAGATGCACACGGTCTTGACCCGCAGATGCGCTCCATAGCGCACCGCCTGCTCGGCGACCTGCTGTGCAAGTTCGCGCGTCGGCGCCAGCACCAGGACGCGCGGGCCGTGGCCGAACGGACGCCTCGGCGCCGGCTCGGTTGCTGCGGAAGCAACGAAGCGCTGCAGCGCCGGGAGCACGAAGGCCGCGGTCTTGCCGGTGCCCGTCTGCGCGGAGCCGACGACGTCACGGCCCCGCAACAACGGCGGGATCGTCTGCGCCTGGATCGGCGTCGGCTCGGCATAGCCGCAGTCGGCCAGCGCGCGCAGCAGCTCCGGCGCCAATTGCAATGATTCGAAATTCATCGTTCGTCCTATCGACGTCTCCGCGCCGCTTTACGAGCGCCGCGAACAAACCTACGCCGCGCCGGCAGGCTGCCGGTTCGGCTCAAATTCCGGAAGACGCGGAAATGGCGCTGGGGCGCCGGCGTCCGGGTTGAGCCGGACAGACGTTACCCTCGCGCAAACGGCCGCAACCGGGTCGAGAAACCATCATCTCTAACCGGGAACTGCCGCTCGGCGAAGCGAAAGGAGCGAAGGATTAGAAGGCGATGATCGGATTGCCTGAATTCCGTTCGGAAATATGCTTTCCTAAGAACGCGGCGGGCAATCGTACGCTGGAGCGAAAGGCGCCTCGCGTAACGCCGTACAAAGGAGACTATAGCACGAAACGTGCGCCCGCGCCGCCGGATGACGCGCCGCGATGCCGAGCCCACTGCTTGTCGGCTTCGTCGTCGTCGTCATCGTCCTCGTCGTCGAGGTCTTCGTCGTCGTCGGGATCGATGTTCCCGCCCTTGCCCCCGCCTTTGCGGTCGTCGTCCTCGTCCTCGTCGTCGTCGTCGACCGGTGGAATCGGACCAGGCGTGTGCAGCAGCCACGGCGCCGTCGCCCCGTCGAGCGCTCCGCTCGATCGAAACGGCAAAGCGTCCGGAAGTTCGGCTGCGGTCGTTGGCGCACTCATAGCGGGCCTCCTGTAATCGGGCGGCAACGGGTATTATCGCAGGCGGCGCTGCACGTTCACCGCATCCGCCCACGTCCGCCTTCGCGCGGACGTCTCGATTATCGCAAACCTCTCGATCGCAATGCCAACTTCACTGTTCGCCGCCCTCCCCTCCGACTGGAAGACGTCGACGCTGCTCGGTCGCGCCTGGCTCCCCGGCAACCCGGGCGGTCCGTCCCCCATCACCGTGCGGTCCGACGGCGCAGTCATCGATCTTTCCGCGATCGCCCCGACGGCCAGCGCATGGCTCGAACGCGACGACCTCGCCGCGGCCCTGCGCGCCGCAGGCGGACCCGCGGTCGGCACGATAGCCGATCTGCTGGCCAACAGCCGCAGCGATTTCGACGCCGCGGCGCCGCGCCTTCTCGCGCCTTGCGATCTGCAGGCGATCAAGGCCGCCGGTGTGACGTTTGTCGCGAGCACCCTGGAGCGCGTGATCGAAGAGCAGGCGCGCGGCGACGCGAGCCGCGCCGACGCGATACGCACCCGGTTGCAAGGCATTCTCGGCGACGACCTGGCGAGCGTGCGTCCGGGGTCGGACGAAGCGGCACGGATCAAGCAGATCCTGGTCGAACAGGGTGCGTGGTCGCAATACCTGGAAGTGGGCATCGGTCCCGACGCGGAAGTCTTCACCAAGACGCAACCGATGGCCGCGGTCGGCCACGGTGCGCTGATCGGCGTGCACCCGAATTCGACCTGGAACAATCCCGAGCCCGAGATCGTGCTCGCCGTCGACTCGCGCCGCAGGATCCGCGGCGCGACGCTGGGCAACGACGTCAACCTGCGCGATTTCGAGGGCCGCAGCGCGCTGCTGCTGGGCAAGGCCAAGGACAACAACGCCTCGTGCGCGATCGGTCCGTTCATCCGTGTCTTCGACGATGGCTTCACGCTCGACGACGTGCGCAAGGCGGAGATCACGCTCGATGTGCACGGCCCCGAAGGCTATCACCTGCGCGGCGCGAGCTCGATGACTCTGATCAGCCGCGATCCCGAGGACCTGGTCGCGCAGGCGACCGGCGCGAACCACCAGTATCCGGACGGCTTCATGCTGTTCCTGGGCACGATGTTCGCGCCGGTCGAGGACCGCGGCGCGCCGGGCATGGGCTTCACGCACAAGCCCGGCGATCGCGTCGTCATCGCGGCGGCGCGTCTGGGCGCGCTGGAGAACCAGGTGACGACCAGCGACAAGGCGCCGCCGTGGACGTTCGGCGCCGGCGAATTGATGCGCAACCTTTCCGCGCGCGGGCTGCTGCGCGCCGGATGACGACGAGGAAACCACGATGGACGACCTGCACCGCAACTACATCGCCGGCGAATGGACGCCTGGCGCCGAAACCGCGAACAACATCAATCCGTCCGATCTGAGCGACGTCATCGGCGTCTACGCACGCGCCGACAGGAAGCAGGCCGATGCGGCGATCGGCGCCGCCCGCGCCGCATTTCCTTCGTGGGCCGCATCGTCGGTCCAGGATCGCTTCAACTGGCTCGACACGATCGGCAACACGATCCTGGCGCGCAAGGAGGAGCTGGGGCGCCTGTTGTCGCGCGAAGAAGGCAAGACGCTGCCCGAGGGCATCGGCGAAGCCGCGCGCGCCGGGCAGATCTTCAAGTTTTTCGCCGGCGAAACGCTGCGCCTGGCCGGCGAAAAGATTCCGTCGGTCCGTCCGGGCATCGACGTCGAGGTCACCCGCGAGCCGATCGGCGTCGTCGGCATCATCACGCCGTGGAATTTTCCGATCGCGATCCCCGCGTGGAAGATCGCGCCGGCGCTCGCCTACGGCAACTGCGTCGTGTTCAAGCCGGCCGAGCTCGTGCCGGGCTCGGCCTGGGCGCTGGCCGAGATCATCGTCAACGCCGGCGTGCCCAAAGGCGTGTTCAACCTGGTGATGGGACGCGGCAGCGTCGTCGGCGAGGCGATGATCAACGATAGGCGCGTCGACGGCATCAGCTTCACCGGCTCGGTCGCGACGGGCCACGCGATCGCCGCCAAGGCGATCCAGCGCATGGCCAAGCTGCAGCTCGAAATGGGCGGCAAGAATCCGCTGGTCGTTCTGGACGACGCCGACCTGGGGGTGGCGGTCAACTGCGCGGTCAACGGCGCTTTCTTTTCGACCGGGCAGCGCTGCACGGCCTCGTCGCGACTGATCGTCGGGGCGGGCATTCACGACCGCTTCGTTAGCGCGCTTTCGGACCGGCTGGCGAAGCTCAAGGTCGACGACGCGCTGGCGCCCGGCACCGACATCGGTCCGGTCGTCGACGAGACGCAGCTCAGGCAGGACCTCGAATACATCGGCATCGGCCAGAAGGAAGGCGCGAAGCTGGTGGCCGGCGGCGAGGTTCTCCAGCGCAGCAAAAAGGGGCATTACCTGGCGCCGGCGCTGCTGACCGAGGCGACCAACGCGATGCGTACGTCCCGCGAGGAAATCTTCGGGCCGGTCGCAAGCGTGATCCGCGTCAAGGATTACGACGAGGCCCTTTCGGTAGCCAACGACACCGACTTCGGCCTTTCCGCCGGCATCGTGACCACGTCGCTCAAGCACGCGTCGCATTTCAAGCGCGCCAGCGAGGCCGGCATGGTGATG
>DATNAR010000381.1:0-15933 GCA_035607385.1 Casimicrobiaceae bacterium
AAGCGCCGGGTGAAATCCTCGATGAAATCGAGCAGGCTCCCCTGCCGGTTCTCGTTCATCCGCGCGATAGCGCGGGCGTTGTGGATCGGTGACGGCTGGTATTGCGGCATCCGGTCGGGCAGGTCGCGGTAGACACCGCCCGGGCGATAGTACGCGGCGTGCAGGCGGGCGCCGGAGACCGCCTCGTAGCAGTCCATCAGGTCTTCGCGCTCGCGGAAGCAGTACAGGAATGTCGTCATCGCGCCGACGTCGAGCGAATGCGCGCCCAGCCACAGCAGGTGATTGAGGATGCGCGTGATCTCGTCGAACATCACGCGGATATAGAGCGCGCGAACCGGCACTTCGATGCCCAGCAGCTTTTCGATCGCCAGGCAATAGGCGTGCTCGTTCGACATCATCGAGACGTAATCCAGCCGGTCCATGTACGGCAGCGACTGGACGTAGGTCTTGTATTCGGCCAGCTTTTCGGTCGCCCGGTGCAGCAAGCCGATGTGCGGATCGGCGCGCTGGATGACTTCGCCATCGAGCTCGAGGACCAGCCGCAGCACGCCGTGCGCCGCCGGGTGCTGCGGGCCAAAGTTCATGGTGTAGTTTCGAATCTCCGCCATGGCAATCCCCTACACTCCTCCACTCGATGAGGCACGGTCACCATGAACTTCAGTGGAGGCTAATGCCCGCGCAGCGGGCGTTATGCCGGAACTAAAGTTCATCGTGTAGTTTCGAATCTCCGCCATGACGCTAGCCCTTGCGGAAGCCTTCGCTTTCTGCGTAGGTCTCCTCTCGGATGATGCGCGGCACGACCTCGCGCGGCTCGATCGTCACCGGCTGGTAGATGACGCGGCCCTGCTCGGGGTCGTAGCGCATCTCGACGTTGCCGGACAGCGGAAAGTCCTTGCGGAACGGATGGCCGACGAAACCGTAATCGGTCAGTATCCGCCGCAGATCCGGGTGCCCGGTGAACATCACGCCGTAGAAGTCGAATGCCTCGCGCTCGTACCAGTTGGCCGCCGGCCAGACGTCGATGACCGAGGGCAGCACCGGAAAGTCGTCGTCGGGCGCGTAGGCGCGCACGCGCAGGCGGTGATTGTGCGTGATCGACAGCAGGTGATAGACGGCGGCGAAGCGGCCGCCGTGCAGCCGCTCGGGCGGCTCCGCCGGCATCGCGTCCGAGCTCGAATAGGCGAGCCCGCGCGCGGTCGTGCCGTACGCCGAGTAATCGACGCCGCAAATGTCGATCAGCATCTCGAAGCGAAACTCGGGCAGATCGCGCAGCGCGCGCATCGTCGCGACCAGCCGATCGGCGGCGACGACCGCGGTGACCGCGCCGAACGCCGTCTCGACGCGGAGCTTTTCCGCGAATACGGATCCAAGCGCGCCGGAAAGCATCGCGTTGTTCATCAGCGCGCGATCGTATTGGTGCGCCAGATCTTGTTTTGCAGCTGGATGATCCCGTAGAGCAGCGCCTCGGCCGTCGGTGGGCAGCCGGGCACGTAGATGTCGACCGGCACGATCCGGTCGCAACCGCGCACGACCGAGTACGAATAGTGGTAGTAGCCGCCGCCGTTGGCGCACGAGCCCATCGAGATGACCCAGCGCGGCTCGGCCATCTGGTCATAGACGCGGCGCAAGGCCGGGGCCATCTTGTTGCACAGTGTCCCGGCGACGATCATCACGTCCGATTGCCGCGGGCTCGGCCGGAAGACGACGCCGAAGCGGTCGAGGTCATAGCGCGCCGCGCCGGCATGCATCATTTCCACTGCGCAGCAGGCCAGCCCGAAGGTCATCGGCCACATCGAGCCGTTGCGCGACCAGTTGATCAGCGCGTCGAGCGAGGTGGTGACGAAACCTTTTTCGAGAATGCCTTCAATAGGCATGGAGCACCTCCCGCGAGCCGCCGCCTCCTTGCACCACCTTCGCCGCACAACCATATGCGTGTCGGCGGCCTGCGCTGCTGGCCGGTCGCATCCCCGCTGCGCGGGGCCCCTGCTCTGCGGCCATCAGCGCTATTCCCACTCCAAGGCGCCTTTTTTCCACTCGTAGATGAAGCCGATCACCAGAATGGCGAGAAACACCATCATCGACCAGAAGCCGAAGATGCCGATGTCGGGCAGAACGACCGCCCATGGAAAGAGGAAGGCAATCTCGAGATCGAACAGGATGAACAGGATGGCGATCAGGTAATAGCGGACATCGAACTTCATCCGGGCGTCCTCGAAAGCTTCGAAGCCGCATTCGTACGGCGAAAGTTTGGCGGCGTCCGGACGGTCGGGGGAGACCAGCGTTCCCACCGTAAGCAGCAGCAGCCCGATGCCGACGCCGACCAGGATGAAAAGCAGGATCGGAAAGTACTGTTCCAGCATGATCGGATCTACACCCCGTCAAAATGCGGCGGCAGCCCGGCGCCGCCGTAATGTATCGCTCGTCCAGCGCTCGCGCGCCTTGTCACTCTGGTGCCGACGGGGAGACTCGAACTCCCACGGCTTACGCCACTGCCCCCTCAAGACAGCGTGTCTACCAATTTCACCACGTCGGCTTGGTCGTTCCGCATCCGGCAAACCCGGTTTGGCCGCTCGCGGCGAGCCTCGCCGCCAAGCGCCGCTATTTCGGTATTTCCCCCGCCTTCGAATTCGGATCGACCGGCGCCGGCGCTGCCGGTGCGGCTGGCTGAGGCAAGTCCCCCGCCTTCGGCGCCGTCGCCGGCGCTTTCGGCGCCGCGCCCTGCTGCATCAGATCCCGCGCCGCCTCATGATTGGTCGCCAGATACGTCAGGCCGAGGCTCGATAGAAAGAACACCGTCGCCAGGATCGCCGTGGTCCGCGACAGGAAGTTCGCCGAACCCGCGGCGCCAAAGAGGCTACCGGATGCGCCGCTGCCGAATGCGGCGCCCATATCGGCGCCCTTGCCATGCTGCATCAATATGAAGCCGATCAACGCGACGGCAATCAGAAAGTGCACACCGATCAGAACCGTTTCCCAGATCATCCTTCATTCCTCGTAGCCTGCCGCGCGTCCGGCGAATGAGCCGTCGCTGCGCCGCGTTGCGCCCTGTTAGGCACGCGCAATCGCCAAAAATTCGTCGGCCTTGAGCGATGCCCCGCCCACCAGGCCTCCGTCGATATTTGCACATGCAAACAGCGTCTTGGCGTTATCCGCCTTGACGCTGCCCCCGTACAGCAACAGCATGTCGTCCGCCGCCTCGCCCACCGCGGTGCGCAGCCGGCGCCGCAAAAGTCCGTGCACCGCTTCGGCCTGCTGCGGCGTCGCCGTTCTGCCGGTGCCGATCGCCCACACCGGCTCGTACGCGACGACCGCCTGCGCGAGCCTGGCGCCAAGCAGCGCAACGACGGCGTCGAGCTGCCGCAACACGACGGCATCGGTCGCCGATGCCTCGCGCTCGGCGAGCGTCTCGCCGACGCAGACAATCGGCGTCAAACCGGCGGCCAGCGCGGCGGCGGCCTTGTTGGCCACTGCTGCGTCCGTCTCGCCGTACAGCGCCCGGCGCTCGGAGTGGCCGACGATCGCCATGCGGCTGCCGAACTCGGCCACCATCGCCGCCGCCACTTCCCCGGTGAATGCGCCGGAAGCATGTTCGCTGACGTTCTGTGCGCCCCAGTCGAGCGCCGAGCCGGCAAGCGCCGCCTGAGCCTGCCAAAGATAGGGAAATGGCACGCAAATGGCTATTCGCCGCGACGGCGTCGCCGTCCAGCCCGAGCGCAAGTCGGCAAGCAGCGCGTCGTTCTGCCGCAAACTGCCGTTCATTTTCCAGTTGCCGACGACCAGTTTGCCGCGCATTGCTCGCTTGTAAAACCGCGTTTGGCCGCAATTGCGGCCGGCCGGGCTATAACCTGTGGATTTTACCCTGCCGCACGCGGGGGGGTCAACGCGCTGCGCCGCAGCATGGCGGGCGGCGGCGCTAGGCGGGCTCTCCGATTCCGGCGAGGCGCCGCAGCCGGCGCATCAAAAGCGGCAGGAACCAGACCGCCGCGGTCATGACGCCCAGCGTCGCCGCGACCGGACGGGCAAAGAACGCCGTCAGCTGACCGTCCGACTTGATCATGGAGCTGACGAAATTCTCCTCCAGCATGCCGCCGAGAACGACACCGAGAATCGCAGGCGCGACCGGAAAGCCGTTTTCCTCGAGGATAAAAGCGGCAATGCCGGCGATCAGCATGACGGTGACGTCGAACGCGGTGTTGTTGATCGCGAACGAGCCGACGACGCAGAACAGCATGATCACCGGCATAAGGACGGTGCGCGGCACCTTGAGGATCTGCTTCGACACCTTGATGCACCACCAGCCGAGCGGCAGCATGATCAGATTGGCGATGATGAACAGCAAATAGACCGCATAGATGTTCTGCGGATTGTTGGTGAAAAGCGAGGGTCCGGGATTCATGTTTTTCATGTAGAGCACGCCGATGACGATCGCGGTGATCGAGTCGCCCGGAATACCGAAGACCAGCGCGGGAATCCAGGCGCCGGCCAGCGCGCTGTTGTTCGCCGAGCCCGACTCGACGATGCCCTCGACGTGGCCCGTGCCGAATTTCTCGGGCTCCTTCGAAAACTTCTTGCTCATCGCATACGACATCCACGCCGCGATATCGGCGCCGGCGCCGGGCAGCGCGCCGACCAGCGTACCCAGCGCGCTGCCGCGCAATATCTGAACGGGATATTTCCGGGCCAGCCGCCACATGCCTTTGAACACGTTGCCGATCGGCTTGTCGATGATCTTAAGCGTCGGGTTGGTGTCGACCGCATAGCGGATGATCTCCGAGATCGCGAACATTCCGATCATCATCGGGATCATCCCGATGCCGCCCAGCAGCTCGACGCTGCCGAAGGTGAAGCGCGGGATCGCCGCCGGGTTGTTCAGTCCGACGCACGCGACCAGCAGGCCCAGCAGCAGCGAAATGAATCCCTTCAGCGGCCGATCCGACGTGATGAAGACCGCACAGGTGAGTCCGAGCAGGACCAGCCAGAAATACTCGAACGAGCTGAATTTCAGCGCAAATTCGGCCAGCGTGGGCGCCGAAAGCATCAGCACCGCCGTGCCGAACAGCCCGCCGACCGCGGAGAACACCAGGCCCGCGCCGAGCGCGGTGTCCGCCTGTCCCTTCTTGGTCATCGCGTAGGCTTCGTCGGTGTACGCCGCCGACGCGGGCGTGCCGGGCATGCGCATCAGGCAGCCGGGGATGTCGCCGGAGAAAATGGCCATCGCGGTCGCGGTGACGATCGCGGCGATCGCCGGCACCGGCGCCATGAAAAAAGTCACCGGCACCAGCAGCGCGGTCGCCATCGTCGCCGTCAAGCCGGGGACCGCGCCGACGAACAGGCCGAAAAGCGACGCCGCCAGCATCACGAAGATGTTGTAGGGCTCGAACACCATCGCGAATGCCTGTGTCCAGGCCGGGCTCATCGCCTCCCCCTCGCGCATCCGGCCAGAGCGATGGCTACCATGCGAGCCCGGTCAACACGCCCCACGGCAGAGGAACCTTCAGCATCTTGTAGAAGCTGTAGTGGATCAGCAGCGTGACGATGATGGCGATCGGAAGATTCCATCGCGGCGATACGCCGAAGACGGCGAACAGCACCGCCAGGTAGATCACCGCGGTCGGAATGAAGCCCAGCTTGTCGACCAACAGGATGTAGAAGACGTTGACCGCGATGACCGTGAAGAAGGCCAGCACATGCCGCGGCGAACCGACCCAGGGCGCAAGCGCCACCCAGTGCGCATGCTCGCGCCCTTGCGCGCGGACGGCCAGGCCCTTGATGATCAGCAGCGCTCCGCACACCGCCAGGCCGACCGCGATGATCCCGGGGAAAAGCGCCGGGCCGATCTTCTGGCCCGGTATCGTCGGAAAGCTCTGGACGTGCAGCAGCAGCGCAACCGACAACAGAATGAACAGCGCGCCCCAAACGGCGTCGTTAAGCTTCACGCCGGCACCCCGGCCGCAGCGCCAACGGTGTCGTCCCGGCGCAGGCCGGGACCCAAGTTGCGCGGCATGTCGCTGGAGCTATCCGGACGACAGCTTGGATCCCGGGCGTCGCTCGCGCTCCCCCGGGATGACACGGCCGTTTCCAATCGCCGCGACGCTTCGCGCCTTGCTCTTGAACGGCCGTGTCACTTGACGATGCCGACGGCCTTCATCGTCGCCCCGAGGTCGGTATCGGACTTGGCCATGTACTTGGCGAACTCGTCCGGCCCCTCGTAGATGACGCCGAATCCGCGCTGCAGCATGAAGTCGTTGTACTCCTTGCCGGTGGCGATCTTCTTGATCGCCGCAACGAGCTTGTCGCGCGCTTCGGCCGGAATGCCCTTCGGCGCGGCGATGCCGCGCCAGGCGGCCATCGTCCAGTCGCTGCCCGACGCTTCCTTCAGCGTCGGCACGTTCGGGTACAAGGTCGAGCGCTTGTCGGCGAGCACCGCCAGGCTTTTCACCTTGCCGGCGTCGATCAGCGAGCGCGCCTCGGGCAGCGACACCGGCGCGATCTCGATGCCGCCGGCGACCATGTCCTGCAGTCCGGGAGCGGCGCCGTTCGACGGCACCCACGGCACGCTGGCAGGATCGACCTTCATGTCGCGCAGCATGCCGGCGATCGCCAGATGCCAGATGCCGCCCTGCCCGGTGCCGGACGCCTTGAACTTGCCCGGATTGGCCTTGATCGCGGCGACCAGCTCGCCGACGGTTTTGTACGGCGCGTCGGCGCGCACTTCGATGCCCGACGGGTCGGCATTGACCAGACCGATCGGCGTATACGAGGCGCCATTGATTTCGGTCAGCCCCTGCCAGTGCATCATGCCGATTTCGACGGTGATCATGCCTATCGTGTAGCCGTCGGGCGCGGCAGACGCGATCGCCGCGTGGCCGACGACGCCGCTGCCGCCGGTGCGGTTGACGACGGTCACCGGCTGGCCGAGCTCCTTTTCCAGCAGGCTGGCGATAATGCGCGCAGTGGCGTCGGTGCCGCCACCGGCCGCCCACGGCACGATCAGCGTGACCGGACGTTCCGGATACGCGGCGAATGCCGGCGTTGCCAAAAGACCGCATGCGAAGGCCGCAGCGAACAGGCCGCGTACAAAGACGTTCATCATGATTCCTCCGGGAAGGGTTTTTCCGCCGCGGTTCTTTGCTCGATCTGGCGTCGAGTCGGGCGCGGCTCGAGCTACGGTAGCAAGAGCCCCGCAACCGGTCAAGCCAATATGACCCCGGCCGTCAGCCGACGCGAGCGAGGACGAACGCGCGCAGCGCGTCGAGCAGACGATCGAGATTGGAGCGCAGCGCCTCGAATCCGCCGAGCTTGGCCAATGTCGTCTCGTTCATGTACAGACGGCGATTGATCTCGATCTGCAAGCTGTGCCGGCGCTCGTGCGGGCGCCCGAATTTCCGCACCAGCTCGACACCCTTGTACGGATCGTTGATTGCCACGTCGTAACCCATCGCCTCGAGGCTGGCGGCGACGTAGGCGGTGAATTCAGGAGCGCACGTCGTGGCGTCGCGGTCGCCGAGGACGAAATCGGCGCGCGCGCGTCCCGGATCGTCGGAATTGACATCGCCCTCGGCCGGCATCGAGTGGCAGTTCAGGTGCCATACCGCCCCGAAGGCGCGATGCCGCTCGTCGAGCGCCGCGGCGACGGCCGCGTGATAGGGATCGTAATAGCGCTCGATGCGCCGCTGGACCTCGGCCGCGCCGAGCCGGCGCGCGTACATCGGCACGCCGCCGTGCGCGAGTCGCCAGACGAGCCCGATGCCCTGCTCGGTCTTGCGCGACGGCGTGACCGGCCCCGGCCATGCGTCGGCGAGAAGAGCGGTGTCGATGTCGGCGACGTGGCGGTTCGGATCGATATAAGCGCGCGGGAACAGCGCTTCGATCAGCGTGGCGCCCATTCGCGGCGCCGAGGCAAAGAGCTCCTCGACATAGGTGTCCTCGGCGCGCCGCACCAGCGCACGCGGTGCGGCGTGATCGAAGTCAGCCGGATACGCGGTGCCGCTGTGCGGCGAGTCGAGCACCAGCGGGATCGATGGACCCGCTTCGCCGTGGCGTCGGACGGCGGGTGTCAATGCCGCACCGCGTCGTTGAGATGGCAGGCCGACCATCGCCCCGGCGCGATCTCGTCCAGCGGCGGCGCCACGTCGCGGCATATCCGCATCGCATACGGGCAGCGCGGATGGAAATGACAGCCCGACGGCGGCGCCATCGGCGAGGGTATTTCGCCGCGAATCGGGACGAAGGTCCGCTTCTTCGGCTCGAGAACCCCGATTTCGAGCAGCAGCGCCTGGGTGTACGGGTGGTTGGGCGCGCTGAATACCTGCTGCGTCGGACCCGATTCGACGATTCGCCCGAGGTACATGATCACGACGCGATCGCTGATATGCCGCACGACGCCCAGATCGTGGCTGATGAAAAGGTAGGTCAGATTCAGCGCCGCGCGCAAATCCATGAACAGGTTCAGCACCTGCGCCTGGATCGACACGTCCAGTGCGGCGATCGATTCGTCGCAGACGATGAATTCCGGCTTGACGGCGAGCGCCCGCGCGATGCCAATGCGCGCGCGCTGGCCGCCAGAGAACTGGTGCGGGAAGCGCCGCATCAAGGTCGGATCGAGGCCGACGCGGTTGAGCTGCAGCCCCACGTACTCGACCTGCTGCTGCGGCGCGATCAGCCGGTGCACGACCGGCGCTTCGCCGATGATATCGACCACGCGCAGGCGCGGGTTCAGCGAAGCGTACGGATCCTGGAAGATCATCTGCATCTTCAGCTGCTGCCGACGCGCCTCCGCGGACGGCAGGTCCGGCAGGCGAGCCCCGCGCCAGCGCCGCTCCCCCTTGGTCGGCGACAGCATGCCGACGGCAATTCGACCGAGCGTCGACTTGCCGCAACCCGATTCGCCGACCAGCCCGACGACTTCGCGTTCGGCGATGCCGAGGTCGACGCGATCGACCGCATGCACGACTTCGTCGGAGAGGCCCGCGCCGAGCAGGTTGGCGATGCGCGCCGGCAGGTCCAGCGGCCTGACGAATCGCTTGGACACGTGGCGAAGCTCCAGCAGCGGCGGCTGCTGCGGAACGAGGTCGACCTCGACATCGGCGTTCATGCGCGCGGCGCCAGGGCGGCGCGTTCCCACATCGCATCGAACGCTTCCTCGACCGCCCGAGCGAAGCCGGCCGCGTCGAGCAGCGGTGAGGCGCGCAGCCGATCGCGCAGCCCCGCGCGCAGCGCCGCGAGGCGCGGGCGATCGGCCGCCAGGTCGACCGCGGCGCGCACGTATTCGTCGGGACTGTGAGCGATCAGCTCGGTGAGTCCCGCGTTGCGCAGCAGGCTCGCCCCGCTTCGCGAAAACGGCCGGTCGCCGACCAGCGTGACGACCGGGACCCCCATCCACAGCGCGTCGCAGGTCGTCGTCCCGCCGGCGCATGGCAGGCTGTCGAGGGCGATGTCGGCGCGGAGGTAGCGCGCGAGATACGTCGCGATCGGAGCTTCGCCGACCTGCTCGATGCGCTCGGCCGCGACGCCCGCTCCGGCCATGAACGCGAGCACGCTGGCCCGCTGCCCGGGGTCGGCGGTGGCCAGCAGCAGCAGACGCGAGCGCGGAACCGCGGCGAGAATGCGCGCCCAGAGCGCAAGCGCCGTGCGCGAGATCTTGATCGCATGATTCATGCACACGAAGGTGATCGTCTCCGCGGTCGACGCCGGCAGCGGGCCGACTTCGGGCGCTTCGACATAAGGGCGGTAGCACCATTGGGTGAGCGGCAGTCGCCAGAGCGATTCGGCGCCGGCGGCATCCGCCTGCTGCGGGGGATCGGTGTACCTGTCGGTCAGGCGGTAATCGATCGTCGGCACGCCCGTGCTCCCCAGATAGCCGACCCAGCTGACCTGTACCGGCGCCGGCTTGAGAAAAAACAGCGGCAGGCGGTTGTGCGCCGTGTGGCCGTTCAAGTCGACCAGGATGTCGATCGCATCGGCGCGGATGCGTTGTGCGGCCGCGGCATCGGACATCGCCGCGATCGGGACGAAATGGTCGGCCAGCGCGGCGAAGCGGGCCGTGATTTCGTCGCCACCGGCATAATTCTGATAGCAGAAAGTCTCGAAGCGGTCGCGATCGTGCGCGGCCAGCAACGGCTCGGCGAACACCGCGACCGCATGCCGCCGCCAATCGGAGGAAACATAGCCGATCTTCAGCCGCCGGCCGGCGCGCGGCACCGGGATGACGGCGGGCAACGGCGCGATCCGCGCGGCGAAGCGCTCGCCGAAAGCGCGGTGCTCGGCGGCGATGCTGGCCGCGGTCGCGCGATCCGAAACGCTGAGCGCGAACAACAGCGCACTCCAGTTGGCCGGCCGGTCGGGCGCGAGCGCGACGGCGCGCCGGAACGATGCGATGGCGGCATCGTTGTCGCCGATGCCGAATTGCAGCATGCCGAGGTTGCCGAACGCTTGCGACAACCTCGGGTCGAGCTCGATCGCTCTGCCGTAGGCGGCGACCGCAGCGTCGAACCGGCGTTGCCGGGCGCGCAGGTTGCCCAGGCTGTTGTACGCGATCGCCGACGAGGGCGCGGCGACCAATGCCGCTTCGATCTCGGTCTCCGCGCCTGCGACGTCGCCTGCGTCCAGCAGCGCATTGCCGAGATCCAGCCGGGCGTCGACGAGCTTGACGTCGAGCGCGATCGCCTGTCGCAGCTCGGCCAGACTCTCGGCGCCTCGCCCGACGGCCTGCAGCGCCAGCCCGCGCAGATGGCGAGCGCGCGCCCGTTGCGGATCGGCGGCGATCGCGCGGTCGGCATAGTCGAGCGCGATGTCCGCCTGCCCGCGGCGCAAAGCCAGCAGTGCGCCGAACGTCAGCGCCGAGGCGTGATTCGGATCCAGCCGCAGCGCCTCGGCGAGAATGGCGACCGCCTCGTCGGCGCGGCCCGCGAGCTGCTCGCTGGCGGCGCGCGAGACGAGCCGATCGACCGGACCCGGCGCTGGCTCGCTCATGGTCCCCCCACGCTTGCGGCGGGCGCCGCCGCGCTGCCCCCGTTGGGGGCGCGATTCGCGCCTTGGAGCGGTCCGGCGGCACTCATGCGCCGGCCACCGCCAGAGGGTAGAAACAGCGCAGCGTGTGGTCGGCCGAGCCGATCGGCGTCATCTGCGGCGTCTGTGCGCAGATTTCGGTCGCGTAGGCGCAGCGCACACGGAAGGCACAACCCGGACCGATGTCCAGCAGCGACGGCGTCATGCCCGGAATATTGCGCAGCCGCCTTTGTTCCTGCGCCTGGCCGGGCACCGAGTCCAGCAGACCGCGCGTGTACGGATGCCGCGGCGCGCCGAGCACGTCGGCGGTCGTACCCTGCTCGACGATGCGGCCGGCGTACATCACGCAAACGCGGTCGGCGAGCCCCGCAATCACCGAAAGATCGTGCGTGATCCAGATCAGCGCGGCGCCGGTTTCGCGCGTGAGCTTCTGCATCTCGAACAGGATCTGACCCTGGATGGTGACGTCCAGCGCGGTGGTCGGCTCGTCGGCGATGATCACGTCGGGAACATTGAGCAGCGCGATCGCGATCGCCACCCGCTGCCGCATGCCGCCGGAGAACTGATGCGGATACGCGGCGAGCCTCGCATCGGGCGAGGCGATGCCGACCTGCGCAAGACAGGCCCGGGCGCGCGCCACGGCGGCGGCGTACGGCACGCGCTCATGGGCGAGGATCGCCTCGACCATCTGCGTTTCGATGGTGAGCACCGGGTTCAGCGTCATCATCGGATCCTGGAAGATCATCGCGATCCGATTGCCGCGCAACCGGCGCATTGCCTCGGGCTCCAGCGCGGTGATGTCCTCGCCGCGGTAGACGATACGGCCGGCGACGATGCGCCCGGGCGCGTCGACGAGGCCCATGATCGAGTATCCCGTTACCGACTTGCCCGAGCCCGATTCCCCGACCAGACCCAGCACCTCGCCGCGCGCGATGCCGAAGCTGACGTCGTCGACCGCCTTGATCACGCCCGCCTTGGTGAGGAAATGCGTGCGCAGGCCTTCGACGCTCAACACCGCGTCGGTCATCGCTGCAGCCTTGGATTGATGACGTCGCGCAGCTGATCGGCGACCAGATTGATGCTGAAAATCGTCAGCAGCAGCGCAATGCCGGGGAAGAAGCTGATCCAGTACTTGCCGGACAAAAGGTATTGGTAGCCGTTGGCGATCAGAAGCCCGAGCGATGGTTCGGTGATCGGCAAGCCGAGACCGAGAAAGGACAGCGTCGCCTCGAGGGCGATCGCTGCCGCGACCTGCACGGTCGCGACGACGATCAGCGGTGGCAGGCAGTTGGGCAGGATGTGCCGGAACACGATGCGCGCGGGAGTCAGTGCCAGGCATCGTGCCGCCTCGACGTACTCCCTGCGCTTTTCGACCAGCGCGGCGCTGCGCACCGTCCGCGCGTAGTACGCCCATTGCACCGCCACCAGCGCCGCGATGATCTTCGACATGCCCTGTCCCAGCACAGCCAGCAGGATCAGCGCGATCAGAATCGCAGGGAACGAAAGCTGGATGTCGGCGATGCGCATGATCAGCATTTCGACCTTGCCGCCGAAGTACGCGGCGGCGAGGCCGAGGCCGAGCCCGAGCGCGAGTGCCAGCACCGTGCTCGCCACGCCGACCGAGAGACTGATGCGCAGCCCGTAGAAAATCGCCGAGAGCATGTCGCGGCCCTGATCGTCGGTCCCGAGCCAGAAAGTCGCGCCGTCCGCCGATACGGACCCGGGCGGCAAACGGCCGTCGAGGACGTCGAGTTGCGCCAGATCGTACGGGTTCTGCGGCGAGATCAGCGGCGCCGCGATCGCCATCAGAACGATCAGGCCGAGCAGCGCCAGCCCGAACACGGCAATCCGGCTGTCGGCGAAGTCCGACGCAATGCGTCGAAACGGCGTCTCTGCGGCTGCGCTGGCCATGCTATCCCTTGCTGTCCGCCAGCCGCACGCGGGGATCGAGCGTCGAGTAGAGCAGGTCGACCAGCAGGTTGATGACGATGAACATGAACACCGTGATCAGCAGATAGGCGACGATCACCGGCCGGTCGAGCAGGTTGATCGAGTCGATCAACAGCTTGCCCATTCCCGGCCAGGCGAAAACGCTTTCGGTGACGATGGCGAAGGCGATCACCGAGCCGAACTCCAGCCCGATGATCGTCACGATCGGGATCAGGATATTGCGCAGCACGTGGACACCGATCACGCGGGCGTTGGTCAGGCCCTTGGCGCGGGCGAACTTGACGTAGTCCTGCAGCAGCGCTTCCCGCGTGCCGGACCGTGTCAGACGGATCAGCAGTGCCAGCTTGAACAGCGCAAGATTGATCGCCGGCAGGATCAGATGCCGCCAGCCCTCGAGCGAAAGAAAGCTCACCGGGACGCCGAGCACCTCCTGCGTTGGACCGCGCCCGTTCGAAGGCAGCCAGCCCAGCATCACCGAGAAGACCATGATCAGCATCAGCCCGACCCAGAACGTCGGCAGCGAGAAGCCGAGAATCGATCCCGCCATGATCGAGCGGCCGGCGATGCTGCGCGGCTTGAGCCCCGCCCAGAGGCCGAGCGGAATGCCCAGCAGGATAGCGATCAGCATGGCGACCAGCGCGAGCTCGAGCGTCGCCGGCATGCGTTGCAGGATCAATCCGAGCGCGGGCGTGCTGTGCACGAACGAGCGGCCGAGATCGCCGTGCATCGCGCCGGCCAGGAATTTTCCGTATTGCGTCCACAGCGGCTGATCGAGCCCGAGCGCGGCGATCGCATGCTCGCGCTCGATCTGGTCGGCGAGCGGATTGATCAGGATATCGATCGGGTTGCCGATCGCGTAGACGCCGACGAAGACGAGTATCGACATCACGAACATCACCAGCAGGGCCTGCAGGCTGCGGCGTATGACGTAGACGAGCATGGGTGGAGCGGCGGGCGGCGTCGGGAATGTGTAGATTACATGAAGGGCGATGCGCTCGCGGGTTTGGCTGTTACTTCCTACAGTTGACGTCGCGCGCCACGCAACTAGAGTAGGGACACGCTGCAGAAGGTCCGCAGCTGATCTTCACGTCCTGGGGAGCGCGATGAAGATACTCGTGATCGACGATCATCCGCTGATACAGGAAGCGCTGAAGCACGTGCTGACCGAGCTCGATGCCGCGCTCGATCTGGTCCAGGCCGAGGATGCATCCGACGCGCATGCCGCGCTCTTCTCCGCGCCGGACACCGAATTGATTGTCCTCGATCTGACGCTGCCGCGCGGCGATGGTTTCGAGCTCTTGTCCGAATTGCGCCGCGACTGGCCGGGGATACCGCTGTTGGTGCTCTCGGCGACGCACGACCGTGCGACCGTCGAGCGCGCTCTCGATCTGGGTGCGATGGGCTTCATTCCGAAGACCGCGAATACGCGCGTGCTGATCGACGCGCTGCGACTGGTCCTTTCCGGCGGCGTTTTCGTGCCGCCCGACTGTCCGGGAACCGGCAGCGCCCGGCCGCGCGCCGCGGCCAGGGCGCAAGACCTGGGACTGACGCTGCGCCAGTCGGACGTGTTGCGCCTGCTGGTGCAGGGCAAACCGAACAAGCTGATCTGCCGCGACCTTGCGCTGTCCGAAGGGACGGTGAAAGTGCACGTCAGCGCGATCCTGCGCGCGCTCAACGTGCACAACCGCACGCAAGTCGTGATCGAGCTCGCGCGGCGCGGCGTACGACTCGACGCGCACGTGGCACGCCCGCGCTGACGCGGCGCCGCTCGTGCCGTCGCTGACCGCCGTGCCGCAGCCGCTGCTGGCGCGCGCCCGCGGCGATCAGGTCGCGGCGCTGTTCGCCCAATGGCCGCGCACGACGGCGTCGATGGCACTCGGCGGCGCGATTCTGATCACCGTCATGTGGGGCACGGTCCCGGCGGCGGCATTCGCCGCCTGGTTCGCCGCGATCCTGCTCAACCAGGCGTGGCGTCTGGAGCTGACGCGCCGCTATCGCGCCGCGGCGCCGGTCGCATC
Organism: Casimicrobiaceae bacterium; assembly: GCA_035607385.1. Classification (GTDB taxonomy): domain Bacteria; phylum Pseudomonadota; class Gammaproteobacteria; order Burkholderiales; family Casimicrobiaceae; genus PALSA-1003. The sequence continues at coordinate 14,976 of DATNAR010000381.1, forward strand.
CTCGTCGGGTCGCTGGGGTCGCGCCTCGGCGCTGGGCTCGACCGTCGCAGGCGCGCTATGGGGATGCGCCGGGGTCATGCTGTTCGTCCCCGGCGATCCCGGCCATCAGGCGCTGGTGATCGTGTGCCTGTTCGGCGTGATTCTCGGCGGGATCAATCTCACCTCGGTCTACAAGCCTGCATTCTATGGCTTCGTGCTGCCCGCGCTTCTGCCGCTGATCGTGCGCGTCGCGGCCGAAGGCGATCGGCTGCATTTCTACATCGGCGCGGTCATGGTGGTCGTGCTCGCCTTCATCCTGGCTTCCGGACACAACCTCAACGACCTGATGACCCAGTCGCTGACGATACGCTACGAGAATGTCGACCTGATCGGCGAGCTCACGCGCGAGACCGCCGCAGCCGACCGTGCGCGCGCCACCGCCGAGGCCGCCAATCGCGACAAGACACAGTTCCTCGCGGCGGCCAGTCACGATCTGCGCCAGCCGCTGCACGCCATGGGATTGTTCGGCGCGGCGCTGTCGGCGCGAGTCCGGGATACGGCGACCCGGGAAATCGTCGATTGCATCAATGCGTCGGTCGAAGCGCTGGAGCGGCAGTTCACGGCGCTGATGGACATATCGAAGCTCGATGCCGGCGCGGTGGTCGCGTCGCGCGCCCGATTTCCGCTGGCGCCGCTGTTCGCGCGGCTCGAGCGCGAATTCGTGCCGCTCGCCGCGGCGCGCGGCCTGCGCCTCGACATCGTGCGCACCGGCCTATGGGTAGACAGCGACCCGGTGCTGCTCGAGCGCGTACTCGCCAACTTTGTTTCGAACGCGGTGCGCCATACCGCGCGCGGCGGCGCGGTTCTCGGCGCGCGGCGGCGCGGCGACCGTGTCGCCGTCGAAGTGCGCGATACCGGCACGGGCATTCCCGTCGCCGAGCGCGAACGGATATTCGAGGCGTTCTACCAGATTCGACCG
>DATNAR010000390.1:0-5943 GCA_035607385.1 Casimicrobiaceae bacterium
GCGTCTTCGACAATGTCGCCTACGGTCTGCGCCTGCGCGGCATACCGGCGAGCGAGATCGACACCCGCGTCAATCAGGCGCTGGCCAATCTCGGCTTGAGCGCGCTTGCCGCGCGGCTGCCGCATCAGCTCTCCGGCGGGCAGCAGCAGCGCGTCGCGATCGCGCGCGCTCTGGTGTACAACCCCCCGGTCGTGCTGATGGACGAGCCGCTGTCGAACCTCGACGCGAAGCTTCGCGAGGAGGCGAGGGCCTGGCTGCGCGAGCTGATCGTGCGCCTGGGGCTTTCCGCGCTGGTGGTCACGCACGACCAGACCGAGGCGATGGCGATGTCGGACAAGATCCTGCTGCTCAACTCCGGCCGGATCGAGCAGCAGGGAACCCCGGAGGATTTGTACAATCGCCCGCAAACCCAGTTCACCGCCGAGTTCATGGGCAGCAACAACCACCTGCCGGGGCATGTGCGGGAAATCGCCGACGGCCGTGCGCTGCTCGAAGGCGAAGGCTGGCGTCTATGGGGCACCGCGCGCGGCGCGCTGAAGGCGGGCGATGCGGCGACCGGCATCATCCGCCTCGAGCGCACGCGGATCGCCAACGGCGCGGGCAACAATCGCGTGCGTACCGAGCTCGTCACCGGCATGTTCCTCGGCGATCGCAAGGAGAATCTGTTCAAGCTCGGTGCGATGCGGCTGCGCTGCTACGGGACGCCGGTGCCCGATGCCGGCGGCAGCGACTGCTATCTCGAGCTTCCTCAGGACGATTTCTGGGTATTCGCCGCGCCCGCAAGCGCGGCGGCGGCCGTCTGAGGGCACGCAGCGCGTGCCCGTTGCGTCGGCAATGGCCAGGATCGACATCGCGGTGGCGTGGCTGGCGGGCGAGCGGGCGCGTGCCGCGCCGCTACTGCTCCAATTGCTGCGCGCGATACGCGACTTAGGTTCGATCCAGCGCGCCAGCGCTGCGCTGGGCATTTCCTACCGCAACAGCTGGGGTCTGCTCGAAAGCTGGAGCGCCGAGCTCGCCCGGCCGCTGATCGACAAGACGCGCGGACGGGGGACGCGACTCACCGATCTCGGCGAGCTGTTGCTACGCTGTGACGACGAGGTTCGCGCGGCGCTGGATCCGCAATGCGCCCGACTGCGCCAGCGGCTCGATCGCCAGCTCGGTCTCGCGCCGGACGGTCCCGGCCGGCTGACGATCAGCGCAAGCCACGACTTGGCGCTCGCTGCCGTCCGCGACGCGCTCAACGATGCCGGCGGCCTGCAGCTCGACGTGCAATTTCGCGGCAGCATCGACAGCATCGACGCGATGCTCGCCGAGCGCTGCGAGCTTGCCGGCTTCCACGTCGACGGCCGCGGCGGCGCCGACCTCGCCGCGCCCTATCGTCAACGGCTCAATGCGCATCGGCACGCGATCGTCCTATTTGCCGAGAGACGCCAGGGCCTGCTGTTGCGGCCGGGAAATCCGCTCGGTATCCGCGCGTTGGCCGATCTTCCCGGGGGTCCCCGCCTGGTCAACCGTCAGCCGGCGTCGGGAACGCGCCTCCTGTTCGATCGACTGCTGCGCGCGGCGAAGGTCGACCCGGCGCGCATCGTCGGATACGAGCAGGAGGAGTTCACGCATCTCGCCGTCGCGGCGACGATCGCCGCCGGACAGGCCGATGTCGGATTCGGCATCGAGGCGGCCGCGGCGCAATACCGGCTCGATTTCGTCCCGCTGGCAACCGAGCGGTATTGCCTGGCGTTGCGTCGCGATCACCTGTCCGACGCGCGCGTGGTCGCCCTGATCGACTATCTCGGAAGCGCCGCGTGCCGCGAGCTTGTTGCGCGTCTGCCCGGCTATAGCGCGACGCACTCCGGCGAAGTCGCGACCGTCGACGACGTTCTGCCGGCGCCGCCGCCGGCGGAAGCGCGCACCCGCGCGCGCCGCCGGAAGGTGCCCTGACCGCACCGGACACTAGGCGTACAATCGGCACCGTTCGGCTTCGCCAGTTGCATCGCGGCGCCGGATCCCAAGCATGTTCGAAGCCGGGCGGCGCGAGCCGCCCGTCTTTTTTGCCACACGCACAGGCAATGACCGCATTCGACCTTCTCGTTGCAGCGATCCTCGGCCTGGTCGAAGGCCTGACCGAATTTCTGCCGGTATCTTCGACCGGCCACCTGATCGTCGCCGGATCGCTGCTGAATTTCACCGGCGAGCGGGCGAAACTGTTCGAGATCGTCATCCAGGCCGGCGCCATCGTCGCCGTCTGCTGGGAATATCGCGCCAGGCTCTTCGCCGTCGCGCGCGGGCTGCCGCGCGAGCGCGCCGCGCAGCGCTTTGTACTCAACCTCCTGATCGCTTTCCTTCCTGCCGCGCTGCTGGGACTCGCCTTTGCCGGCGCGATCAAGGCGCGGCTTTTCGCGCCGGTGCCCGTCGCCGCGGCCTTCATCGCCGGCGCGCTGGTCATCCTCTGGGCCGAGCGGCGGCAGCGGGCGCGACCCGACAGCGTTCGCATTCGCAGCGTCGACGAGCTCTCCTGGACTGACGCGCTCAAGGTCGGCTGCGCGCAGGCCTTTGCACTGATTCCGGGCACCTCGCGCTCGGGGGCGACGATTATCGGCGGCATGCTGTTCGGCCTGTCGCGTCAGGCCGCCACCGAGTTCTCGTTCTTCCTCGCCATTCCGACGCTGTTCGCCGCCACCGGTTACGACCTGGTCAAGAACCGCCATCTGCTGTCGACCGGCGACTTGTCGATGATAGCCGTGGGATTCGCCGTCGCGTTCGTCAGCGCGTTCTTCACCATCCGCGCGCTGCTGCGTTACGTCGCGCATCATGATTTCGTTCCATTCGCCTGGTACCGGATCGCCTTCGGCCTCGTGATCCTCGGCACGGCGTACGCCGGCCTCGTGCGTTGGGATTAGCCGGCTTCCGCCGTGGCGGCGGCAGCGGCGACGTCGTCGGCCCGGTGTTCGCCATCGTCGGCGTGCTCGGTTTCGCCTTCAAGGCGATTCTGATCAAGCTTGCCTACGCGGCGATGCCGATCGACGCGGTCACGCTGCTGACCTTGCGCATGGCGTACTCGGCGCCTTTTTTCGCCCTGATGGCGTGGTGGGCGACCCGCACGACCGGCGCGACGCCTCTCACGCGCCGCGACTGGCTGTCGATCGCCTGGCTCGGCTTCATCGGCTACTACCTGTCGAGCCTGGTCGACTTCATCGGTCTGCAATACGTCACCGCCGCGCTCGAGCGGCTGATGCTCTACCTCTATCCGACGATCGTCGTCGTGCTGTCGGCCATTTTTTTCCGGCAGCGGATCACCGGACGCATCGTCGTCGCGCTTGCGCTGTCGTACGTCGGGATCCTGCTGGTGTTCGCGCGGGATCTGCAGTTGGCCGGCGACCCCCGCGAGCTCTGGCTCGGCGGTGCGCTGGTGTTCGCGAGCTCGTTCCTGTACGCGTGTTATCTGGTCGGCGTCGGACCGGTGATCGCGCGACTCGGAAGCATGCGGTTCATCGCGCTGGCGATGCTGACGTCCGCGTTATTCATTTTCATCCATTTTCTCGCGACGCGCCCGTCGAGCGCGCTGCTGGTGCCGGCGCGCATCCACCTGTTGTCGCTGACGATGGCGGTGTTCTCGACGGTGCTTCCGACGTATTTGATCGCGGAAGCGATCAAGCGCATCGGCGCCAACCGTACGTCGCTGCTGGGCTCGATGGGGCCGCTGTTCACGATCTGGCTGGGATCGTGGCTGCTGGACGAGCCGGTGCACGCGATCCAGCTGATCGGCGCGGCCTTGGTTCTCGCCGGTGTCGCGCTGGTGACGTTTCGCCCGGCGAGAATCTAGCCCCAGGACGCCTGCCGCGCTCCGTTGGGCAGCGCGGCAGACGGGGATGGCGGAGCGCGGCCGGGATCAGAATTGCGGCGGCAGGTCCTCGACGGGCCCGGTCGGCGCGGCGAATTGCGACGGGAAATACGTGAATTCGTCGGCTGCCGGCGCTGCCACGGCGCGTCGCGCCGGGGCCTTCGCCTGAGCCGCCACGTAGGCGGCATCGTCCACCATCGTGACCGCTCCGGCCGGCGACAGGAGCGTCGGACGCTCGGTTGCCACGACGATGAGGCCGAGAAGCACGAGCAGTACGGCGAACTTCAACGACGCCGCGACTCGGCTGATGATTGGTTTCGAATTGTGCAGTGTAAGCATTGCAAACTCCTTCGACGATGCCTCAGATGCGACGGCGTTGCACCCACCTGCGAACTTCGCCGCTTCACCGGCGGCGAACCATTCGCTGCCGGATGAGCACATCGTAGTCGACAGGGATTCGCGCCGCGCCGGCGCCTTCGTCGCGGGAATTGCGCAAAATTCACGCGGCGACAGCCGAATAAGGCGGCCGTCGAAACCCATCGTCCGGTGTAGCGGACGCGACGCCGGAGGCCCGCAGGTCGCGGCGGTCTAGCGTCAGTTCGGGGAATCGCGGGCCGGCGCGTCAAGCGCGGCGTGCGCCGTTACCAGGCGGTCGGCGGCTTTTTGAGGATCGTGATTTTCTTGTCGGCAATGCTCAGATATCCACCGGTCACCAGGTCCTTGAGCAGCCGGCTGATCATGTCGCGGGAGGCACCGACTCTTTCGGCAATGTCCTGCTGCGTGAGCTTCTCGGGCACCATCATCACGCCGTCGCGCTCGACGGCCAGCGTCGTGATCAGGCGCACCAGCCGGCCATACACGTCGGTCAGGGCGAGGCTCTTGACGTTCTCGGTGGTGACGCGCACCCGCTGGATCAGCTTTTCGATCAGGTTCAGCGCAAAGTCGGGATGTGCCAGCAGGAACTCGCGCACGCTGGCGCGGTTGACGATCGCGCAGGTCGTCGGCTCGACCGTCATCACCGACGCGGAACGCGGACTGCCGTCGAGCGACATTTCGCCGACGTATTCGCCCGGGCCGAAAAAGCTCAACACGATTTCGCGGCCCGCCTCGTTGCTGGCGAAAACCTTGATCCTGCCGGACAGCACGATGAACAGCGAGTCGGCGGTGTCGCCCTCGTTGATCAGGATCGCATTCTTGGGAAAGGTGCGGACCACACCGGTCGCGGCGATGGCGGCGAGCGTCTGCTCGGCGAGCGGCGCCAGCGGCTCGCCGGGCGTTGTCGTCCTGGTCATATCGCGGTCCCTGCTTTTTCGCCCATCGTAGCATGCGCCGCGTGGGCATCGTCGCAATCGGTTTGCGGCCGCGCGACCTCAGTCATGCTTCCGGATATCGTCGATGACCTTGCCGTCGTTGGCAAGCTCGCCGGGCGCATGCAGGGCGAGCGCGCCGCGCAGCTTGGTGAGCTCGCGTATCGTGGCGACGATCGCGGCGGATTCGAGTTGCGCTCCCGGTGCGGTTTCGACATGCAGCGTCATCCGGTCGTTCCCGTCGTCGCGATCGACGACCAGGCGGGCGCGGGCGATGCCCGGATGGCGGCGCACGATCTCGGCGACCTGCGAGGGGTGCACGAACAGGCCTTTCACCTTGGTCGCCTGATCGGCACGGCCCAGCCATCCCTTGATCCGCATGTTCGTACGGCCGCACGGCGACGCGCCGGGAAGCACCGCCGAAAGATCGCCGTTGCCGAAACGGATCAGCGGATAAGCGCGGTTGTGCAGCGGCGTGGCGACGACCTCACCGATCTCGCCGGGCGCGACCGGCTCGCCCGTGCCGGGCCGGACGATCTCGAGCAGGACGCCCTCGTCGACGACGAGCCCGTCCCGCGCGCTCGATTCATACGCCAGCGAGCCCACGTCGGCGCTCGCATAGACCTGATAGGCGTCGATGCCGCGCGCCCGCAGCGCATCGCGCAAGGCAGCGGGAAACGGCTCGCCGGAAACCAGCGCTTTTGTGAGCGACGACAGACGAACGCCCTGCTCGTCGGCCTTGTCGAGAATGATCTTCAGGAACGACGGCGTGCCGACATAGCCGTCGGGCCCGAGATC
>DATNAR010000395.1:0-11659 GCA_035607385.1 Casimicrobiaceae bacterium
GGAAGGATTTGTGAAGGTCGTGGACGACGAGGAGCGGTGACCCGGCCGTCACGACCCGCGGGTCGTTTGCGCGGAGAGGCTGCTCGTCCGCGCGCGTCAGGACGGGCGCGCGCCGCCGCGTCGCCCATCGCCCCAGCAGCCCGTTCGGCACGAACAGCACCGCCGCGATCAGTACCGCGCCCACCAGCGCCTTGCCGAGAATCGCCTGCTCGGCGGCGGTGAACGCATAGAGGAGGACGGTGATCACGACCGCCCCGAGCGCCGGCCCTGCCCAGTGACGCGTGCCGCCCAGCACGCTCATCAGGACCACCGTCAGCGGCACCGTGATGTTGAACGTGCTGCCCGCCGTGACGTACGACACGAACAGCGCCTGGATGCCGCCCGCAACGCCTGCAAGCGCGCAGGAAACGCCGAACGCGATGAGCTTGTAACGATAGGTCGGGACGCCCACGACCTCCGCCGCGTCCTCGTCATCGTGAATGGCGAAGAGCCCGAACCCGAGCCGCGCCCGCGTGATTGCATACGCGATTCCAACGGTCCCGATCGCGAGCACCAGTGCCATCATGTAGAACGCGCCCGACGCCGTCGGTGCGAGCTTCGGCACCGGTACCCCGGACAGATAGACGCCCGGGCCGCCGTCGATCGGCGTGTTGAGGACGATCGTCGCGAGCACGAACGTCGCCGCCAGCGTCAGCAGCGCGAACAATTCGCCGCGAACGTGGCGCACGCGGAAGACCACCGCGCCGAGCCCCAGCCCCAGCAGCGCCGCAACAAGGGCTGCCGCGGGCAGCGTCCATAGGAACGGCACGTCGTACTTGCCGGCGAGCACGGCGCTGGTGTAGACGCCGGCGCCGAAGAACGCACCGTGCCCGAACGAGAAATAACCGGAGTAGCCGCTCAGGATGTTCCAGGACGTGGCCAGTACGATCCAGTGGAACACGATGTAGAGGAAGGACTCGTAGAACGCCGGCAGGTGCAAAAACGGCACGATAGCGAGCAGCAGGCCCGCGGTGGCGATCCCGACGAGCGTCCGATCGAGCTTCAGGTGCGGCCCGGTCGCAGCAGCAGTAGCGCGATCAGCAGCGAGAACGAGACGATCGGCGCCCACGAGGGCGAGGCGAACGCCATCGTCACCGCCTCGCTGACGCCGACGACCATGCCGGCGGCAAGCGGTCCCAGCGGCGAGCCCAGTCCGCCCAGCATCACCGCGGCGAACACGACGCCCACCCACGCGTAGATCTGCGATGGCGTCAGCGTGAACGACAGCGCGAGGCACACGCCGGCGATGCCGGCGAGCGCACCGCATACGCCTGCCAGCAGCAGCGCGTGCGCGCGCCGATTGACGCCGAAGGCCGCCGCCATCGGCGCATCCTCAGCCAGCGCGCGCAGCGCGCGTCCGAGGTTCGTGTAGCGCATCGCCGCCCATATGCCGATGCCGAGCAGCAGCGCCACCGCCAGCGTCAGCAATTCCGGCACTGGCAGGAAGAGCTCGCCCAGGCGCAGCTTCTGCCCGGAATAGACGGACTCGAGCTTGCGAAAATCGGCCGTCCAGAAGTGCTGGATACCGGCCTCGATGATCGCCGTCAAGCCGAAGGTCGCCAGCAGCGAATTGAGCGGCGATACCGCGAAGCGTGACAGCAGCCACTGCACGGCCACACCCAGCGCGAAGAACAGCGGGACGATCAGCGCGAGCGTCAGCAGCGGATCGACGCCGCCGACGCTCGCCAGCTGATAGCAAAGGTACGCCGCCAGGAACGCGAACCCGAAGTGCGCGAGGTTGATGATGTGCAGCAGCCCCCACGCGAGGCCGAGACCCATCCCCAGCAGCCCGTACATGCTGCCGATGAATACGCCGGAGAGCGCCGACTGCGCGAGCAGCGTCCCGCTGGGGAACGTCATTGCACGAGCAGCGTCGCGCCGGGGGCGGCGTACTCCTTCGGATAGACGGTGACCCAGCGCCCGTTCTGCACCTGCTTGACGCGCATCAGGTCGTCGCCATAGTTGCTCGGGCCGTCGAAACGCAGCTTGCCCTGGATCGTGTCGACCCGGTTGGCCTTGAGCCACGCGGCCATCTTCGCGTCGTCCACGCTGTTGGTCGCGCGAACGGCGGCCTCGAGTATCTGCCACGCCGTGTACGACGCCGCGGCCTGCACCTCGACGTTGGTGTCGGGGATGCCGGCCTTCGCCGCCCGCTCGTGGTAGAGAGCGATGAATTCGGCCGCACCCGGCGCGTTGGTAAACGGCGGGTGCTCTTCGAACATCGTCATCGACAGCGCGTTGTTCGCGAGCGGCGATTTCGACATCGGCCCGGGGGCTGGGTACATGTAGAAGTGCTCATTGGGCGCATAGCCGATCTTGTTCATCGCTTCGAGCAGCTGGTTGCCCTCGAGTCCAAGCGCGCCGACCCACAGAAAGTCCGGATGAGCATCCTTGACGCGCGCGGCAATCGGACCATAGTCGAGATTACCGAAGTCCCATTCGAGGAACAGCACCTCGTTGAGCCCGCGCTTTTTCGCGACCTCGCGGGCGCCGAGCGACATGAAATGGACCGATGGGAACTTGCTCGTGACCACGGCGATCGTCTTCGGCGGCTTGGGCGACGCGGCCAGCGCGCTGAACACGGTATTCGGCACCGTGTTCGCCGGATCGGGCCCGAGCGACCAGGCGGGGAACTGCTTGTCGTACTTGGCGAGCGAGGGAATGCCGAAAGTGTGGTGGATGAGTATCTTGTCGTAGCGCTGCGCGACGCTCATCGCCGACAGGATCGCGCCCGTTGCGTACGGACCCATCAGCAGGTCCACCTTGTCGACGGTGAGGAGCTGCTCGTAGAGTGTCCGCGCAAGGTCGGGCTTCGACTGGTCATCCTTGACGATCCACTCGACGGGACGGCCGAGCAGGCCGCCGCGCTTGTTCAGCTGCTCGACGTAGATCTCGCCGACGACCTTGTGGACGAGAGCGGTCGCGGCGAGCGGGCCGGTCAGCGCGAGCGTGCTGCCGATCCTGATCGGCGCCTGGGTGCCCTGCGCGTGCGCGCCGGTCGCAAAGAAAACGAAGGCGCAAACGGCGGCGCCCAGCCAGCGGGTCAAGCAATGTCGGGTGTTCATCGAGCTTTCCTCCTCCATGGACGTTGCCGTCGGCATCGCCGCGGCGGTGCGTGTGCCGCCCTGCAGCGTGTCTTTGTGCTCGCGCCGGGTCAGGCGGTTCGCCGTTGCTCGCGATTGGTAACGAAGTCGTCGGGGACTTTCGGCCCCCAGACGTAGAACGAATCCTCCGGCGGATGATCTGCGGCCGCCCAGTCGACGTCGGCCGGGATGAAGTCGATGTCGTACGAGTACTCGGCCCAGCTCCCCCAGGGATCCTGCACGTAATAAAAGTAGTTCGAACCCACCACGTGCCGGCCCACGCCCCACCCGTGGTCGTATCCTTTCCCCTTCATCAGCTCGGCACCGAGCCCTACATCGTCGAAGCGGCCGACATCCCAGCTCGAATGATGCAGACCGGGCCCTTCCGATTTCGCGAAGGCGATCATGTGATGGTCGCTGCCATGCGGGCCGTGCATGAACGCGATGATCTCGCCCGAGCGATCCGCCAGGCGCAGGCCGAGGACGCGCTCGTAGAACGCCACCTGGCGCGACACGTCCTGCGCGAACAGCAGCACGTGCGACAGGCGTCGCGGCCGCACCGGCCCGGCCGCGCTGCGTCCCGGCGCGGCGCCCTTGCCCGGCAGCGGCGGCGGCACCCGCGCGTCGTCGGTCTTGACGGCGGGCGATACCTTGGGCCCGACGACGACCTGGATGGCAGTGCCGTCGGCATCGCGCGTCCATACGCCCTCCCCGTCCGAGAGCGGATGCGGGTCCGCGGCACGGGCGCTGCGCAGGCGCTGCGTCAGCGCGTCGAAATCGTCCGCGTAGGCGGCAAAGCTCACATACTGGAGTCGCTTCGGCCCGCCGTTTTCGTAAACGCTGCCCCAGCGATGCGGATGCCCGTGCGTATAGAGGTCGAGGCGGTTGCCGTCGCGCCGCGCGTCGAGCCCGAATGAGCGATAAAACGCCTCGGCGGGCGCCAGATCAGGAACCGTGAACACGAAACCATTGAGAGAATGCACGCCCAGCGCATTGGGACGCCGCGGCATCGTCGGCGCGCCGCTCGGTCTACCCGCAACCGTTTCCATGGTTACCTCCAGATCCGGCCGTTTTGCCGGCCGAATACGACGATAGCAAATTTCCGGCGTCGGCGCCCGGACCGCGGCGGCGGGCGTCATTTTCATCGGATTTGAGCCTGCGCCGGAACCTCGCCAGTGGATTGACGCCTAATATTGCGTCAGCTAGTTTCGCTGCTTTGTGGTCAGCTCGCACTAAAGGCGGGAAAGGATGCCGGAATATGAAGAATGGTCTTCGCAAGGTTTGGCGTGAATACAGAGGTCTTGCCGTCTTCCTCGTCTTGATGGCGATTTTCCGCAGCGCCCTGGCCGACTGGAACGTGGTTCCGACAGGTTCGATGAAACCGACGATCGTTGAAGGCGACCGGATACTCGTCAACAAGCTCGCCTACGATTTGAAGATCCCCTTGACTCACATCTCGCTCCACAGGTTTGCGGATCCGATGCGCGGAGACATCGTCGTCTTCGATTCAAGGGCAGCCGCTACGCGGCTCGTAAAGCGCGTGATCGGCCTCCCGGGAGACACCGTGCAGATGAGGGACAACCGCCTGACGATCAACGGCATCGCCGCCCGCTATTCCGGCATCGAATATGAGCCGGATGCGACATTCGCGATCGAGTCCTATCTCAACATGTCGCACCGAATCGAGCTGGCGCCAGCCGGAGCGAGCCGTTTCAGTACGTTCGGCCCCGTCACGGTCCCGCGAGATCATTATCTGGTGCTCGGCGACAATCGGGACAACAGCGCCGATTCCCGGTACTACGGATTCATTCCGCGCGATGAGATCGTCGGAAACGCAAAGACGATCGTGCTCTCGCTCGACTATGACGACTATTACATTCCCAGAGCGGACCGGTTCTTCCGCCCACTGTGAAGGCTCGCTGTTGCGAAACCGGATGCCTCCGGGCAGCGTCCTTCGCGCCACAGCTCGGCTTCTCGGCAGGTAGTTGGCGTCCCATGTAAAGGATTCGTCATGAAGCGCAGCACCGACAGGTTTCTGACGACCCACACCGGCAGTCTGCCGCGCCCCGAAGATCTGATCCGGATGATGTACGCCAAGGAGGAAGGCGTGCCGGTCGATGCCACCGCGCTCACGCAGCGAGTGGCCGCCGCCGTCGACGAGGTCGTCGGCAAGCAGGCGGCAGCGGGTATCGATGTGATCAACGACGGCGAGATGAGCAAGCCGAGCTATGCAACGTACATCAAGGATCGATTGAGCGGATTCGGCGGCGCCGGCAACACGTTCGTGTATCAGGATCTGGCGGACTTTCCGAATCTTGCCAGGCGCGTGTTCGGCGATCCGGGGCGTTCACGCCGCAAGACGCCTGCGTGTAACGCGGCGATCGGTGTGCGCAATCCGCAGGCGGTGCAGGCGGACGTCGACCATTTGAAGGCGGCGCTTGCCCATGTGGACGCGCAGGAAGCCTTCATGACGGCGGCGTCGCCCGGAGTGGTGTCGCTGTTCTTCCGCAACGAGCACTATCCCAGCGAGGAAGCGTACCTGTTCGCGATCGCGGAAGCCATGCGCCAGGAGTACGAGACGATTGCCGGCGCCGGCATCGTCCTGCAGATCGACTGCCCGGATCTCGGCATGGGACGCCACATTCAGCATGCCGACTTGAGTCTCGCGGAGTGGCGCAAGAAGGCACAGCTGCACGTCGAGGCCCTCGACCATGCCGTCGCCAATATCCCTCCCGAGCAGCTGCGCATGCACCTGTGCTGGGGCAATTACGAAGGGCCGCATCACTGCGACGTTCCCTTGGCCGATGTCATCGATATCGCCTTCCGTGCGCGGCCCAGCGCCATCGCCATCGAGGCTGCGAATCCCCGCCATGCCCACGAATGGAAGCTGTTCGAGACGGTCAAGCTGCCTGACGGCAAGTTGCTGATTCCCGGCGTGATCGAATCGAAATCGAACTTCATCGAGCATCCTGAGCTGGTCGCGCAACGCATCGGGCGTTACGCGAACCTTGTCGGCAGGGAAAATGTCATCGCCGGAAGCGACTGCGGCTTCGGCACTTGGGTGGGGCAGGCCGCGGTCGATCCCGACGTCGTATGGGCGAAGATGGCCGCAATGGCCGAGGGCGCTCGCATTGCCTCGCGCGAATTCTGGAAGCACTAGACCGCGCTGGTCGTCGCGCTGTCCAAAGCGTTGGCGCTCTCAATGCGGTAGTTATCCTGCAGACCCCGAGCTCTCCAGCAGGACTTCAGGGTGGCGATGACCGTCAGCCACCCGCCGGACACCGCCTCGAACCAAGCTGGGCCGGCCTGAATCCAAGTCTTGCACCGGACCGATCCGCATGAAGCCAGAGCCCACACCCGCTGCATTGAGCGAGGAACTTCCAGACAGCCCGAGCGCGGATGTTCGCCGCGCTTTGCCTGCAGGGACCTGGCTGGAAGCGTTCGAGCTTGGGGAAATCATCGGCGAGGGCAGCACCGCGATCGTCTACGCGGCCAGCGACCGCGCTCGGGGGGTTCCGCTGGCGATCGCGGAGTACTTGCCGGCGAGGCTTGCGCAGCGCAACCACGACGGGCAGGTCGCGCCGCGCGCCTCCACGCAGGCCGATGCCTTCGCCAAGGGACTGCAGGCCTTCATCGGTGAAAGCCGCACGCTGGCGCGGTGCAACCACCCTTCGCTGTTGCGCATCGCGCGTCTATGGGAAGCCAACGGAACTGCCTACCGCGCGATGCCGCGCTACGCAGCCAGGCGCCTGCTGGAAGTGCGCCAGGGCATGAACGAACCCCCGGACGAAGAGGCGGTTCGCGCGCTGCTCGACGCGCTGCTGGGCGCGCTGGCGGTGTACCACCAGGCAGGGGACGGTCACGGCAGGGTGACCCCGTCGAATATCCTGCTGCTGGCCGACAACCGGCCGCTGCTGCTGGGGCCCGGAGCTGCCGCCCGGGCAATCGCCGGCGATCGTATCGATGCGCTGATGACCGGCGTCGAACCCGGCTTCGCGCCGATCGAGCAAATGGTCGAATCGGCCGACCTTCCGCTCCGCCCCTCGGTCGACCTCTACGCACTGGCCGGAGTCGCGCGCTACTGGATCAGCGGACAATTGCCGCCCCCGACCTTCGGCGCGTCTGACTCGCCGCGGCGGGAAAAGCTCGCGGACCTCGTACAACGCCTGCGCCGAACCTGGCCGCAGCTGCACTACAGCGCAACGTTGCTCGACGCCCTCGACAATGCGCTGTCGATCTATCCTGCCGAGCGCCCGCAAGGCGTCGCGCAGATGCGCGCACGCTTGGGTACGGCGCCCGCGGCCGCCAGTGGCCCGGCGCTCGCGGCTAGAGCCGCCATCCCTGCGTTGAGCGATCCGGTACCAGGCGACGTTGTGCCGAGCGACGTTGCGCCAAGCGACGCTGCACCAAGCGACGCTGCACCAAGCGACGTTGCACCAAGCGACGTTGCACCAAGCGACGTTGCACCAAGCGACGTCGTGCCGAGCGACGTTATGCCGAGCGACGTTGTGCCGAGCGACGTTGTGCCGAACGATGTCGTAGCGAACGAGGCCGCACCAAACGAGGCCTTGCCATCGTCGCCGGCACCTGTGCCGCAGGCGGCCGATCGCGCGACGCAGGTGCTGCCGGTCGTGCAGGATCCCGACCGCCCGGCAACGTCCGGTCTTGCGCGCGTCGATGCTCCGCCGATGAAGGCGGCTTTCGCCCCCCAGCTGCGTACCCCCCGACGCATTGCGCGATGGACCGGCGCGACCCTGGTGCTGCTGTCGCTGCTGGTAATCGGCGTTTTTGAATTTGGCCAGGAAGGACAGCTGGGACGTCTGCTCGATGCTCTTGGCGTCAGCCAGGGGATCGCGGTCGGCGACAGCGATGCCGTGTCCGCCGTCGGCACCGCGGCGCCGGCACCGTCGCCGACCGCCGCGGACGTCGCGAGTGTGAAACCGACGCCGACGGAGCCGCCTGTCGCGGAGCCAGAAGCCAGCGCCACCCCGCCCGCGTTTCCGTCCAGCACCCCGATTCCGGAAGCCGAGGTCGCACAGCCGCTGCCGACCGAACCCGCCGCCGCGGATGCACCCCCGGGCGCCGCCGCGCCTGCACGTCCCGCCGGCGCCGACCGCGCGCCGCAAGCGGCGGCGGCCGCTGCCGCCACCGCCGAACCGCCGGCAAGCGCGCCGCCGCCCGCCGCCGTTGCGCCGGCGCCGAAGCGTGCGACGCAGCAACAGGTCGCCCGCGCCCCGGCCAGCCCGCGCGAGGTCTGCGGTCCCCGAACGCAGTTTTCGCTGTACCGCTGCATGAAATTGCAATGCAGCCAGCAGCGGTGGACAGCGCATGCCCAGTGCAAGCGGCTGCGTGCCACCGATAGCGTCGACTGACGCGCGTCGAAGTAAGATCAACGCGATGAGAGCCGAGAAGCCTGCGATGCCGAGTCGGCGGCGCGCATTGCGCATGCTTGCTGCTGCGGGCGCTTGCGCCGTGCTTCGGCCCGCGACTGGACTGGCGCAGTCGCGGACTGTTCTGACCCGGCCGATCCCGTCCTCGGGCGAGGCGCTTCCGGTCGTCGGTCTTGGCAGCTGGATCACATTCAACGTCGGCGACGATCCCGTCGCGCGCGACGCGTGCACGGACGTCATGCGACATTTCGTCGCGGCGGGCGGCCGCATGATCGACTCGTCGCCGATGTATGCGTCGTCGCAGGACGTCATCGGCGACGGATTGCACAAGGCCGCGCTGACGGAGCGCATCTTCTCCGCGGACAAGGTCTGGACCTCGTCGGGCGCACGAGGACGCGAGCAGATCGAGCGATCGCGCCAGAAATGGCAGGTACGCCGATTCGATCTCGTGCAGGTTCACAATCTGCTCGCATGGCAGGAACATTTGCCAACCCTGTTCGCGATGAAGGCCGCCGGACAAGTCCGTTACGTCGGCATTACGACATCGGAAGGCCGCCGCCATCGCGATATCGAGCAGCTGATGCGGAGCCAGTCGATCGATTTCGTCCAGGTCACCTACAACCCGGTGGATCGCGAAGTCGAGGAGCGCATCTTGCCGCTCGCGCGCGATCGCGGCATCGCGGTGATCGTGAACCGGCCCTTCCGGCAGGGCGCGCTGCTCCGCGCACTGGCACGGCAACCGCTCCCGCCGTGGGCGGCCGACATCGACTGCGCGAGCTGGGCGCAGATCGTGCTGAAGTTCATCGTTTCGAATCCCGCCGTCACCTGCGCGATCCCGGCGACGAGCAACGTGGCCCACGTGCGGGAGAACATGAATGCGGCGTACGGCCGCATGCCCGACGCCGCGCTCCGACTGCGGATCGTAGCGGCGACGGAGCGGGCCTGATGTCCGAATGGTGGACGTACAGGCTTACGAGCTTTCTGCTTTTCTCGCCGCGGACCTACTACCGGCTCATCGAGCTCTACAACGTTGCGATATGGCCGGCGCAGCTCGCAGGCATCGCGATCGGCCTCGCGATCCTCGGATTGCTGATCGGGAAGCGCCGCCACCGCGAACGCATCATCGCCGGCCTGCTGGCCGTTTGCTGGCTCTGGATCGCGCTGGCATTTCATTACCAGCGCTACGCTCAAATCAACTGGGCAGCGACAGGGTTCGCGGTCGCGTTCGGATGCGAGGCGCTGCTCCTCGTCGTCGTCGGCGTTCTCGCCAACCGGCTCGCCTTTCAGACCGCAACGGGTGGCGTCGCTTGGATCGCAACATCGATTATTGCCGTTGCGGTCGTCGGGTATCCGCTATTGGCGGCGCTCACCGGGCGTCCGTGGATGACCGCCGAGATATTCGGCGTGGCGGCGGACCCGACTGCGATCGCGAGCGTCGCGGTACTCGCTCTAGTGCGCGGGCGCATCCGGTGGCTGCTGTTGATCATGCCGGTGCTCTGGTGCGCAATGGCGGCCGCGACGCTCTGGGCAATGGGTGCGCCGGAGGGGTGGGTCGTGCTCGCGGCTGGCCTGCTGGCGCTCTGCCCCGCGTTGCCGGGACCGCGTCGCGATGCGATGAATGCGAGTCAGAGATAGGGCGCGAGCCATGCCAGCCCGGCTGAAGTGCCGCCAGCTTGCACTCCGTAGCGCGGTCGGTACTCGCAGCCGACCCAGCCGCCATAGGCAAGCTCGTCGAGCAAGGCGAATAGATAGGGGTAGTTCACCTCGCCGACATCGGGCTCGTGCCGCCCCGGCACGCCCGCGATCTGGATATGGCCGACATTGCCGGTCGGCACGTAGCGTCGCAGCTTCGTCGCGAGATCGCCCTCGACAATCTGGCAGTGATAAAGATCCATCTGCACCTTGAGGCTGGATATTCCGACGTCGTCCAAAACCTTGTGCGCCTGGTCCTGGCGATTCAGAAAAAAACCCGGGATGTCGCGTGTGTTAATAGGTTCGATCAACACGTCGATGCCCCGCCTGGCGGCCTCAACGGCCGCCCATCGCAGTTGTTCGATATAGACAGGGTATAGCGTCTCGCGCGCGGTGCCTGCCGGGACAATCCCAGCCATCACATGCACGCGCGGGCAGTGCAGTATCTCGGCATAGTCGAGCGCCTTGCTGATACCCGCGCGGAACTCTTGTCCGCGCTTCGGCAGGCACGCAAGTCCCCTCTCCCCCGCATCCCAATCGCCGGGCGGCGCATTGAACAGTACCTGTTGGAGGCCGTTGTCCCGGAGACGAGCGGCGATTTCGCGGGGTTCGAATGCATACGGAAACAGAAATTCGACCGCGTTGAAGCCGTCACGCGCCGCGGCTGCAAAACGATCGAGAAATTCGAGCTCCGGATAGAGCATCGATAGATTGGCGGCAAACTTCGGCATGGGCGTCCAATCGGTCGGCGAGGAAGGTCACCGACAAACCTTCGGAGCGATCAAGAGCACCTCGAGGGTTCAAGCGTGCGCGCCACCAACTCCTTGCTGGGCATGACGACCCGTTTTTGAACACGATACCTGTCGCCATAAGCGTGTCAAGGCGAGCGTGGTTGCCCGAACACACTACTTTGTCTCTGCTCAGTACAGCCGGATCGCCACATCGAAGTACCAGGTGCGGCGGATTTCGATCACGTCGAACTCGCTGGCGAGGCTCGGCGGGAAGACCTGATACGGCGTCTGGCTGTACACGATGCGTCGTATGGCGTCGTCGATGGCCGGCACGCCGCTGGATTGGACGAAGGTCACCGACTCCACCGAGCCGTCGCTACGAATGGCCACCGTCACCAGCGGATCGGCGTGGCGCTGCTTCGCCGCCTCGCGGACCATGTCGAACGTCATGTTCAGCTGGATCTTGCGGGCCCAGGCTTCCGCGTACAGGATGAGCTCCGCGTTGGGGTCGGTGCGCCCGAAGAGCCTGTAGCGGCGAACGCCGCTCGATGACGGAGACAGTCGCGATGCGGCGTCACGCCGAGCCGCCTCCTCGTCGAGCTGTCGTCCTATTGCCCGACGCGCCGCTTCTACTCTTGCGGCAGCCTCCGCAGCTTCGGCCTTCGCGGCGTCTAGCTTTGCTGCTTCGGCCTTTGCCGCTTCGGCCTTTGCCGCTTCGGCCTTT
>DATNAR010000397.1:0-8576 GCA_035607385.1 Casimicrobiaceae bacterium
TACGCCTTCCTCTATGTGCCGCTGCTGATCGTCGTCGTCTACTCGTTCAACGATTCGCGCCTGAACGCCGAGTGGGTGGGCTTCACGTTCGGCTGGTACGACAAGCTGTTCCACAACCAGGACATGCTGCTCGCCGCCGGCAATTCGCTGCTGATCGGATTGACGGCGAGCGCCGTGTCGACGGTCCTGGGAACGATGGCGGGCCTTGCGATGTACCGCTACCGCAACCGCCTGCTATCGATCCTCGTGCTCGCGCCGATCGCGATCCCCGAGATCCTGATGGGCGTATCGCTGCTGATCTTTTTCGTGCTGCTCAACCTCACGCTGGGGCTGGTCTCGGTGGCGCTCGCCCACATCGCCTTCTGCATCGGCTTCGTCGCCATCGTCGTACGCTCGCGCCTGGCCGGAATGGACGAGAGCCTGACCGAAGCCGCGCGCGACTGCGGCGCATCGCCGCTGAATGCCTTTCGCTATGTCACGCTGCCGCTTATCATGCCAGGCGTGATCGCCGGCGCGCTGATGGCGTTCACGCTGTCGATCGACGATTTCGTCATCACGTTCTTTACCGCCGGCGCGGGAACGGTGACGCTGCCGCTGCAGATCTACTCGATGATCAAGATCGCCGTCACGCCCGAGGTCAATGCCATTTCAACGCTGTTGATGCTGCTGACGCTGGCCCTCATCATAGTCGCGTCGAAACTGTCGCCGAGCCTGCTCGGCACGGACGAGGAGAACGCATGAAAAAGCTCATACCGATGCTTGCCGCCGCGATGATCGCGCTGCCCGCCGTCGCGGCGGACCAGTTCCACCTGTACAACTGGAACAACTATATCGCCCCCGAAACGATCAAGCGTTTCGAGGATTCATGCAAATGCGAGGTCGTTCAGACCTATTACTCGGACAACGAGGAGCTGCTGGCCAAGCTTGCCGCCGGCGCCAAAGGCTACGACATGCTGGTGCCCACCAGCAACGCCGTCGAGGCGCTGATCAAGGGCGGCCAGTTGAAGCCGCTCGACAAGTCGCAGCTGCCGAACCTGAAGAACATCAATCCGATCTACCTGAACACGCCGTTCGATCCCGGCAACCGGTACTCGGTGCCGTACGCGATGTCGACGACGATCATCGGCTACAACGACGTCAAGATGAAGGAGCTGGGCCTGCCGACCGACACCTGGGCCGTCATCTTCGATCCGAAGCTGCTGCAGAAGGTCAAAGGCCGCATCACCGTGCTCGACAGCTCCAGCGAGCTCTTCGCCGCCGCGTTCAAGTATCTGGGTTACTCGGCCAACGACGTCGATCCGAAGCATTGGGACGAGGCGGCGGCGCTGATCAAGAAGGCAAAGCCGTACTGGGCCGCGTTCAACGCCTCGTCGTACATCAAGGAGCTCACCGTCGGCAACATCTGGCTGGTGCACGGCTACTCGAACGACATTTTCCAGGCGAATCTGGACGCGCAGGCCGCGAAGCGGCCGTTTCATATCCTGCAAGGCATGCCGAAGGAAGGCGCCGTGCTCGCCGTCGACAATATGGTCATTCACAAGGACGCGCCGCGGCCCGACCTGGCGCTCAAATTCATGAACTTCATGCTCGAAGGCAAGAACTCCTCCGAGCTCACCAACCTGATCGGCTCCGGCAATCCGAACCTCGATGCGGTCAAATACATCAAGCCGGAAATCCTGAAGAACCCGGCGATCTTTCCCGACAAGGCCGTCGAGGCCAAGCTCGAGCAGCTCAAAGAGCTGACTCCGGCACAGCGGCGCCTGCGCAACCGGCTGTGGACCGAGATCAAGGCGGGACGCTGACCGGTCCGGGCAGCGATGCGCTCACGCTGCGGCCGCTAACGGGACGCGCCGCGGAAATGGCCGCGTTGCAGAGCGTATTGGAAGCGGCCCCGGCCTATTTCCGGATCGTGGGCGGAGCGCCGCCCGGTCCGGCCGAGGCGCAAAGCCTTTTTACCGCGCTGCCGCCGGGCAAGGGCTACGACGACAAATTCGTCTGGGGTCTTTATTCCGGTCCGGCGATGATCGGCTGCGCCGATGTCATCCGCGCTTACCCGAGCCCGGACAAAGCGGTGATCGGCTTGCTGCTGCTCGCCGAGCCCTGGCAGCGGCACGGGCTGGGCCGCGCGTTCGCGACGCTGGTCGAGCAGGCGATTGCGGATTGGGAGGCGATCAGCTGTCTTCGCATCGGTGTCGCACTGGCCAACGCGCGGGCGCTCCGCTTCTGGCAGCGGCTGGGCTACGCTGAAACCGGTGAAGTGAAGACGGCCGATCCGGGCGGGTTTCCGGTCGCGGTGCTGGAGAAGCCGTTGTCGCGGACGCCGCGCGCGTGAGCGATCTCGTCGTCAAGGCGTTGACGCCCGCACTCGCCGGCGACTTCCTGAATTTTTTCGACCACGAGCGCGGAAGCGCGTTCGCCGACAACCCCGAGTGGGCCAAATGTTATTGCCACTTCTATGAGGTGCCGGTCGCGATCGAATGGCCGTCGCTGTCCGCGGCGCAGAACCGGATCGCGATGCAGGCGCGGATCGAGATCGGCGAAATGGAAGGCTTCCTGGCCTTCGCCGGCAGCGAGCCGGTCGGATGGCTGAACGCCCAGCCGCGCCACAAGTTGCCGCATTGCTTCGACCGCATGCGCGTCCCCCCGACGCCGTTGCCGTGCGCGGCGTACGAGGCTGCCGTCATCGTGTGCTTCATCATCGCGCCGGCGTGGCGGCGGCGCGGCGTGTCGCGGGCGCTGCTCGCTTCGTGCCTGTCCTCGCTGGCCGATCGCGGTTTCAGACTGGTCGACGCATTTCCATTCAAGTCGGGCGACAGCGAGCGTGCCGCCGACCACTACCACGGCGCATTGTCGACGTTCCTCGCCGCCGGATTCGCGCCGCTGGCCGAAACCGACTCGGTCACCGTCGTGCGCAAGTTGCTGCGCTGACACTCTTCGTGAGCTCGATGTCGCGCCCGTCCCGGCTGCCCGAGTACCTCGCCGGCTTGTACGCGCTGCTGATCGTCTACGCGAGTCTCGAATCATTCTCCGCCTGGATGACGCCGCTGCCGGGCACGCCCTTCTTCCTGTTCGCGCCCTGGCCGCCGCGCTTCACCCGGTCCGACGTCGCGATCAATCTGCTCGCGTACGCGCCGCTCGGCTTTTTTGTCGCGTTGGCGGGCCGCCGCGCGACGCCGGTTCGCCTGACGGCCGCGACCGCGACAGGTCTGCTGCTCTCGTTCGCGATGGAAACCGTGCAGATGTTCATCCCGACTCGCGACGCCAGCGCGATGGATCTCGTCTGCAACAGCGCCGGCGCGGGCATCGGCGGCCTGGCGGCGCTCGCCTTCGACCGCGCCGGGCTGCGCGCGAGCGTCTCGGCCTGGCGCCGGCGCGTATTCGTCGAGGGGCGCGGCGCCGATCTGGGACTCGCCCTGCTGGCGATCTGGTTGCTGGCGCAATTGAACCCCGGCATCCCGCTGTTCGCCGCGACCTTCGATCCGTCGCTCGAGTTGACGCGCGACCTGGCCGGCACGCTGCTGCAGGCGGCGGAGAGCGCTTTCAATGTGATCGGCGTCGGCCTCTTCCTCGCGCTGCTGCTGCGCCAGCGCCGCTTCGTCGGGGGCGCGGTGCTGATGCTGATCGGGGTGGCGCTGATACTCAAAGGAGCGGCGGCCAGCGTGCTGATCAGGCAATCGGTGCTGGAGACATGGATCAAGCCCGGCGTCTCGCTCGGCGTCGCGGTCGGGGCGCTGGTGCTGCTGCTCGCCGTATGGCTGCCGCGCCCGGTCCGCACGACGCTGTGCGCGATCTCGCTGCTGGCGTCGCTGGTCGCGCCGCTGCTGGCGCCCGACATGTGGCGCGCGCGCGCGCCGCTCGCGCTTTTCGATTGGCCCTATGGACAGCTGGCCAATTTCAACGGACTGACCCACGCGGTGCTCGTCGCGTGGCCGATCCTGGCAAGCATCTACGTGCTTTCGGTCGCCGCGCGCCGCGCCCACGCCGACGCGATCGACTAGCGGCACGCCGCGTATAATGCCGCGCTCACCAGCCGACCGGAAAATATGACATGACGCGCGGCGAACAGCGGCTGTCGATCACCGGTCCTTCCGGCGCCCTCGAGCTCGCGCTCAATCTGCCCGAGCAGGCGCCTCGCGGCATTGCGCTGGTCGCGCATCCGCACCCGCTGCAGGGCGGCACGATGGACAACAAGGTCGTGCAGACGCTCGCCAAGACGTTCGCGGGGTTGGGTTATGTCAGCGTGCGCTTCAATTTTCGCGGCGTCGCGGGGAGCGCCGGCGTCTTCGACGACGGCGCCGGCGAGACCGACGACGCACTGGCAGCGCTGGCGCACGCCCGCTCCGCGCATGGCGATCTCCCGGTCGTGCTCGCCGGATTTTCGTTCGGGACGTTCGTGCAGACGCGCGTCGCGCAGCAACTGACGGCGGAGCGGATGGTCCTGATCGCTCCGGCGGTCGCGCGATTCGCCACCAGCCCGGTGCCTGCCGATACGATCGTCATCCATGGCGAAGAGGACGACGTGGTCGCGCTCGCCGATGTGTTCGCCTGGGCGCGCCCGCAGCAGCTGCCCATCGTCGTCTTTCCCGGCTGCGGCCATTTCTTCCACGGCCGGCTGCCGCAGCTGACGCGGGTCATCGCCGGCATGTGGCGGTGACTGCGGGCACCGGGCAGGAAGGCCCCGGCGTGCCGCGGCCGAGCCGCGACGACGTCGTGCTCGCCGTCGCCGGCCTGCGCAAGTCGTACGGTGACAACGAAGTCGTGCGCGGTCTCGATTTCGCGATCCGCCGCGGCGAATGCTTCGGCCTGCTCGGTCCCAACGGCGCCGGCAAGACGACGACCTTGCGCTGCTGCCTGGGGCTCACCGATCCCAACGCCGGCACGATCACGCTGGTCGGCGAGCCGGTGCCCAAGGCCGCGCGCGAAGCGCGCATCCGCGTCGGTGTCGTGCCGCAGATGGACAACCTCGATCCCGACTTCACCGTGACCGAGAATCTGCGCATCTACGGCCGTTATTTCGGCATCTCCTCGGCAACCTTGTCCGAGCGCCTGCCGCGGCTGCTCGATTTCGCAGGACTGGCGAGCAAGGGTGCGGTGAGCATCCGCACGCTTTCCGGCGGCATGAAGCGGCGGCTGACGCTGGCCCGCGCGCTGGTGAACGATCCCGAGCTCCTGATACTCGACGAGCCGACCACCGGGCTCGACCCGCAGGCGCGGCACCTGATCTGGGACGGCTTGCGCCAGCTGCTGTCGCAGGGCAAGACGATCCTGCTGACGACGCACTTCATGGACGAGGCCGAGCGCTTGTGCTCGCGCCTGGCGGTGATCGATCACGGCCGGATGATCGCCAGCGACACGCCCCGTGCGCTGATCCGCGCGCACGTCGAGCCGGAAGTGGTCGAGGTCTATGGCGATGAAGCTCGCCGCTGGGCGGACGCGCGCGGGCGCGCCCTGGCGGACCGCATCGAAATCGCCGGCGAGACGGCGTTCTGCTACGCGAAGGATGCCGCTGCGCTGCTCGCCGACCTCGGCGGACAGAACGGCGTGCGCTACCTGCATCGGCCGGCCAACCTGGAGGATCTTTTCATCAAGCTCACCGGACGCGAGCTGCGCGACTGAGCGGTTGCGCTCGACCCGCGATTCGCGCGCCGCGCCGCCGCGTGGCGCGACTGCCCGCGTTATACTCGACGCCGCCCAACCCGCCGAAGATTCGATGATCTCCGCTTCGCTGATCCGCGCGCCCGAGCTGTCGCTGCGCTGGATACCCGTCTGGCGCCGCAACCTCCTGGTCTGGCGCAAGCTCGCGATCGCCTCGGTGCTGGGCAACATCGCCGATCCACTGCTGTACATGCTGGCGCTCGGTTACGGCATCGGCAGCTTCGTGCCCGAAGTGGGCGGCATGAAATACATCGCCTTCATCGGGACCGGGATGGTCTGCCAGAGCGCGATGTTCACCTCGTCGTTCGAGGCGATGTATTCGGCGTTTTCGCGCATGCACGTGCAGCGGACGTGGGAAGCGATCATCAACGCGCCGCTTTCGCTCGACGACGTCGTGCTTGCGGAATGGATCTGGGCCGCGACCAAGAGCGTGATGTCGGTCATGGCGATCCTGGCGGTCGTGCTGGTGCTGGGATTCGGCCATTCGTGGCTCGCCTTCTGGGTGTTGCCGCTCGGCTTCATCGTCGGATTGACGTTCGGTGCTTTCGGGCTGGTGATGAACTCGCTGGCGCCCGGGTACGACTTCTTCACCTACTTCTTCACGCTGGTGCTGACGCCGATGCTGCTGCTGTCGGGCGTTTTCTTTCCGGTCGACCAGATGCCCGCAGCGCTGCAAGGCGTGGCCAGGATGCTGCCGCTGTCGCACGCGATCGACATCGCGCGCCCGCTGCTGTCGGGCCGCATTCCGGACAACATTCCGCTGCATATCGCCGTGCTGCTCGCCTACGCGTTCGCCGCCTACTACGTCGCGCTGGTGCTGACCCGGCGCCGCCTGCTGAAATAGCCATGCTCTGGGTCAAGTCGCTGCACATCATCGCGATGGTCACCTGGTTCGCGGGCCTTTTCTACCTGCCGCGGCTGTTCGTCTACCACGCGCTGACGCGAGATCCGATCGGCAGCGAGCGCTTCAAGGTCATGGAGCGCAAGCTCTACGTCGGCATCATGACGCCGGGCGCGGTGCTGACGATCGCCTCGGGGCTGTGGCTGTGGCTGGGCTACGGCATCTCCGGCGGGTGGCTCTACGCCAAACTCGTGCTGGTGCTGATATTGATCGCGCATCACGCGTGGCTCGGCAAGCTGATGATCGACTTCCGGCGCGACCGCAACCGCCACGGCGATGTTTTCTATCGCTGGATCAACGAAATTCCCGCGCTGCCGGTGCTGATCGGCGTCGTGCTGCTGGTCGTGCTGAAACCGTTTTGATCTTTGCCCCGCCGCATCGGTGAGCGAGCATTTTTTCGCGCCGTGCCCGCGCGGGCTGGAGGCTCCGCTCGCGGCCGAGCTGGACGCGCTGGGCGCGTCGGGAGTCACGACCACCGACGGCGGCGCCGCGTTCGACGGACCGATCCAGCTCGCCTACCGTGCGAATCTCGAGAGCCGCCTCGCCAGCCGCATTCTGTGGCGCGTCGGGCACGGCGCCTATCGCGACGAACAAGACGTCTACGACCTCGCCAAGGCGCTCGACTGGCCGCGCTGGTTTCGCGTCGAACGCACGCTTCGCGTCGACGTCGCCGCGTCGCGCTCGCCGCTGACCAGTCTCGAGTTCGCGACGCTGCGCATCAAGGACGCCGTGTGTGACCGCCACCGCGCCGCGGGCGGCATTCGCCCCAGCATCAGCAAGGACCGCCCCGACGTGCGCGTGCACGCCTATCTGACGGCGAGCGAAGCCAGCTTCTACCTCGACACCTCCGGCGAGCCGCTGTTCAAGCGCGGCTACCGACGCGAGACCGCCGACGCACCCTTGCGGGAGAATCTCGCCGCCGGGCTGCTGCGCCTGGCGGGGTGGCAGCCGGGAACACCGTTGCTCGATCTAATGTGCGGCAGCGGCACCATCGCCATCGAAGCGGCGATGATCGCGCTGGAACTGGCCCCGGGACTCAAGCGCACGTTCGGGTTCCAGAAGCTCGCCTGGTATGACGGCCCGGCGTGGCAGCGCATCAAGCAGGCGGCACAGCGCCGCGCGAAGCCGCTGACGCCGTTGTCGATCTGGGCCAGCGACGACGACACGACGGCGATCTACCAATGCAGCGAGAACATCGCCGCTGCCGGTATCGAGGGCACGATCGTCGTCGAGCGGGCCGACGCCCTGACGCGCACCGCTCCCGCGCCCGTGGGCGTCATCGTCAGCAACCCGCCGTATGGCGTGCGGCTCGCCGACTCGGGCGCGCTGGCGGCGTTCTACCCGCAGCTCGGCGACGCTCTGAAGCGACGATACGCCGGCTGGACTGCGTATCTATTGAGCGGCGACACGCGGCTGCCGAAACTGATCGGCCTGAAAGCGAGCCGCCGCACGCCGCTGTTCAACGGCGCGCTGGAATGCAGGCTCTACGAGTATCGGATGATCGCCGGATCGATGCGAACGCCCGCCGGCGGACGTCCCGAATGATAGAATGCTTCCTGCTGTCCAATCGTCCGCCGGAAGTCCATCATGATGCTGCCCAGCCGCCATTACGAATCGGAACACACCAAGTTCATGCGCGAGCTGCTGCAGAAACGGCCCGATCTGATCGACAAGCAACGCGAAGGCCGCGCGATCTGGTGGGACAAGCGTCCGAAGGAATTGGCCGAAGAGCGGGTCATGGACAACAGCCGCGTCGCGCAGTCTCCGTACGTCTACGACGCGGACTCCTGAAGGCCGGTTCGCGCCGTTGCGGCGCGGATTCAAACCTCCGCCAGCCTTGCCTCGCCGTAGATGAAGTAGTGCGGCGTCTGCGCAAGATCGGCTTTCCAGCCTAGCGCGTCGAGCTTCGCGGCCAGCGCCGCCGGCTCGTAGAACACCTTGACGATCCTGAATTCGCGCCCGTCGTTGAGCTTGCGCGTGACGATGCCAGGCTCGCGACCCGGCAGCACGTGATCCTTCG
>DATNAR010000418.1:0-4193 GCA_035607385.1 Casimicrobiaceae bacterium
TGCGCTGCCGCTGGCGGTGCAGGCGCTGGAGGCTTGCCAGTACCAGGCGGACTTCGCCGCGCTGGACCGCTATCTCGATCGGCTGCGTCGCGGTGAATTCACGCCATCGAGCGACACCGAGCTCGTCGACTGCCTCGAGACGCTGCTGTTCCTGGTCCTCTATTTCGACATCGACGCGGCCGACCTGCTCGACTTTTACCGCAGCTACTCGGCGGCCGCGCCGCGAGTCTACGGCGCACCGGTCGCGCTGCCTCCTCGCCGCGGCTCCGGCAGGATACGCATCGGCTACCTGTCGGGGGACCTGCGGGATCACGTGATGGGCAAGATGATCTGGGAGGAGGTACGCCGGCACGATCGCAGCCGTTTCGAGCTGTACTTCTATTCGGTGTCCGACGTCAGCGACGCGTGGACCGCCCGCTACCGGGCCTTAAGCGATCATTTCATCACTCTCGCCGATGCGACCGAGCGCGAAGCAGCCGAGCGCATCGCTGCCGACGAGATCGATCTGCTGGTCGACCTCTCGACCAACACCCGCGGCGCCAAGCCCGGCATCCTGGCCTTGCGGCCCGCGCCGGTGCAGATCACGCATGTCGCCAGCGCCGGCGTCGTCGGTCTGCGCGCGGTCGACTTCAAGCTCACCGATGCCTTCGCCGATTTGCCGGAGAACCAGGCCGGACAACTCGAGACCTTGCTGCCGATCGAAGGCTGCGTATATCCGTACCGTCACATCGTCCCGGCTGCCGTGCATCCGTACCGCCGCGATCGGCTGGGCATCGACGCCGACGCGATCGTCATCGCCGCCTTCGTCAATCCGATGAAATTGTCGCGGCGCTGCCTGTTGCTGTGGCGTGCCGTGCTCGACCGGATTCCGCGCGCCCTGCTCGCGATATCGCCGCTGTCGTCCGGCGCGGGTGAGGCGCAGCAGCGACTGTTTGCCGCCGCCGGGATCGCGAGGGAACGGACGATCGTCCTGCCGGTCGGACGCGACGACGCTGAGAACCAGGCACGCTATGCCGTCGTCGACCTGGTGCTCGACCCTATGCCCTACGGCGGGGTCAACGGGACGCTGGAAGCGCTGGACATGGGCGTCCCCGTCGTGACCTTGTGCGGGCGGCGGCACGGCGAGCGCAGCTCATACAGCATCCTCGCCAATCTCGGCGTTCTCGACACGGTTGCGCACAACCCAGACGATTATGTCGCGATCGCCGGACGGCTCGCTGACGATCGCGTTTTCAACGCGCAGGTGAAGGCGGCGATCCGGGCCGGCCTTGCGCGATCTCCTTTGACCGACATGGACGCGCACACCCGCAACCTCGAACACGCTTACATCATGGCGCTCGAGCGGCGTTATCCGGCCGCGCTGGAGGGGCGGCGCTGATGGCCGCCGGCACGGCCGGATCGACGCGCGTCGAGCGCGCCCGGCAGCGACTCGCTGCCGGCGACCTCACGGGCGCGCGGCGCGAAGCCGAAGCGATCCTCGCGGGGGCGGGCGAGGCGGCCGACCATGTCGCCGCGCATCTGGTGCTGGCGACCTGCTTCGATCGCGCCCACGACATCAAGAGCGCGGCAGCGCACGCGCGGGCGGCGGTAGCACGTGCGCCCGACGACCCGGTCGCGCACTACGTCCACGGCGAACTGCAGGAGCAGGACGGCGACAAGCAGGGCGCGCTCGAGAGCGTGCGGCGCGCGCTGGCAATCAATCCGAAGTTCGTCCAGGCGCAGCACTATCTCGGGATTCTGCTGGGCGAGAGCGGGGACACCGAAGGCGCCGCCGCGGCGTTCGAGCAGACCGTCCGGCTCGACCCGGCGCACGCGCGCGGCTGGAACAATCTGGGCAACACGCTGCGCACGCAGGACCGGCTCGACGAGGCGGAAGCCGCGTTTGCGCGCGCCGTGGCGCTGAAGCCCGACTATTGGCTTGCCGCGGCGAACCTGGGCGGCGTTCAGCGCGATCTCGGCGCGATGGACCGCGCCGAAGCGACGCTGCGCGCGGCGCTGGCCCGCGCCGGTCCGAATCCCTACCGGCCGCTCGTCGTGTTGCTGGCCGGCGTGCTGCGGCTCACGAGCAGACTCGACGAGTCGGCGCAGTTGTACGTGCAGGCGATCAACGCTGCGCCGTCGGAAAGCGCCGGCGAATGGTTCAATCTCGGCCTGGTATTGGCCGAGCGCAACGATCCCGCCGGCGCGCGCAATGCCTATGGCCGCGCACGCGCGCTCGACCCCACCGACCTCCGCGCCTTTTTTGGCGCGCAGCTGACCTTGCCGATGGTTTACGCCGACGGGAAAGAGGTCGACGCCGCGCGCGCCGGATTCGAGGCGGGACTCGAGCGTCTGGAGCGCGAGCTCGTGCCGGCGATACGCGCCGACCGGCTTACCGAGACGCAGGTTCTCGACGGCTTGCGCTGGGTCAATTTCTTCCTCGCCTATCAGGGTCGCGACGATCGCGAGCTGCAGCGGCGTTATGCCGCGCTTGCCGCCGCGGCGGTCGACGCCGTCGCGCCGCAGTGGCGCGCTCCACTCGCGGCGCGGAAGCTGCGGGACAAACGCGTGCGCGTCGGATTCGCTTCGGCGTTTTTCCACACCGGGACTTGCGGCCGCTATTTCAAGCGCTGGATCACCGACCTCCCTCGCGAGCGCTTCGAGGTTTTCGTCTATCACCTGTGGCCGGGCATCGACGATATCGCGCAGGCGATCGCGGCGCGGGCCGATCACTTTCGCACGTTTGCCGCCAGCCGCTCGCGACCCTCGACGGTTGCGCCGGTGATACGCGCCGACGATCTGGACGTACTGGTCTATACCGAGCTCGGGATGGACGTCACGACCTTCGGGCTGGCGGCGTTGCGACTCGCGCCGCGCCAATACGCCGCCTGGGGCCATCCGGTCACGACCGGACACCAGACGATCGACGCCTTCTTCAGCTGCGCGGCGATGGAACGCGGCGACGCGCAGCAGCACTACAGCGAACGGCTCGTTTTGCTGCCGGGCATCGGCACGCGCTACGAGCGGCCGAGCCTGCCGGCGCCGGGCAGCCGTGAGCAATTCTCGCTGCCCGCCGATCGCACGCTGCTGCTATGCCCGCAATCCTTGTGGAAGATCCACCCGGACAACGACCGCTTGTTCGGACAGATACTGGCCGCGAATCCGCGCGCGATGCTGGTCTTTTTCGGGGGCTGGCATCCGGCGCCGATCGATCGCTTCATGCAGCGGCTGAAAGTTACGCTCGACGCGTCCGGCATCCCGATCCGCGAGCGAACGCGGGTCTTGCCGCAGGTCGGACATGACGATTATCTGCGCATCAACATGCTGTGCGACGCGATGATCGATACGCTGCACTGGTCGGGGGGCAACAGCAGTCTCGATGCGCTGGCGTGCAGCCTTCCGGTCGTCACGCTGCCCGGCGCGTTCATGCGCGGGCGCCAGAGCGCCGGCATGCTGTCCTTGCTCGGTGTGCCGGAGCTGATCGCCGCCGACCACGCCGGTTATCTGTCGATCGCCGCGCGCCTTGCCGGCGACGAGGGCTGGCGCCGGGAGCTGGCGGGGCGAATCGGCGCGGCGCAATCGCGTCTGTTCGACGTGTCCGACGCGATCGATCGGCTGCAGCAACTGCTTCAGGCCGACGACATTCGAGACTGCTGAGCGAGAAAGTCGTCCCAGATCGTCTGCAGGCCGTCTTCGAAGTCGCGCGTATAACGCGCCATATCGAACAACGGGTGCGTGGCGCGGTTGGCCGCCAGTCGCGCGCGAAATCCGGACAGCACGCGCGGCTCGCGGGCCAGCTGGAGCGCGAGCTCTTCATAGGCGGCGAAGTCGCCGGTCACGAGCTCCGGCAGGCCGATCGCATGGAGCTGGCTGCCGGCGAGCCGCGTCACCAGCGTTTCGCCCGCACAGGTAAGAAGAGGAAGCCCCGCCAGCAGCGCATCGTTGGTCGTCGTATGCGCGCCGTATGGAAACGTGTCGACGAAAAGATCGGCCGCCGCGTGCCGCGCCAGATGCTGCTGCTGCGGCACTTTGGGCGCGAAGATCAGCCGCGACGGGTCGACGCCGGCCCCCGCCGCTTCCCGGCGCAAGTTGGCGGTCGCTTCGACCTCGCTCGCGAGCAGCCACAACACGCTTGCTGGCACCGCGTGCAACAAGCGCATCCAGATCGCGAACACCGCCGGCAGTATCTTGGCCGATTTGTTGAAGCAGCAGAA
>DATNAR010000002.1:0-29308 GCA_035607385.1 Casimicrobiaceae bacterium
AATGTATTGTCGCCGGTCTTGGTGAAGGGCACGATCACCGGGCCATTCGTTCCGGGTGCGCCCTCGTGAATATGCGAGGCCGTTGCGTTCATGCCGCTCACCGAAACCTTGACGATCACGGTGCGATCAGGATTGATCGTAACCGTGGCAGTCCCCGTCGCCGACGTCGCTACCGGCGGGACTTCGTTGGCGCCCGACAGTGTCAGGGTTTGCGTGTTCGACATTCCGCCCATCGGACCCATCGACGTGCAGGCCCCGAATACCGTCGTGACCGCCACCACCGCCATTGCGGTGATCAATCTACGTTTGCCCAGATTCACACTCATTGCATTCCTCCGTCAAAAAGGGATCGTCGGGCCCCTGCCGAAGCAGGCATGCTGCGGGGGCGTGTGTGCAATATACCGCATTGCGGGGCATCGGAAGTCACGCTCCGCGCGCGATAATCCGGTGCATGGATCCGATGCGACCGGCGGCGCTGCGTCTGGAATACTCGCCGCCCCGCGGCTGTTTACACGCGCCCGCGCATTGGCAACAATTACAATAGTCGGAGGAAGACGTGGACGTTCGTGCCGCAGTCGCGCATCGCGCCGGCGCACCGCTGTCGATCGAGACGGTTCGCCTCGACGGGCCGCGGCCGGGCGAGGTGCTGATCGAGCTCAAGGCCACCGGCATCTGCCATACCGACGAGTTCACGCGGTCCGGCGCCGATCCCGAGGGCTTGTTTCCCGCGATCCTCGGGCATGAGGGCGCCGGCGTCGTCGTCGATCTCGGCGCCGGCGTCACCAGCGTCCGCCGCGGCGATCACGTGATCCCGCTCTATATTCCCGAGTGCCGCCAGTGCAAGGCTTGCCTCTCGCGCAAGACCAATCTTTGCACCGCCATACGCGCGACGCAGGGCAAGGGCGTGATGCCCGACGGCAGCAGCCGATTCTCGCTCGGCGGCCAGCCGCTGCACCACTACATGGGGTGCTCGACCTTTGCCAACTTCACCGTCCTGCCCGAGATCGCGGTGGCCAAGATCCGTGAGGACGCACCATTCGAGAAGGTCTGCTATATCGGCTGCGGCGTAACCACCGGCATCGGCGCCGTCATCAACACCGCCAGGGTCGAGCCCGGAGCGAACGTCGTCGTGTTCGGCCTGGGTGGCATCGGGCTCAATGTCGTTCAAGGGGCGCGCATCGCTGGCGCCAACATGATCGTCGGCGTCGACCTCAATCCGGCACGGGAGACGCTTGCGCGCAAGCTCGGACTCACGCATTTTGTCGATCCGCGCGCGGCGGGCGGCGATCTGGTCCCGCACCTGGTCGAGTTGACGGGCGGGGGCGCCGATTACACGTTCGAATGCATCGGCAATGTCGATGTCATGCGCCAGGCGCTCGAGTGCTGCCATCGCGGCTGGGGTGTGGCGGTCGTCATCGGCGTCGCCGGCGCCGGCCAGGAAATCCGGACGCGTCCGTTCCAGTTGATTACCGGGAGGACGTGGAAGGGCACGGCGTTCGGCGGCGCGCGCGGCCGCACCGACCTGCCGAGGATCGTCGACTGGTACATGGACGGCCGGGTGAATATCGACGATCTGATCACGCACGTTCTGCCGCTCGAGCGGATCAACGAGGGATTCGACCTCATGCACGCCGGCGAGTCGATTCGCGCTGTCGTGCGCTATTGATGACGACCGGCTTCGCGCTGTGGGCGCTCGTCGCCGGCGTCCTGCTGATCGCGATGGCGTTCATCGGCACGTGGGTCGAGCGCATGCCGCTCAGCCCGGCAATGCTCTACCTCGGCGCGGGCTTCGCGCTGGGGCCCAGCGGCGCCGGGATGCTGCTGCCCGATCCGAAGGCCTATTCTCCGCTGCTCGAACGACTGGCGGAAATCGCGGTGCTGATTTCCATCTTCGTCACCGCGCTGCGCATCAGCGTGCCCCTCAAGGACAGGCGATGGCGACTGCCGATCAGCCTTGCGACGGTGGCGATGGTCGCGACCATCGCGCTGGTCGCCGCCGTCGGCGTGACATGGCTGGCGCTGCCGCTGGGCGCGGCGATATTGCTGGGTGCGATCCTGGCGCCGACCGACCCGGTTCTCGCGTCGGACGTGCAACTCGATGACCCGCGCGATCGCGATCTGCTGCGCTTCAGCTTGAGCGGCGAGGCGGGACTGAACGACGGCGCCGCGCTGCCGCTGGTTCTTCTGGGCATGGGCTTGCTGGGCCTGCACGAGCTTGGGGCCGTCGGCGGCCAATGGCTGCTGCTCGACGTATTGTGGGGCGTCGGCGGCGGGCTGGGAATCGGCTGGCTGCTCGGGGCGTGGGTCAGCACGCTGATCCTGCATTTGCGCACGCGGCACGGACACGCGATCGGCCTGAACGAATTTCTCGCGCTGGGTTTGATCGCCCTGGTCTATGGCATCGCCTTGCTGGCGCACGCGTCCGGATTCCTCGCCGTCTTTGCCGCGGGCCTCGCACTGCCGCGGATGAGACCGATGCAGGAGACCGATTCGCGGCGGCGCTTGCCGGTCGCGATGACACCGGGTGCCGGCGCCGAGATCGAAATCGGCGAGGCATCCGCGCCGGCGAACGCGACGCACCCCGTCAAAGCGCCCGCGCACATGGCGCAGGCGGTGCTGAGCTTCGACGAGCAGCTGGAGCGCTTCGCCGAAATCGCGATGGTGCTGGCCGTCGGCGCGATGTTCTCGTACGCGGCGATTCCGCCAAGCGCGCTGTGGTTCGTGCCGCTGCTGCTTCTGGTGATCCGGCCGATCAGCATCCTGATCGCCGGCACGCCGGCAATGTCTTCGCGCGCGCAGCTGCCTCTGATCGCGTGGTTCGGCATACGCGGCATCGGCTCGATCTACTATCTGCTGTATGCGGTGAACCGCGGTCTGCCCGATGGGGTCGCGCCGACGATCATCGGCCTGACGCTGGTCACCGTCGTCACCTCGATCGTCGTACACGGCGTATCGATTCCGCCGTTGATGAGCCGTTATCGTCGCCGGAAGGGGCGCGCGCGTGGTGGGACGGGAAACGACGCCGGCTATCGCAGGCGCAAGCGGCCCGCGCGCTAGACGTCCGCTCGTCGGGCACGCGGAGCACGTTCCGGATTTGAGGTTTATGATTCGGCTCAACGTCATTGCGCGCGACCAAGCCGTTGCGCTAAGGGCGGATGCGCCATTCGCAGCCAATGCGGCCCGATCCGGGTTGCATTCGCGCGCGCAAAAGGGAATAATCGTCAAAAAATGACAATGTCATAAAGTGAAACACCGATTCGGAAGGAGAATTCATGCTTAATTTCAATCGCCGCGACACCCCCGCCGACGCAGGAAAGTCCGGGCTCAAGCCCGCGCTGTACGATCCGCCGATCGCGCCTGCCCGCGCCGCGTCCGCCGGCGCCCCGCTGCGCCAGCAAGCGCAGGCCGCCGCGGCTACGCGCGAGCTGCCCCCGGCGGCGGCGCCGGCGCCGACCGAAGCGACCGCTGCCGCGCCAGCGCGCGCCGCCGCAAGCTCGAGCGGCGAAACCGCGGGAAGCAAGCTTTTCATCGGCGTCAACATCAAGCTCAAGGGCGTCGAGATCTCCGATTGCGACGTGCTGGTCATCGAGGGTCACGTCGAGGCCACCGTGCACAGCAAGGCGATGCAGATCGACAAGCCGGGCACGTTGAAGGGCACGGCCCTGATCGACGTGGCCGAGGTCCACGGCGACTTTTCCGGCGAGCTGACCGCGCGCACCCGGCTGGTCGTTCACGGCACCGGCCGAGTGTCGGGCAAGATCCGCTACGGCAAGCTGATCGTCGCCGAGGGCGGAGAGCTTTCCGGCGACGTCAAGCGCATCGACGAAGCCGAAGAGCAGCCGGTGCCCGCGCGCGCCGCGGGTCGCGATCCGCGCGACATGCTGGGATCGGCCAGCGCGATGGGATCGGCCTAGCGCGCGTTTGCAAGCCACCGCGATCGGCGTCGCGGCGGCGGGACTCGCCGCTAGGTCGTGGCGGCAGCCGGCCACGGCAACAAGTCGATCGCGGCATCCTGCAGCGCCTTGCGCAGACGCACCGTGTGCGTCCCCGGCCAGTAGATATGGCCGCATCGCGTGCAGCGCGCGAATTTGTCGTGCCGCTCGCGGACGCGCGCCGGGATCAGCGCCGCTACGCTGCGCCGGGCGAGCGGCCGCAAGCCGCCGTTGCATAGCGCGCAGCGGGTGAACGGACGGACGCTCCCCGCGAGGTCGAACGAAACAAGCGTCTCGCGCAACTGGTCGAGCGGGCGCGTGTGGCGGATCCAGCGGCCTCGTGTGACGGCAGCGTGCTTGAGCAGGCCCTTGTCCCGGGTCAGGATGATGCGCGACTGGTCGTGCGCGAGCCGCACGATCTCGTGGTCGTCGTAGTCGTTGCGATAGAGCGTATCGAAGCCCAGCAGACGCAGGTATCGCGCGAGCGTGCCCAGATGCACGTCGAGCACGAATCGCGGGCGCCGCAGCGGCCGCGGCCGCAGGCGCGTCAGCGGCGCGATGTCGAAACGCTCGAACACGGGATAGACGGCGACGCGGTCGCCGTCGCGCAGGCGGCGGGCGAAGCCGACCGATTCGCCATCGATCAGCACCAGATCGACTTCGGCGTGCGGCACGCCGATCGCTTCGATCACGTCCTTGACCGCCGGCGTGCCGTTGAAGGCGTGACGGAACGTGCGCTTGCGCAGCTCCGGGCGCAGGAAGTCGTTCAGCTCCTCGTAGAAACGGAAATCGGCAGCCGAGCGCCCCGAAGGCTTGCTACGGCTTCGTCCGGAACGCATTCTCGAGCAGCCGCCGGTCGATGCCGCCGCTCGCAGGGTCCCCGGTGGCAAAACGATAGAGCGCGGCCGAGTAAATGCCTTGCAGCGTCGCCTGGGCGAGCGCGACCAGGCTTACCGCCAGCACCAGCAGCACTGCCAGAACGATGCCGAGCGCCCATTCGCGGTTGCCGAAGGCGGCGAAGACCAGCACGCCGCCGGTGATGGCGAGCAGGAACATGATGGCGCCGAACACCAGGCCGAGGCCGGCATTGCCGATGATGTTCTCGCCCCAGGACTTCTTGATCAGCTCGACGCTGCGGCCGATCGCTTCGATCGGGCCGACGTTCTCGGCGGCGAGTACCGGCACGACCAATGCCGTCGCGACCGTCCAGCCGACGCCGACCAGCCCGACGACGATCTTCCCGATGATGCCGACCCGCTCGGCGATCGCGCGGAGCAGCGTCCCGACGGTGGCGGCGATGAACGCGTAGACCAGTATCACCGGCAGCAGGGCCGCTGCGCGCCGCAAGCCGTCGGCGACGCCGGCGTCCTCGTCGTCGAAACGGCGCATCGCGACCTCGACCAGCGCCGTGTTGAAGAAGATCACGATCGAATACTGGATCCAGTAGAAAACGAACAACCACAGATAACCGGTCGATGCGATCGCGTGGGGCGCCTTGCCGCCGGCGAAGCCCAACGCCGGCAGCAGCGGCACCGCAAAGCTGCCGATGATCAGCACCATGGCGATCGAGGACAGCAGCGGAAAGACGAGCAGCGACTTGTCTTCCATCAGCAGCCGCCAGCATTCCGCCGCGAGATCCCAGCTTCTCTCAAATCGCTCGAACATCAGGCGCTCCCGGCAAGCAGTCTTCGGCGCTGCGTAGGCTAAGCAATCCGGCGCCGCCGTGCAATAGCGGACGGAACCGCCGATTGGGCAACCCCCGACGCTCGCCTGCGCCGTCAGCGATCGCGCGCGACCAGTTCCAGCAGCGCCGGGCCGTAGCGCTCAAGCTTTTTCGCGCCGATACCGGCGATGCCGGCGATCGCCGCGATGCCACCCGGCCGCTGGCGGGCGATCTCGGCCAGCGTCCGGTCGTGCAGGATCACAAAGGCGGGCACTGCCTGCACCCGGGCCTCGGCGAGGCGCCAGGCCTTGAGCCGGTCGAGCAGCGCATTGTCGGTCGCGCTCAGCGCAGCGTCCGTTCCGCCGGCGCGGCGCGTGCTGCGTACGCGGCCGCGCGGCAGTGCGCGGCGCAGCGCGATCCGCCGCTCGCCCTTGAGCACCGGCCGGCTGGCCGCGTTGAGCCGCAAGGCGCCGTGCGCCTCGTGGTCGACGCTCGCCAATCCGAGGGCGACCAGCTGCCGGAATACGTTGCGCCAGGCCCCCTCGTCGATATCGGCACCGACGCCGAATACCGAGAGCTGGTCGTGCCCCCACCGCTGCACGCGCTCGCCCGCCTTGCCGCGCAGCACGTCGATCAGGTGCAGCGCGCCGAAGCGCTGGCCGGTGCGATAGATCGCCGACAGCGCCTTTTGCGCTTCGGCGGTGGCGTCATAGGTTTCCGGCGGCGCGAGGCAAGTGTCGCAATTGCCGCAAGGAGCGCTCGCCTCGCCGAAATAATCGAGCAGACGCACGCGCCGGCAGCCGGCGGTCTCGCACAGCCCGAGCAGCGCATCCAGCTTGGCCGCGCTGACGCGCTTGTAATCGTCGGCGGCATCGGAGGCGTCGATCAGCCGCCGCTGCTGGACCACGTCCGCGAGGCCGTACGCCATCCAGGCATCCGCCGGCGCGCCGTCGCGTCCGGCGCGCCCGGTTTCCTGGTAGTAAGCCTCGACGCTCTTCGGCAGATCGAGATGGGCGACGAAGCGAACGTCCGGCTTATCGATGCCCATGCCGAAGGCGATCGTCGCGACGATCACCAGGCCGTCCTCGCGCTGAAATCGCGCCTGGTTCTCGCTTCGTGCCGCGTTGTCCATGCCCGCGTGATAGGGCAGCGCGTTGACGCCCTTCGCAGCGAGCCATGCCGCGGTCTCGTCGACCTTGCGCCGCGACAGGCAGTAGACGATGCCGGCCTCATTCGCGTGCTCGTCGGCGATGAAGCGCAAGAGCTGCGCGCGGCCGTCGTCCTTGTCGACGATCGTGTAGCGGATGTTCGGCCGGTCGAAGCTCGAGACGAATACGCGCGCCGCGCCGAGGTCCAAGCGCACGACGATCTCGGCGCGGGTCTGCGGATCGGCGGTTGCCGTCAAGGCGATACGCGGCACGCGCGGATAACGCTGATGCAGCACCGACAGCGCGAGGTACTCGGGCCGGAAATCGTGGCCCCATTGCGACACGCAATGCGCTTCGTCGATGGCGAACAGCGCGACCTTGACCCGGTCGATGAGGTCGAGGCAGCGCGGCGTCGTCAGCCGCTCCGGCGAAACGTAGAGGAGATCGAGCTCGCCGGCGGCGAGCGCGCGCTCGGTCGCGCGCGCCGTGCCGGCGTCCTGGCTCGAATTCAGAAACGCGGCTCGCACGCCGAGCTGGAGCAGGCCGGCGACCTGGTCCTGCATCAGCGCGATCAGCGGAGAGATCACGATTCCCGTGCCGTCGCGCAGCAGCGAGGGAATCTGGTAGCACAGCGATTTGCCGCCGCCGGTCGGCATCAGGACCAGCGCATCACCGCCGGCGACGACGTGGTCGACGACTTCGGCCTGGCCGGCGCGGAAGTCCGCATAGCCGAAGGTCCGGCGCAGAAGCTCACGCGCCGCGCCGGCAGGTGAGATGCTGCCCATGATCGCGATTGTAGTCGATGGCGACGCCGCCCATTCGGCGTTGCGGCCGAGTCCTACCTGCGCTTGCGCCGGTTCCTACCCGCAGAGGCGTTAGTCAGCCGACGGAGGTAGCTTCGAGCTCACCGCGGCGGAACAATCGCCGCTGTGCGCGGTTCCAAGATCTACGCGGCGGCCCTTTCGCCGCTGTACGTTCGAAAGGAGATTGCATCATGGCGAGATACGGCAAGAAGGCTCAGAGCAAGGTCGAGAAGACGATGCGCGAGCGCAAGCGCGGAACCTTGCGCAGCGGACGGTCCGGCAAGAAGGTGACCAGCCGCAAGCAGGCGATCGCGATCGGCCTGTCGGAAGCGCGCCGTGCCGGCGGCAAGGTGCCGAAGCGCAGATCGTCCTCGTCGAAGAGAGGATCGTAGCAATCGCCACGACGCGGCCGGCGCTTCCGCCCGAGGCGCCGGCCGGCAAGCCTAGCCGTCGCGCGGCCGGCGCCCTCAGGGCGCGCGGCGTACCGCCTCATCCCACCGCCCCAGCGTAGCGGCGGCTTCGTAAGTCCTCTGCAGGAAATCGAGCACTAGCCCGTCGGGCGACGCCGCTTCCCGGACGCCGTCGTAGGGCAGGATGAATTCGCGCAGGTCGCGGTGGTAGTAACCGGGAAGTGCAATCCCGGCATCGCCGAATCCTTCCGGCTCCGGGTACGCATAGGCATAGAACGCAGCCTCGGGCAGCATTTCGTTGCCCGGCCAGAAGCCGCAGCTGCTGACTTCGTGCGAATACGCCTCGCGCGCGACGCGATCCGGCAGATGCGGCACGCCGCCGGGATGCTCAGGGGCCGGTCGGCCGGAAAAGCGCGTGACCGCGAGATCGAAGCCACCCCAGAAAAAGTGGACGGGGCTGCATTTACCGCTGAACCCGGCGCGAAATTGCTTCAGCAGGCGATCGGCCTGCAGCAATGCGGCAAAAAACCGGCGAACCGCATCCGGATCGTACGAGCGGTGCTTCTGGTCCGTTTCGAACGGAATGGCTTCTTCCAGCTCGTTCGGCGTGGTATTGATCGCGACCCTCAGGTCCAGCGCCGCCAGCTCGGCCATCAGCGCATGGTAGAAGTCTGCCACGCTGCGCGGTTCGAGCCGCAGCGTACGGCGCTGGCCTTCGCCGGTCAGTATGATCAGCTGGTGGTCGATGAAGTCGAAATCGATCTGGAACACGCGCTCGCCGTGCCGGATCGGCGAGGTCGACAGGCCGCGCGCGGTGACGTAATAGACGACGTGCCACGAATGGTTGACCCAGGGCGTCTGCACCAGCCGGATCTTGCCGACGATCTGCGTCCACAGGAGCAGCGTCGCGTAGGTGTCTTTCCACGCCGCGTAGGAGAGGCTCGGCCAGACTTCCATGGGATCGGCTAGCGCTGCGCGTGCGCCGCCAGCACGTAGGCAACGCAGGCGGTCAGCTTGCTCGCGTAGGGGACGTGCAGGAACTCGTTCGGACCGTGCGCGTTCGAATGCGGACCCAGCACGCCGGTGATGAGGAACTGTGCCTGCGGAAAATGCTTGCCGAGCATCGCCATGAACGGAATCGTGCCGCCTTCTCCCATCGCGGCCGAAGGCTTGCCGTAAAAATGCGTCGAGGCTTCGTCGATCGCCCGCGCCAGCCACGCATCGGTCGGCGGCGCATTCCACCCGGTCGCGCCGGATTCGCCGGTAAAGCGCACGGCCGCTCCATAAGGAGGATCGGACTCGAGCAGACGTTTGAGCGCACCCTCGGCTGCGGCGCCGTCGACGGTCGGAGGCAGGCGCAGCGAGAGCTTCAGCGCGGTCCGGGGCCGCAGCACGTTGCCGCCGTCGGCGATCGCCGGCAGGCCATCGGCGCCGGTGATCGACAGCGCGGGGCGCCAGGTGCGATTGAGCAGCGCCTCGGCGCGGTCGCTGGTCATCGGCTGCGTCCCGCCGGCGAACGGATACTTGCCAAGCACGATGTCGCCGAGGACCTCGGCTGCGCGCCTGGCCTGCGCGGCGCGCTCGGCGGGAACAGGCGCGTGAAATTCGGGCGGCAACACGCGGCCGGTCGATGCATCCTCGATGCGATCGAGAAGCTTGCGCGCGATGCGAAACGACGACGGTACGATACCGCTGGCGTCACCCGAATGGACGCCTTCGGTAAGCACCTCGACGCTCAACGTGCCGCCGGCCAGGCCGCGCAGTGACGTCGTCGCCCATAGGCGCTCATAATCACCGCAACCCGAGTCCAGGCCGACGACGAAATCGACTTTGCCCAGGCGCGGCGCGAGCGCTTCGAGGTAGGCAGGCAGGTCGTAGCTGCCGCTTTCCTCGCAGGTCTCGATCATCCCGACGCATCGGGCATGCGCGATGCCCTGCGCCTGGAGCGCGCCGATCGCCGACAGCGCCGCGAATGTCGCGTAGCCATCGTCGGCGCTGCCCCGTCCGTACAGTTTGCCATCCTCGTACAGCGGATCCCACGGTCCGCAGCCTTCCCGCCATCCGGTCATTTCGGGCTGCTTGTCCAAGTGGCCGTAGAGCAGCACCGTGCGGTCTCCGCTGCCGGCGATGTCGAAGTAAAGCAGCGGCGTGCGGCCTTGCAGGCGGATGACTTCCACCGTCAGCCCGCGCAGAGGCTGCTTCTTCACCCAGGCATGGGCAAGCCCGATGACGCGCTCGATGTGGCCATGACGTTCCCATTGCGGATCGAAATGCGGCGACTTCGCCGGAATGCGGATGTAATCGGTCAGCTGCGGGACGATGTCCGCGTCCCATTGCCCGCGGATCGCCGAAAGAAGCGTCGAATGATTCACTAGGTCGTTTTCCGATAGTAGG
Organism: Casimicrobiaceae bacterium; assembly: GCA_035607385.1. Lineage (GTDB taxonomy): Bacteria > Pseudomonadota > Gammaproteobacteria > Burkholderiales > Casimicrobiaceae > PALSA-1003. Next base: position 10,351 of record DATNAR010000002.1, read on the forward strand.
CCGCCGCCCGGTTCGGCGACGCGATGAAGCTGAACGAATTGGCTAACGAGGTTTGACGAAGCGCAGTGCGAATTTGTCGGTGGGAATCGCCGAGCCGGTCGACGTCTGGTCGCGCGGATCGGCGGGATTGCGCAGGAAGTTGCCCTCGGCCTCGAGCACGAATCCCGCCTGTCGCACTTCGGCCAGCACGACGGCTTCGTCGATCCGGTGCAGGCTCCTGCCTTCGGAGATGCCCGTGCCGCTGCGTCCGGAGTGATCGACGATCACATAATGGCCGCCCGGCTTGAGCGCGGCAAACAGGCTCTGATTCATGCGCGCCCGATTGACCGGAAGATAGGTGATGTCGTGGTAGTTGAGGATCAGGGTGACCAGATCCAGCTTTGGCGCCTGCGCCGGCACCGGATCCTCGAACGGGCGCTCCACGGGGATCAGATTGGCCTGAGGATGATCGGCCAGCCGCTTCGCGAGTCCAGGTCCGGGCTGCGGCGTCTGCGCGAACACGACGCCGGTAGGCCCGACCGCCAGAGCGAGCAGCTGCGAGGTGTAGCCGCCACCGGCCGATACGTCCAGCACCTGCATGCCGGGGCGAACCTGCGTGAACGGAAGGAATTCGGCGGGGTGTCGCGCCGCGTCGGTGCGCCGGTCTATATCGGTGCGGATCGGACTCGCGATCACCGCTTGATAGGTTGCCGCCATCGCGCGCTCATCGGCCGAGGGGACCGTCGTGCATGCTTGGAGTGCCGCGAGCGTGCCGAGCACGAGGAGCGACGCCGCCAGGCCGCGTGCAACAGCGGGTTGAATCTTCGCGAGGTGCTCGCACATCGTTGTGGCTCCTGTCGGCCGGGCGCCGATACGGTGCGCCGGCGGTTGAATTGCATGGCGAACTGGCTCATAGTTTACTTCAGTTTTTGCGCGCGTTTCCCTACCGGAGATTCAGATGAGCGACAAGCCGCCGACCGACGTCAGAGTCCAGGTCAGCAAGAACGGTCCATACCGAGTCTCCGGCAACCTGCCTTTGGGCGAGGAAATCATCGGGGCCGACAGCGAAGGCAACTCGGTGGCGTGGCGGCAAGGAAGAACGTTTCCGCGGCAGCAGCAATACGCGCTGTGCCGCTGCGGCCACAGTTCGCACAAGCCGTTCTGCGACGGCAGTCACGCGAAGGTAGGCTTCGACGGGACCGAGACCGCGAGCCGCGCGCCTTACCGCGAGCAGGCGAAAGTCGTCCGGGGCCCGACGATGACGCTGACCGATGCCGAAAGCCTGTGCGCCTTCGGGCGTTTTTGCGACCCGAACGGGTCGGTGTGGAACCTGGTGAACATTCCGGAGCGGACGGCTCACGAGCATTTCGTCCGGCAGACCTGCAATTGCCCGTCGGGACGCCTGGTGGCCTGGGACAACGCGACCGGCGAAAGGCTGGAGCCGAAGTACGAACCGTCGATCAGCCTGGTGCAGGATCCGGCCAAGAACTGCTCCGGACCGTTGTGGCTGCGCGGCGGCGTGCAGCTCGTTGCAGCCGACGGACACCACTACGAAATACGCAACCGCATGACGCTTTGTCGCTGCGGCGCGTCGAACAACAAGCCTTTTTGCGACGGCGCGCACGCCTCGATCGGATTCAGCGACCGGGCCTAGGGTCGCCGATCGCGTCGCCGGCCGGGAAATTTCAAAGAGCAGGACGATGACCGCGGGGAGCGGGCATGCTGTTTCGCATACTGTGGGGCGTCGACATCATCGCCGCACTGACCGCGCTGGCGTTCTTCGCCATCGGCATCGAGGACGGCACGGTCTCCTCGGTCAATCTCATGCTGTGGCTCGCGCTGCTGGCGGGGTTGGCGGTGATCGTGTTCGGCAGCCATGCGCTCCAGGCCCACGGCCAGCGCGGTCTGGCGTTCATAGTGGCCGCGGTCCTGGGCGTGCCTGTGCTTCTCGGCTGCCTGTTCTTCGCTTTGCTGCTGGTCAGCGGCGTGCGATGGAATTGATCCTGCCAGATAAGTCAATCCAACGGAGCCTATCTTGCCGTCATCGAAACACAGAGTAGGGATCATAGGCGTCGGGTTCGGGGCGCAAGTGCACGTCCCGGGCTTTCGCTCCGAAGGCTGGGAGGTTGTGGCGATCTGCAGCCGCAACCGGGAAAAGGCCGAAAAAGCCGCAACCGATTCCGGCATCGCAGGCGTTCATACCGATCCCGTCGAGCTGATCCGCCGCGATGACATCGACGCCGTCGCGATCATCACGCCTCCCCGCGCTCACCACGAGCTGTCGATCGCGGCGTTGGACGCAGGCAAGCACGTGCTGTGCGAAAAACCGTTCGCCATCGACGTCCGGCAGGCCGTCGAGATGCGCGATACCGCCGCCAAGTCGGGGCTGACCGCGATGGTCGCGCATGAATTTCGTCACACGCCGCAGCGGGCCTACATCAGGCAGCTGGTTTCGGACGGCTACATCGGCAAGTTCCAGCTGTGCACGATCGAGTTGTTTCTCGACCGCTACGCGACCGCGGTGCCGCGCCCGCTGAGCTGGATGGCGAACAACGCCGATGGCGGCGGCTTGCTGGGCGCGCTCGGCTCGCATTACATCGACGGACTGCGCGACTGGTTCGGCGAAGTGGCTACCGTCAGCGGGCGACTGGCGGGCTTGCGGCCGGACGTCGTCGACACGGCGACCGGAAAAATCGTCCAGGCGGAATCGGACGACACGTTCCTGTTCACCCTTACGTTCAGAAGCGGCGGTATTGCGACGATGATTGCATCATTCGCCGCGACGCCGTCGCGCGGGACCAGGATTGCGGTGATGGGAGACGCCGGCACGCTGCTCGCCGAGCAGCCGGGTCCCAATCCGCCGGAGGATGGCATCGTCATCGCAAGCCGCAACGGCGCGCCGCTGAAGGCGCTGGAGACGCCCGAACGGTACACGCCGTTCAAGGACCCGCGCGATCACCGGCTGATGGCGTTTCGCCTGCTCGTGCGCGATTTCACCGCGGGCGTCGAGCGGCATGCGTCGCCGGCGCCGAACTTCACCGACGGGTTGCGCTGTCAGGAGGTTATCGACGCGGTGCGAAAGTCATCCGAGTCGGGGCGGACGATCGCGCTGGATTGGCAAGACTGAGGCTGGAGAGGTCGAATCGCCGAGGGCAGGGCGCTCCAGCCGCCGCGAACAAGGCAGCACCGCACTGTCCTCGGGCGTTGCGGCAGAAGCTAGCCCGGCGTTCCGTTCAGGTCGATCGTAGGCGTCCGCGATTCCGGCAGACTCCCGACCAGCTGCATCAATACCATCAGCAGCATTCCTGCCGAACCACCGAGCAGGAACGCCGCCAGCAACCACCAAATCGAAACCATCGCGCTACCTCCTATCTTAAGGCTACGTCGGTTCCGCGAGCGCCGGGTAAGTCATCGCGTCCCGGCCCTATCCGAGCCTTGCGATCTGCCGCCGGCTCGGCGTTGTTGTTGACAATGTGTTTGCTATTGGTCAAAAAAAGAGCCCGGCCTGATGCCGGGCTCGCGTCGAAACTGCTGCAATGCAACGTGGCGCTGCTCTTCCAACCATGACTGCGCCGTGTCGGCGCGCCAATCTTCTCGCGTCAGTAGTCGTCCGACAACACGACTCGCGCGTGTTTTGGAATTCGCGCCGACTGCTCGGACTGGGAAGCCGACATGCACATCAGTGCCGTGATCAGCATCCCTATGAAAGAGCCTATGAAGAACACGACCGGTAACCACCAGATAGAGACCATCGGTGACCTCCGTTTCTACCGAGCTTACGCATGAGCGTGTGCCGGCTACTGAATTGGATGGCATCTCCACAGGAGAAGTTCTTGCGGCCGCGCGCGTGCTGCATCGCACACAGGACAAAGCCCGGCGCGGGCCGGGCCTTCGAGTCATCGGGCGCTGCATCGTGCGCATCGCGCGGCCGGCATCCTAGTCCCAGGAAAGCGCGCCGCCGGTTTGATACTCGATCACCCGCGTCTCGAAAAAGTTTTTCTCCTTTTTGAGATCGATCATCTCGGCCATCCACGGAAACGGGTTGTCGGCCTTGTCGAACAGCGGATCGATTCCGATCTGCTGGCAGCGGCGGTTGGCGATGAAGCGCAAATATTCCTTGAACATCGGCGCATTGAGTCCCAGCACACCGCGCGGCATCGTGTCCTCGGCGTACGCGTACTCGAGATCGACGCCCTTTTTCATCAGCACGCGGATTTCCTCGCGGAATTCCGGCGTCCACAAATGCGGGTTTTCCATCTTGACCGTGTTGACGAGGTCGATGCCGAAATTGCAGTGCATGCTCTCGTCGCGCAGGATGTACTGATACTGCTCGGACGCTCCGGTCATCTTGTTCTGGCGCCCCATCGCGAGGATCTGCACGAAACCGACGTAGAAGAACAGCCCTTCCATGATGCAGGAGAACACGATCAGGCTCTTCAGCAGCTTCTGATCGGCTTCCATCGTGCCGGTCTTGAAGGCCGGGTCGGTCAGCACCTCGATGAACGGGATCAGGAACTCGTCCTTGTCGCGGATCGACTTGATCTCGTGATAGGCGTTGAATATCTCGGCCTCGTTGAGCCCGAGACTCTCGACGATGTACTGATAGGCGTGCGTGTGGATCGCCTCTTCGAACGCCTGGCGCAGCAGGTATTGCCGGCATTCGGGCGCGGTGATGTGGCGATAGGTCCCGAGCACGATGTTGTTCGCCGCCAGACTGTCCGCGGTGACGAAGAATCCCAGGTTGCGCTTGACGATCAGCCGCTCGTCGTCGGTCAGGCCCTGGGGGTTCTTCCACAGCTCGATGTCGCGCTGCATGTTGATCTCCTGCGGCATCCAGTGATTGGCGCACGCGGAGAGATACTTGTCCCAGGCCCACTTGTACTTGAACGGGACGAGCTGATTGACGTCTGACTGCGCATTGATCACGCGCTTGTCTTCCGCGCGGACGCGGCGGAAGCCGTTGGCCATCGCCTGCGATTCGACGTCGAGATCGTGCACCGGCTCGCGCGAAAGGATGCCTCCCGTGGTCTGGGCGCGGATCGTTTCAGGCGTCGCCGGCAGCACGCGCGGCTGCGGCGCGGGTGTCACGAAATCGTCTTCGAAAGTGAGCATACTGGCCTCGTTGTCCTAATAACTGCTGCGTGTCCTTTTTCCTCGTTCCGGCACTATCGTCCGCTGCGGGGAGTTCTTTTTAATATAGTTTCTTTTGCTGATATTTCAAGGTGTTGCCGGTTATCCCGCCGTCTTGCCGCGCTCTGTTTGCGAAGGGGACAGACGCCTTGCCAGCACCGACGACGGTGTGGACAAGCCCCTCGAAGCAGGCGGTGGCCTCGTCAATGCACTGCGTTCAGCCTTTCGTAGAGGTAGTCCGGCGCGAAGTCGACGCCGTTTTCCCAGGCGATCGTCGCCAGCCCGTAATCGAGGACGAAGGCGGCAAATCGATCGCGGTCGCGCAACGATTCGAATTCCTCGCCATAGAGCTCGTCCGCCAGATCGACCACGCCTTTGCGTCCATCGTTGAATTCCAACCAAACCTTGTAGTCACCGAGGTACCGCGCATCCACCACATGACATGGGACATGCTCGTACTGGGCCATCTACCGGTCCTCCACGTTGGTTGCCAGAGCTTGCCATTCTCGTGCCGCTCGTCGCGCCGTATTGCGTCGTACGCCGTGCGGATGATCCCGCACGGATCCGTTGCGGCAACTCAGCCGGCGCGTGCGACTGATCTCGCACGCGCCGATACTGGGTCCGCAACCCTCCGGCCATCATTCGGCCGTCCCACTGACGCCCGGCGACTCTCGCAACCTCCTGTCTGGGTGCGCGCCGCAACGTCCCTTCTTAGTCCCGCTCGTCTTTAACGCTGCCGCGGCGGGATACGTAAATTGCAGCCCCGCATCGATGGCGAGGCTCGCTGATATCGAGCCGATTACCTCCGCTCGGCTTGAGCGCCCCGCAGGGCGCCGTCCGATCACTGGCAGGACTCGCAATCCGGGTTGTCGATCGCGCAGAACTTCGGCGGATCGGGTTCCTGCATCGTGTTCGCCGCCGGTCGCGCGATCGTCTTCGCGGCGGCACGGCCGGCCGCGCCGCCCGATTCGGGCACCGAATTGAGCTCGCCGCCCTGGCCGGTCGATTTCTCGGCCGAGGTCGCCGCGAGCGTGCGCAGATAATAGGTCGTCTTCAATCCGCGCATCCACGCCAGCTTGTACGTTTCGTCGAGCTTCTTGCCCGACGCGCCGGCCATGTAGATGTTCAGCGATTGCGCCTGGTCGATCCATTTCTGGCGCCTGGCGCCGGCCTCGACGATCCAGGTCGCATCGACCTCGAAGGCCGTCGCGTACAGCTGGCGCAAACCTGCCGGAATGCGGTCGATCCGGGCGAGCGACCCGTCGAAATACTTCAGGTCCGAGACCATCACGTCGTCCCACAGGTCGAGGCGCTTCAGCTCCGCGACCAGATGCTCGTTGACGACGGTGAACTCGCCGGACAGGTTCGACTTGACGTAGATGTTCTGGTACTCGGGCTCGATCGAGGCACCGACGCCGATGATGTTGGAAATCGTGGCCGTCGGGGCGATGGCGATGCAGTTGGAGTTGCGCATGCCGTGCTGCTTGACCCGCGCGCGCAGGGCGTCCCAATCCATCGCGACCGAGTCGTCGAGCTCGACGTAGCCGCCGCGCTCGTCGCGAAGGAGCTTGACCGAGTCCTGCGGCATGATGCCGCGGTCCCACAGGCTGCCCTTGTACGAGCTGTAGCGGCCGCGCTCCTCGGCGAGCTCGGTCGACGCCCAGTAGGCGTAGTAGCAGACCGCTTCCATCGAGCGGTCGGCGAATTCCATCGCGTCGTCCGACGCGTACGGCGTCTTCAGCAGGTGCAGGCAATCCTGGAAGCCCATGATGCCGAGGCCGACCGGACGATGCTTGAGGTTCGAATTGCGCGCCTTCGCCACCGCGTAGTAGTTGATGTCGATGACGTTGTCCAGCATTCGCATCGCGGTCCTGATCGTCACTCTCAGCTTTTCGTGATCGAGCTCGTAGACGGCGTCGTCGCCCTTGCCGACCTTCTTCATGTGCGCCAGCAGGTTCACCGAGCCCAGGTTGCATACGGCGATCTCGGTTTCGCTGGTGTTCAGCGTGATCTCGGTGCAGAGGTTCGAGCTGTGCACGGCGCCGACGTGCGACTGCGGCGAGCGCACGTTGCAGGCGTCCTTGAAGGTTATCCAGGGATGCCCGGTCTCGAACAGCATCGACAGCATCTTGCGCCACAGCTGGAGCGCCGGCAGCTTCTTGAACAGCTTCAGATCGCCGCGCGCCGCCTTTTCTTCGTAGCGTGTGTACGCCTCCTCGAACCGGCGCCCCCATTTGTCGTGCAGATCCGGCACGTCGGCCGGCGAGAACAGCGTCCAGTCGCCGCCTTCCATCACGCGCTTCATGAACAGATCCGGAATCCAGTTTGCCGTATTCATGTCGTGCGTGCGGCGTCGATCGTCGCCGGTGTTCTTGCGCAGCTCGAGAAACTCCTCGATGTCCAGGTGCCACGTCTCCAGATACGAGCAGACGGCGCCCTTGCGCTTGCCGCCCTGGTTGACGGCAACCGCGGTGTCGTTGACGACCTTCAGGAACGGCACGACGCCCTGCGACTTGCCGTTGGTGCCCTTGATGTGGCTGCCCAGCGCGCGGACGTTGGTCCAGTCGTTGCCCAGGCCTCCGGCGAACTTGGAGAGCAGGGCGTTCTCCTTGATCGCTTCGTAGATGCCGTCGAGATCGTCCGCGACGGTCGTCAGGTAGCACGACGAGAGCTGCGAACGATGCGTTCCGGAATTGAACAAGGTCGGCGTCGAGCTCATGAAGTCGAACGTCGACAGCACGTTGTAGAACTCGATCGCGCGCGCCTCGCGGTTCACCTCGTTCAGCGCCAGGCCCATCGCGACCCGCATGAAGAATGCCTGCGGCAGCTCGAAGCGGCGGCCGGCCCCGGCAAACTGCGCGTACTGGTCGATCAGGAAATAGCGGTCGTACAGCGTCTGCAAGCCCAGGTAGCCGAACTGCATGTCGCGCGACGGAACGAGCGCGGCGCCGAGCGTCTTCAGGTCGTAATGCGCCAGCCCCTCGTTGAGCAGTCCGATCTTGATGCCATGCTTGACGAAGCGCGGGAAATAATCGGCGTACTTGGTTGCCATGTCCGCCTGCGTCGCCTCCTCCCCCAGCGCCTCGAAGCGGATCGCGTCGAGCAGCAGCCGCGCGGTGACGAAGCTGTAGGCCGGGTCCTTTTCGATCAGTGTGCGCGCGGCGAGGACGACACACTTTCGCACCTCGTCCATCGGTACACCGTCGTACAGGTCCTTCAGAGTGGCCTTCAGCACGCGCTCGGGTTCCACGTCGGCGAGGCCTTCGCACGACGTCCGCACCAGGTCGGTGAGCCTGCCCATGTCGAGCGGGCGCGTGATGCCGTTGTCGATGACGTTGATCGCGACACTTTCGGCCGCGGCGCCTTTTTCCTTCTTTTCGTGCGCGCGCTCCTGCGAGCGCTTCTCGCGGTAGAGCACGTAGGCGCGAGCGACTTCGTGCTCGCCGCCGCGCATCAGCGCGAGCTCGACCTGGTCCTGGATCTCCTCGATGTGGATCGCGCCGCCGTCGGGCTTGCGCTTCATCAGCGCGGCGACGACGACGTCGGTGAGCTTCGCCGTCAGCTCGCGCACGCGGGCCGACGCGGCGCCTTGTCCGCCGTTGACGGCGAGGAAAGCCTTGGTCACCGCGATCGCGATTTTCGAGGGCTCGAACGCGACGACGGCGCCGTTGCGGCGGATAACCTTGTACTGGGCCAGCCGCGGATCGTTGTTCGCCGCGGGCGTTGCGCTCGTCTCTCCGGGCATCAGGTTGCGCTGCGCTGTAGAGGATGGAGTGGCGGCAGAGCTGGCGACTTGCATCGAGTGTTCTCCTGTCAGATCTTATGTTCTTGGCTTGCCCGCGCTTCGCCTGGCCCCTCGTCGGGCCCATCCGGCGCCGTGCGGCCTTTCGGTTGCCGATCCGGCGGCGCCGACCCTCGCCACCGGCCCCGGGCCCCAAGGCCTCCCGAAATCCCTTACGAATCAAAACTACTATATCTTGTGTTCAAGTGCTGAATCAACACCAATCATAGTAGCTAGGCCCAAGCGGCGCAAGCGCTTTTTCATGCACAGGGAGGGGCGCGGAAAAGCATCGAAAAATCAGGCTCTAAGCGCGGGATTTCGGTTCGACTCACCGACGGTCCACCGTCGATCCACCGTTTCGTCCACCGTTGCGGTGGACAACTTATTAGTGGCTTGGAACGGGTCCAGGTTCGCGCTTCGCGGGCGCAGCGCCTAGGTGGAACGAGCAGCGATTGTCGGAGGTCGGACTACAGCCGAATCGGAGCCATTCCGATTGTGGCGCTACCGCAAACGCGGCAGCCTCGGTATGATCGCAGCGGGTCGCGGCGGCCGTTGACCGCTCCTGCCGCTATCTGCCGGACAGCGCGTCAGACCAAAAGAAGATCGCGAAAACATGGCTGAGCAACATTCGAAGCATCGCCGCAAGCCGGCGGGCATCGGTCGGATCGAAGGCCGCATCACCGCCGACGGATTGACGCACGGCGATCGCTCGCCCGCGTCGGCCCGCACCGCCGGCACGCCAGCGGGATGGCGCGTCGGCGGCCTCGTCGGCCGCAAGCTGGCGGCCATCGGCGCGGCGACGCCGGTGCGCTTCCGCGCCGTATTCGCCGACGGGTCGGCCTACACCAATTGCGAGCCGGGGCAGACGCTCGAGTTCACCGTCACCTTCCGCACGACGCGCGCGGCCTTGCGCGTGCTCGCTTTCGGTCCCGTCGGCCTGCTCGAATCGTATTTCGACGGCAACATCGATATCGAGGGCAACTTCCCCCTGGCGTTTCGCGCGGCGCTGGATGCCGGGTTCGACAATTCGCAGAACGCACTGGTCTCGCTGCGCAACCGCTGGCACGAATTCCGTTTCTCCAACAAGTCGATCGCGCAGGCCAAGGCCAACGCCCGGTTTCACTACGACCTGGGTGAGCCTTTCTACAAGCTATGGCTCGACCGGGTCGGCATGATGTACACCTGCGCCTATTGGAAGGAAGGCACCAAGACGCTGGAGGAAGCGCAGCAGAACAAGATGGACCACGTCTGCCGCAAGGTGCAGCTCAAGCGGGGCGAAACTTTTATCGACGTCGGCTGCGGCTTTGGCGGACTGCTGTTCCACGCGTTCGAGCGTTACGGCGCTCTCGGCACCGGCATCAACACGGCCACCAGGCAAGTGGCCGAACTGCGCGCCGAGCTCGCGCGCCGCGGCCTGGACGACCGGATCGGGCTGGTCGAGTGCGACTTCCGCGAGATGCCGGGCCAGTACGACAAGCTGCTGTCGATCGGCACGCTCGAGCACGCCGGACCCGATCAGCTGACCGAAGTCGTCCGTGCGCACGCCGACGCGATGAAGCCGGGGGCGCTGGGCGTCATACACTTCATCGGACATGTCGGCGATTTCACTACCGAGTTCTATATCCGCAAGCATATCTTCCCGGGCGGCTGGATACCGAGCCTGTCGCTGGCGATCGACGCCATGGAGAAATGCGGCCTCGAAGTCCTCGACGTCGAGAACCTGCGGCGTCACTACGCGCTGACGCTCGATGCGTGGGCGTCCCGCTTCGACCAGAACTGGCCGGCGATCCAGGCGCTCGAGCCCAGGCGTTTCGACGAGCGCTTCCGGCGCACCTGGCGAACCTATCTATGGTCGTGCGCGGAGATGTTCCGCTCGAAAAACAGCCACACGCATCTGTTCCAGGTCCTGGTGAGCAAGGGCAACATCGCCGGAAATTACCCGATGAGCCGTGCCTTTCTCTACGATGCCGCGGCGCGGCCGTCATGAAGCTTGCGTCGGTCGTTCCGGCTCAGGTTTGCTCGAGGCGGCATCGCGCCTGATTCGCGGCGGCGTGTGACGCCGCCGCAGCGGTAACGCCGCCGCCGCGGCTGACGCAACGGATTCCACCTTGGCCTCCTACGTCGAAAAGATCGCACGCCTGCAGGCGCAAATCGCAGCGGCGCCCGGAGCGTCGGCGCGGGTCGGCCTCGCCAAATCGACGTCGAACCTGTTCCGCGACCGCGCCCGGCGCGCCGCGCCGCGGATCGACCTCAAGCATTTCAACCGCGTCGTCGCCTTAGACGGCGCCGCCCAGACGATCGACACCGAAGGAATGACGACCTACGCCGAGCTCGCGTCGGCGACGCTCGCGCATCGGGCGATGCCCTGCGTCGTGCCGCAATTGAGGTCGATCACCGTCGGCGGCGCGATGGCCGGCGTCGGAATCGAGGCGACGTCGTTCCGCCATGGCCTGGTGCACGACACGGCCGTTGCGCTCGAAGTGCTGACCGGCGACGGCCACGTCGTCATCTGCACGCGCGACAACGAGCACCGCGATCTGTTCTTCGGCTTTCCCAACTCGTACGGCACCCTCGGCTACGCGCTGAAGCTGACGATGCGCACGCAACCGGTGCGGAAGTTCGTGCAGGTCGAGCACAACCGGTTTTCCGCCGCCGGCGATTGCTTTGCCGCGATCGCCCGTTTCGCGGCGCAACCGGACGTCGATTTTCTCGACGGCGTCGTTTTCGCGCCGGACGAAATCGTCGTGTCGGTCGGCCGCTTCGTCGACGAGGCGCCGCATGTCAGCGACTACAGCTTCGAGCGGATCTACTACCGCTCGCTGCGCGAGCGCGCGACCGATTTCCTGACTACCGAAGCTTATCTGTGGCGCTGGGACACCGACTGGTTCTGGTGCTCGAAGAACGTCGGCGCGCAGCATCCGCTGCTGCGGCGCCTGTACGGACGCAAGCGATTGAACTCGGTCACCTACCAGCGCATCATGCGCTGGAACAGCCGCTGGGGCTTCACCCGTGCGCTCAACCGGGTTCGAGGGCTGCATGCCGAATCGGTGATCCAGGACGTCGACATTCCGATCGACCGCGCCGCGGACTTCCTGGCGTTTCTGCATGCCGAGGTCGGCATCCTGCCGATCTGGCTGTGCCCGATCCGGGCGCCGGACCCCGCCGCCGCATTCACGCTCTACCCGCTCGATCCGGGCACGATGTACGTCAACTTCGGTTTCTGGGACGTGGTCACGACGCGCGAGCAGCGGCCCGCCGGGTACTGCAACAGGCTGATCGAGCGCAAGGTGCGCGAGCTCGGCGGCATCAAGTCGCTTTACTCCGACTCGTATTTCGCCGAGGACGAGTTCTGGCAGATCTACAACCGTCCGGCGTATGCGGCGCTCAAGGAAAGGTACGATCCTGCCGGTGTCCTCGGCGACCTGTACGCCAAAACCGTTTTGCGCGCCTAGCGGGCCGTCGCTCTGTCCGCCGCTTGGCGCCCTGCCGCCGGCGGGCGCAACCTGCGCAAGCGCCGGCAGCGGGTCGATGCCTGATGTCGCCGCGACGCTCCCGTTGCTGTTCCGACGCGCTTGCCTGCTCACAGCGCGACGCTCATACCCCCGTCGACGATCAAGAGCTGTCCCGTCATGTAGTTCGACCCGCTCGAGGCGAGAAATACGGCGATTCCGGCGAGCTCGTCGGGCTGGCCCCAGCGTCCGGCGGGCGTGCGCTTGCACACCCACGCGTTGAACTCGGCATTGTCGATCAGCGCGCGATTCATTTCGGTCGCGAAATAACCTGGCGCGATCGCGTTGACCTGGATATTGTGCGGGGCAAGCTCGACCGCCATACCCCGCGTCAGCTGGCGCACGCCTCCCTTCGCCGCCGTGTACGGGACGACGCTGGGACGCGCCAGCTCGCTCATCAGCGAGGCGACGTGCACGATCTTGCCGCTCTTGCGCGCGATCATGCCGGGCAGCACCGCTTGCGACACGACGAACGGTGCCGTCAGGTTGGTGGCGATGATGTCGTCCCAATCCTGCTGCGAAAAGTCTGCCAGCGCTCCGCGGCGCTGGATACCGGCGTTGTTGACCAGCACGTCGATGCGGCCGTGCTCGCCCTCGATTGCCGCCGCCGCAAGGCGCACTGCATCGCGATCGGTGACATCGAAGATCGCGGTCGATGCCTTCAGCGACTGCGCCGTCAATGCTCGCGCCGCAGGTTCGACCGCCTCGGCGCGGCGGCCGTTGAGCACGACGGTGGCGCCGGCGCGTGCGAGTCCTTGCGCGATCGCGAAGCCGAGGCCGCGATAGGCGCCGGTAATCAGCGCGACTTTGCCCGACAGGTCGAACACGGATTGCATCTCATCTCCTTCTGCTGCTCCCGCGGCAGGACGACGGGCGCTCGCCGAAGCCGGCGCAAAGCCAAGTTCTCAAAACAGCGCCTGCGTATCGGCGTCGATCGGCAAGGCCTGGCCCGAGATGTTGGCGCCCAAGGGCGAGGCCAGAAAAACGATGGCATTGGCGATGTCGTCGGCGGACACCAGCCGCCGCAGCGACGTCTTGGCCAGCGCTTCGTCGCGAACCGTCGCCTCCGGGAGTCCGCGCGCGGCCGCCTTGTTGGCGAACACCGCGTCGATCCGCGCGCCGGCGACTGAACCCGGGCAGATCGCATTGACGCGAACGCCGTCGCGGCCGAGCTCGATCGCCAGCGACTTGGTCAGGCCGATCACGGCCCACTTCGACGCGGCGTACGGCGTGCGCATCGGAAAGCCGAAGCGCCCCGCGGCCGACGACAGATTGGCGATGCTGGGATTGCCGCTCTTCCTGAGCCATGGAATGGCACGCTGCGCGCAGAGGAACTGCCCGGTCAGGTTGACGGCGAGCGTGCGCTCCCAATCGGCGAGCGCGATGTCTTCGCAGGCGGCGGTCGGGCCGGCGATGCCGGCATTGTTAACCAGCGCGTCCAGGCCGCCGAATGCGGCGGACACCTGGTCGAACATCCGGGCGACTGCGGCGCCGTCGGCGACGTCGCAGACGCTGCGCGCAACCGCCGGGTCGCTGGCGCCAAGCGCATTCAGCGCCGCCTGGTCGACGTCGCACACATGAACTCGAGCGCCTTCGCGCGCGAATGCACGCGCTGTCGCGAGGCCGATGCCGGACGCGCCGGCCGTGACGAGGACACGCAATCCGCGGATCGCGAGATCCATGTTGAGCCCTTCCTGGTAGCCGAGCGAATCGCGCAATCGCAGATTGCCGCCGCGTTGAACTCGACGACCGTCGCGGCATGGACAGCAACAGCGCTTTGGGATTATAACTGCATCGCATTTCGCCGAGCGGCGCCGAACGGCCAGTGTCCACCGAGCCGTGGCCCGCTCTCCCGTCATCCCGAGGAGGATTCATGGATCGTTCGCCGACAAGCCGTCGCCGTCGCAGTTTGCTCAAGGGAGCCGGCGCGGCCGCCGCCCTGGGCGTCGCTGGATTTCCCGCCATCGTTCGTGCCCAGTCGGACGCGATACGCATCGGCCACCTGACGCCGCGCACCGGGTTCCTCGGGCCACTGGGTGAATACGCGGTGATGGGCGTCAACCTCGCTGTCGACGAAATCAATGCCGCCGGCGGCATCATGGGCCGCAAGATCGACCTGATCGCCGAAGACAGCGTCAACCCGCAGACGGCGTCGACCAAGGCGGAGCGTCTGATCGAACGGGACAAGGTCGTCGCGATCATCGGCGAGATCAGCTCGGCGTCTGGCCTGGCGATCGCCCAGGTGGCGCAGCGCAACCGCATTCTGTTTTTCAACACCGGCTGCAACTCCGACGAGCTGCGCGGCAAGTCGTGCAACCGCTACATGTTCCACACCGAAGCCGCCAACAGCATGTACGTCAGCGCCTGCGGCCAGGCGTTGCTGCGCGACGGCATGGTCAAGGGCAAGAAATGGTACAGCCTGACCGCCGATTACGCGTTCGGCCACGATTTGCTCAAGGTCGCCAAGCGCTTCATGACGGCGAACGGCGGCGCGTTCGCCGCCGACGAGCTGGTCGCGACCGACGTCGCCGATTTCTCGCCCTACCTGCTCAAGATCCGCAATGCCAAGCCGGATCTGGTGGTGTCGAATCTCGCCGGTGCGCAGATCACCAATTTCATGAAGCAATATCTCGAATTCGGCTTGCCGTTTCCGGTCGCCGGGTTCGGCTTCGACACCGCCGTCGCGTGGGGCGCGGGCAAAGGGAACGTGCTCGGCATCTGGCCGCTGGTCTGGGACTCGCAGCTGAAGACGCCTGCGTCGCAGCGATTCACCGACGCATTCGTGAAAAAGTACGGCAAGCCGCCGGAGAACCAGGCCTGGGGTGATTACATGTCGACCAAGCACGTCGCCCAGGCGATGAACGAGATCAAGAGCACCGACTCGACCAAGGTCGTCGAGCATCTGGAGAAGGGCGCCAAGTTCGACATCCTCAAGGCGCGCGAAGGCTACTACCGCGGCTGGGACCACCAATTGATGCAGGAGATGTATACGATCACGTTCAAGAAGGCGGCCGACGTCAAGGATCGCTGGGATCTGTTCACGTTGTCCCCGCCGGTGCCGGCAGCGGGCCAGAGCCTGGAAGTGATCGCGCCGACACGCGAAGAGAACAACTGCACGATGCCGGCCTGATCGAAACGGCGCCGCGCGCGGTGCGCCGCCGCGCGCGGCACCGGTCACGATGCTGATCGAGATTCTCGAGCAGGTATTGAACGGCCTGCTTGCCGGGGCCTATTACCTCCTGATCGCGCTCGGCCTGACGCTGATCTTTTCCCTCGGCGGGCTGGTCAATCTCGCGCACGGCGCGTTCTATGCGCTGGGCGCGTACTTCGCGATCAAGCTCGCCGACACGCTCGGTTTCGGCGGCGCGCTGGTCGTATCGCCGCTGGCCGTGGCGCTGATCGGCCTGGTCGTCGAGCGGCTGCTGTTTCGCCGCTTCTATCGCGAGGATCCGGCGCTCGGCTTGCTCCTGACGTTCGGCCTGGCGCTGGTCGCCGAGCAGGCCTTGCGCTGGATATTCGGCGCGGCGCCGATTCCGTTTTCGATTCCGCCGGCGCTGAAAGGCCAGATCTTCGTCGGCGATTTCATCTATTCGAAGTACCGGCTGCTGATGCTCGCGATCGCGGCCGCCGCCGTCGCCGGCTTGTGGCTGCTGCTGCGGCGAACGCCGTTCGGAAGAGTCGTTCGCGCCGGCGTGCAGAATCCCGACATGGTGGCGGCGCTCGGGATTTCGCTTTCGCCGTACATGGCCAGCGTGGTCGCGCTGGCCGTCGCACTGGCGGCGCTTGCGGGCGTGCTTCTGGCGCCGATCTCCGGGGTTCACCCGGCGATGGGAACCGATATTCTGACGGCGTCCTTCGTCGTCGTCGTCATCGGCGGGCTGGGCTCGTTCTGGGGCGTCGTCTGGGCGGCGTTGATCGTCGGCGTCGTGCGCGGGCTGACCGTGTATTTCTTTCCCCCGGCGGCAGAAGCGTCGATGTACCTGCTGATGGTGCTGGTGCTGCTGTTCCGGCCGCGCGGCTTGTTCGGCGAGCGGATCCAGCGCTTCGAATGAAGCTGCGCTCGCCGCTGGCAATCGCCGGGCTGGTCTGCGCGATATTGCCCTTCGCGCTGCTGGCGGGGGGGTTGACGTTGACCAGCGCGACCGACGTGCTGATCTTCGCCATCGCCTGCATGGCGCTGAACATCCTGGTCGGCCACACCGGGCTGGTTTCGTTCGGCCACGGCGCGTGGTTCGGCCTGGGCGCCTACGCCGCGGCATTGGCGCAGCGGCACTGGTTTCCCGGGTCGGTGCTCTGGCCGGCACTGTTCGCCCTGGGGTTCCTGCTCGTCGCCTCGGTGCTGGTCGGCTTCCTGGTCCTGCGCCGGCGCGGCGTTTATTTTTCGCTGCTCACGCTGGCATTTTCGGCGCTGACCTACGCGGTGGCGTTCCGCTGGACATCGTTCACCGGCGGCGAGAATGGACTCGGCGGTGTGACCCGCGCCGTCTGGCTCGGGGTCGATCTGGAGAATCCGTGGATCTACTACGCGCTGGTCGCAGGCCTGGGCCTGCTCGTCGTCCACGCGCTGGCGCGCTTCCACGCTTCTCCGATCGGCAGCGTGCTGCTCGCGATTCGCGAGAACGAGCAGCGCGCGCAATTCATCGGCTACGCGACCCAGCGCTACAAGCAGATCGCCTATGCGGCCTCGGCCACACTCACCGGATTCGCAGGCGTCCTGTTCGCGTTCCACCATCGCTTCGCCTCGGCCGATCCGACGTCGATTTCCTCGTCCGGCGAGTTGCTCGCGATGGTGATCATCGGCGGCATGCGAAGCCTGCTCGGCCCGGCGCTCGGGGCGCTGTTCTACATCCTGTTTCGCGAATACCTGTCGATCTGGACGCCGAACTGGCTGTTTTTCTTCGGCCTACTGTTCGTCGCCTTCGTCGTCTTCTCGCCGACCGGGCTGGTCGGGGTGTGGCGGCGAATCAGCGAGCCGCTGCGTCCCCGCAGCGTCGAGGCCGCGGCGATGGCGGGACGCTCGATCGAGCATGGGCTGCCGCTGCCCGCGTTCCTGCTGCCGGCGGCGCGCCCGGCCGGCACCGTGCTCGAAGCCGAGGGACTGGCGAAGGCGTTCGGCGGCATTCATGCCGTCGAGGAAGCCAGCTTCGCGGTGGCCGACCGGACGCTGCACGCGCTGATCGGGCCCAACGGCGCCGGCAAGACGACGCTGTTCAATCTGGTTTCCGGAATGTTCCTGCCCGATCGCGGCCGCGTCGTGCTCGATGGCCGCGACATCACCAGCCAGCCGCCGCATCGCATCGTCGCAGCAGGCCTGGCCCGATCGTTCCAGATCACCAATCTGTTTCCGGCGCTCCCCGTCGGCGAAAATCTGCGGCTCGCCGTGCAGGCGCGCCACAGCTCTCATCTGGATGGATGGACGCCGACGGCGGCGATCGAGCCGGTGCAGCAGCGCACGCGCGAGCTGATCGGCTTTCTCGGCCTGACCGGGATCGAGCAGGCGGAAGCCGGCGCACTTTCCTACGGTGGCCAGCGGCTTCTGGATATGGGGCTCGCGCTCGCCTCGGCGCCGCGCGCACTGCTGCTCGACGAGCCCCTGGCGGGGCTGGCCGCCGCCGAGCGCGAGCGCGTCGCCGAACTGGTCAAGCGCATCTCGCGCGATATTCCGGTGCTGCTGGTCGAGCACGACATCGATCGCGTGTTCGCGCTGGCCGACCGCGTCACGGTGATGAACGAAGGCCGCGTGCTGGTCGATGGCACCGCCGCCGACGCGCGCAACAGCCGCGCCGTCCAGGAGATCTACATCGGCGTTGGGACCGCGGCCCTGGTCGCCGGAGCGCACGGCCATGCCGGCCGCGGCACCGGGCCGCAATTGCTGAGCCTGGACCTGGTCGACGCCTACTACGGCAAGAGCCACATCCTGCAGCGCGCCTCGCTGGTTGCGCACGAGCAGGAAATCGTCGCGCTGCTCGGCCGCAATGGCGCGGGCAAGTCGACATTGCTGAAGACGATCATCGGGATCGTGCGCGCCGGCGGCGGCAGCATCCGCTTGAGCGGCGAGGAGCTCGCCGGGCGGCCGGCGGCGGCGATCGCGCGCCTCGGCGTGGGGTATGTGCCGCAGGGGAGGGGGCTGTTCGCCGGGATGAGCGTGCGCGACAACCTCGAGCTCGGCCGGCTGAGGCGCAAGAAAGGCACGGGACTCGCGTGGAGCGAGGACAGGATTCTCGCCTTCTTCCCGCAGCTCAAGTCGAGACTCGACACGCCGGCCGATTTCCTGTCCGGCGGCGAGCAGCAGATGGTGGCGGTCGCCCGGGCGCTGTCGGGGCACGTTCGCGTGCTGCTGCTGGACGAGCCGTTCGAAGGACTGGCACCGGCGGTCGTCGAGGAATTGTTCGAGGTCTTCGACAAATTGCGAAACGAGGTGACGATGATCATCGTCGAGCATAATCTCGACCTGGTGCTGGCGCTGGCGAACCACGCCTACGTGCTGGAGCGCGGCAGCGTCGTCTACGAAGGCGCGGCCGCGGAGCTGCGGGAAAATCTCGACCTGCGGCGGCGTGTT
>DATNAR010000012.1:0-9855 GCA_035607385.1 Casimicrobiaceae bacterium
ACAGACAGAAGCGCTCCCGTTCGTCTCCGAACATTGCAAAAATCACCACGGTAACCTGGCCCCAGGGGAAACGGCAAAGACAAGAAAAGCCGCGCTTGGCGGCTTTTCAAGTGGGGTTGGTGGAGGCGGCGGGAATCGAACCCGCGTCCGAAAACGCTACACAGTCGGGACTACATGCTTAGCCACGTCATTGTGCTCTCGCCCCGGCGCCACTGACGGGCAGGCGACGCCGGAACCAGTCACCTTGATTTAGCGCCTCGTCCAAGTGACCCGGACGCGCGCGATCGCTCGAAATGTCCTCGCTGTGACAGTTACATCACCCGGGCTGAGCGCCGCCCGGTGCGAGGTCCGGCGGGATTAAGCCGCCAGAGCGTAGTTTTCGTCGTTCGCAGTTAAGTTTGCGATTGCAGAGGATTCACAAGGTTCTGCACCTTGGCATGCCCCGCGCTGCTTCACAGTCCCCGTCGAAACCAGGTCGCCCCCGGGTGAACAGTGGGGCCAAGCTCGGGCCCCGCGCGATTGAGACAATATTATATCAGTTCCCGCCAGCGCCGCTCTCGCGGAACCGCCGGTTTTTCAGGACGTTGCTGCTAAAATGGGGCCGATCCGGCAAAGCACAAGACAGTCATGAGCCTGGTACCGATCATTCTCTCCGGCGGCGCCGGGACGCGCCTGTGGCCGCTGTCGCGAGAGACCGCGCCGAAACCTTTCCTGACCTTGCCGGATGGCGAATCGCTGCTCGGCAAGACCGCCGCCCGCGCGGCAGCGCTCCCCGACATCGCCGGACTCGTCGTCATCACCAACCGCGACTACTATTTCCAGACCAAGGATCAGTTTTCTGCCGCGATCGAAAAGGCGCCGCCCCGCGTCACTTATCTGCTCGAGCCTTTCGGCCGCAATACCGGACCGGCACTCGCTCTGGGGGCGCTCTACGCGGAGTCGCGCTACGGCGCCGATGCAGTCCTGCTCGCGCTGCCGTCGGATCATCTGATCCGCGACCAGCGCGCGTTCACCGCCGCGGTCGACCGCGCGAAGGGTCTCGCCAAGAAAGGCTGGATCGTGACGTTCGGCATCGGTCCGACCCATCCCGAGACCGGCTACGGCTACATCGAGTGCGGCGAGGCGCTGGACGCCGAAGACGCGTTTCGCGCCGCTCGCTTTGTCGAAAAACCACCGCTCGCCGACGCGGTGGCATTCCTCACCGCCGGCAGTTACGTCTGGAACTCAGGCATGTTCTGCTTTACGCCGGCGACGATCCTTGCAGCGTTCCGTGACCATGCGCCGGCGATGTACGAGTCGGTGCGCAGCGTCTGGCAGGGGCTGCGGGCGAATGCCGATGCGCCGCTGCTGGAAATCGAAGCCGCGCTGTTCGCCGCCGTGCCGGACGTTTCGATCGACTACGCAGTGATGGAAAAGGCCGATCGCGTCGCCGTAGTCCGCGGCGGATTCGACTGGAGCGACGTCGGTTCGTGGCAGGCGGTCTCGGCGCTGACCGAACCGGACGCAGCGGGCAACCGCGGCCTGGGCGAGCGCGTGGCTATCGGCACGCGCGACACCTTCGTCCACGCCGGCGACCGTATCGTCGCTACCGTCGGCGTCGACAACCTGGTCATCGTCGACACGCCGGACGCGCTGTTGGTCGCGCACCGCGATCACCTGCAGCGCGTGCGCGAAGTCGTCGGCGAGCTCAAGGCTCGCGGCCACGACACCTACAGAACGCACCGCACCGTCGCCCGGCCATGGGGCGCGTATACGGTGCTGCAGGAAGGGCCCGGCTTCAAGATCAAGCGTATCGAGGTCAGGCCGGGCGCCGCCCTCTCGCTTCAGCTTCACCACCGGCGCGGTGAACACTGGGTCGTCGTCAGCGGGGAGGCGCGCGTCACCAACGGCGACCGGGTTTATCCGCTTCTGGTCAACCAATCGACCTTCATCCCGATCGAGACACGCCACCGGCTGGAAAATCCGGGCGACGAGCCGCTGGTCATGATCGAAGTGCAGTGCGGGGATTACCTGGGCGAAGACGACATCGTGCGCTTCGACGACAAATACGGTCGCGTCGCGCATTGAGTCGGCATCGGCGGCCGGGCCAACAAATCGACCGTCGCACCACGGGCTAATCGCCGACCGGAGTCGCGCGCCACCGCATCGCGGGACAGCAGCGGTGCCACCCCCGTATAATTAATTTTTTTCCGGATCATCGGCATTGTCGCTTCCGTTGTCCCCGTCGCTGGCGTCCAGCCCGCCGCCGTTCGTTCCCCTTCCCCGCCTCCTGCCCGCCGTGCCGCCACCCGGGCGGAAGGCCGCCGCGCAGCCATTGGCCGGGTCGGCCGACGCGCTGGCGCTCGCGCAAGCCGCGACGGACGCCGCGCAACGCCGCCAGCTGTCGGCCATCGTCTGCGCCGATGCGCTGGCTACGCAACGGCTGGCGGCCGAAATCGCATGGTTCGCGCCGGCGCTCAAGATCGCCGTTCTGCCTGATTGGGAAACGCTGCCGTACGACCATTTTTCTCCGCATCAGGATCTGGTGTCGGAGCGGCTGGCGACGCTCTATCGCACGTCACGCGGCGACTGCGATGTGGTGATCGTGGCGGCGACAACGGCGCTGTACCGCTTCGCCCCGCCGTCGTATCTCGCTGCGTTCACCTTCTTCATCGAGCAGGGCGAGACGCTCGATGTCGACCGGTTGCGCTCGCAGCTCGCGCTGGCCGGATATCAGCACGTGACGCAAGTCGTCTCGCCGGGCGAATTCGGCATCCGCGGCGGGTTGATCGACCTGTTTCCGATGGGCAGCCCGCTGCCGTACCGCATCGACCTGTTCGACAACCAGATCGAGTCGATCCGCACCTTCGATGTCGATACGCAGCGTACCGTGTATCCGGTGCCGCGGGTGCGGCTGCTACCGGCGCGCGAATTTCCGCAGGATGAGGCGGGCCGGACGCGCTTTCGCGGGCGGTTCCGCGAGGTCTTCGAAGGCGATCCGTCGAAGTCTCCGCTGTACAAGGATGTGTCGAACGGCATCATGCCGGCCGGGATCGAATATTACCTGCCGCTGTTTTTCGACGCGACTGCGACGCTGACCGAATATCTGCCGCCGGAAACGGTCGTCTGCCTGCACGGCGACGTGCCGTCGGCGATCCGGCGCTTCTGGGAGGACACCGACGCGCGCTACCGGCTGCTGCGAGGCGATCGCGCGCGGCCGCTGCTCGCGCCCAGCGAGCTGTTCGTGCCCGAAGACGAGTTCCATCGCGTGCTCAAGCCGTTCGCGCGCATCGAGCTCGCAGCGTCGGTTGCGTCCGTCGACGACGCGACGCTCTCGGCCGACGCGGTCGAGCGGCCGGGCGAGGACGGCGCTGCCGCGACGCCGGCCACCGCGGCAGCGCAGCCCAGGCGATCGCGCCGCGGACACGCCACGCATGCCCTTCCCCCGGTCCAGGTCGATCGCCGTGCCGACGATCCGCTGCGCGCGCTCAAGCGCCACGTGACCGCCACGCCGGAGCGCGTATTGATCGCAGCGGAGAGTCTCGGCCGCCGCGAAACCATGCAGCAGTATTTCGCCGAATACGGATTCAAGCCGGCGGTCGTCGCCGACTGGGCGGAGTTCATCGCCGGCGATGCGAGCCCGGCGCTGGTCGCGAGCCCGCTCCATGCCGGCTTCGTCTGGCCCGAAGCCAACATCTCGCTGATCACCGAGGCCGAGCTTTACGCCGGGGTCGTCCGGAGGCCGGGCAAGCGCGACGCGCGGCGGAGCAACGTCGATGCGATGCTGCGCGATCTGTCCGAAGTGCGCATCGGCGATCCGGTCGTGCACGAGCAGCACGGCATCGGCCGCTACCTCGGCCTGACGACGCTCGACTTGGGCGACGGCCCGAACGAATTCCTGCACCTGCTTTATGCGAACGACGCCAAGCTGTACGTGCCGGTATCGAGCCTGCACCTGATCAGTCGCTACAGCGGCGCGGCGCCGGATGCGGCGCCGCTGCACGAGCTCGGCAGCGGGCAATGGGACAAGGCGAAGAAAAAAGCCGCACAGCGCGCGCACGACACCGCGGCCGAACTCTTGAACCTCTACGCGCAGCGCGCCGCCAGGCAAGGACACGCATTCAAGTACGACCTGCACGAATACGAAGCCTTCGCTGCGGGCTTCGGCTTCGAGGAGACGCCCGACCAGGCGGCCGCCATCGAGGCGGTGATCCGCGATCTCACCTCCGGCAAGCCGATGGATCGACTGGTCTGCGGCGATGTCGGCTTCGGCAAGACCGAGGTGGCGCTGCGCGCGGCGTTCGTCGCCGTCGCGGACGGCAAGCAGGTCGCGGTGCTGGTGCCGACGACCTTGCTGGTCGAGCAGCATTTCCAGACTTTTTCCGACCGCTTCGGCGACCTGCCGGTCAAGCTCGCCGAATTGTCGCGCTTTCGCTCCGCCGCCGAAGTCAAGACGGTGCTCGAGGGCCTTGCCAGTGGGCGCATCGACCTGGTCATCGGCACGCACAAGCTGATCCAGCGCGACGTGAAATTCAAGCGTCTCGGTCTGGTGGTGATCGACGAGGAGCATCGCTTCGGCGTGCGGCAGAAGGAACAGCTGAAGCGCCTGCGCGCCGAGGTCGATGTCCTGACGCTGACGGCGACGCCGATCCCGCGCACACTGGCGATGTCGCTCGAGGGTCTGCGCGACTTTTCGGTGATCGCCACCGCGCCCGAGCGCAGGCTGGCGATCAAGACCTTTGTCTCCCAGTATTCGCCGGGCATCGTGCGCGAAGCATGTCTGCGCGAGTTGAAGCGCGGCGGGCAGATCTACTTCCTGCACAACGACATCGACACGATCGCGACGATGGGCCAGAAGCTCGAGGCGCTGATGCCGGAGGCGCGGATTGCGATCGCGCACGGCCAGATGCCCGAGCGCGAGCTGGAACGCGTGATGCGCGACTTCTATCAGCAGCGATCGAATCTGCTGCTGTGCTCGACGATCATCGAGACCGGCATCGATGTCCCGACCGCCAACACGATCATCATCCATCGCGCCGACAAGTTCGGCTTGGCGCAGCTCCATCAGCTGCGCGGCCGGGTCGGCCGCTCGCACCACCAGGCGTACGCTTACCTGCTGACGCCGCGCGAAGAGGCGCTGTCGCTGCAGGCGAAGAAACGGCTCGAGGCGATCCAGCTGATGGAAGACCTCGGCTCCGGCTTCTATCTCGCGATGCACGACCTCGAAATCCGCGGTGCCGGCGAGGTCCTCGGCGAAGAGCAGTCCGGCGAGATGCAGCAGATCGGCTTTCAGCTCTACACCGAAATGCTCAAGGCGGCGGTGGATTCGCTGCGCTCGGGGCGCGAGCCGAATCTCAACGATCCGATGGGCGTCACCACCGAGATCAACCTGCACGTTCCGGCGCTCCTTCCCGAGACCTACTGCAGCGACGTTCACGAGCGCCTCGTTCTCTACAAGCGGCTGGCCAATTGCGACACCGCAGCCGAGCTCACGTCGATGCAGGAGGAGCTGATCGATCGCTTCGGCCTGCCGCCCGAGCAGGCGCAGGCGCTGCTCTATTGCCATCGGTTGCGCCTGCTGGCGAAGCCGCTCGGCGTGGTCAAGGTCGACGCCGGGCCCGACCGTTCGCAGGTCCTGTTCGGCCCGCGGCCGCCGTTCGATGCCGGCAAGCTGATCGCGCTGATCCAGCAGGACGGCCGCTACCGGTTTGCCGGCCAGGATCGCGTACGGATCGAGCGCGCGGCACCGGCGGTCGAGGATCGCGTCGGACTGATCGAGGAGTTCCTGGGCAGACTGCGATGAGCACCGCGCCGAAGCTGCCGCCGCAACTGCACGTGTTCGTCCGCGACTGGCTTTCATCGAACAATGTGCTGCTCAAGAGCCGCGACGGTCACGTGCTGATCGATTCCGGATACGTGCGACACGCGCCGCTTACGATGGCGCTGCTCGCCACGCCGGCCGGCATCGGCGCCGAGCCCCTTGCGCGGCTGGTCAATACGCACTGCCATAGCGATCACATCGGCGGCAACGCGACGATCAAGGCGCACTACCGCTGCCCGATCGCGCTGCCCGAGGCCGAGGCGCCTCTGATCGATCGTTGGGACGAGATGGCGCTGCTGCTCGGCTATTGCGACCAGCGGACCGACCGCTTCGGCTACGACGAAATCATCCGGCCGGGTGAAACGCATGTATGGGGCGGCATGGAATGGCGAGCGCTTGCCGCGCCGGGACACGACATGGCTGCGCTGGTATTCCACAATCCCGAGCACGGCATCCTTATTTCCGGCGACGCCTTATGGGAAAACGGCTATGGCCTGGTTATGCCGCGCGAGATCGACCCACGCGCGCTGCCGGCCACGCGCGCGACGCTCGACATGCTGGCCGGACTCGACCTGCGCATCGTGATCCCCGGACACGGCGCGCCGTTCACCGATGCCGCCGCGGCGCTCGAGCGCGCCTACCAGCGCACCGCAGCGTTCGAAGCCAGCAGCGTGCGCGTGGCGAAATACGCGCTCAAGGCTCTGCTGAGTTTCGCGCTGCTCGACCAAAGACGCCTGCCGCTGGCGCAAATGCCCGGCTATGTCGATCGCGTCGAAGTCTATCGCGAATTCAACCAGCGATTTTTCCGTCTGCCTCCCGCCGAGCTGGCCGAGATGCTGATGGGTGAGCTCGAGCGCGCCGGTGCCGCGCGCCGCGACGCGGGCTGGTTGCTGGCCGCGTGAAAAGCGGAGCCTCAGCCGCGAAACTGCGCGGCGATGCTCTTGATGCCGCCCAGCAGCATTTCGACCGCGACCGCGGTGAGCACCAGGCCCATCAGGCGCTCGAACGCGCGCATCCCCCGCTCGCCCAACAGGCGCTGCAGCCGGCCGGCAGCGAGCAGCACCAGCGTCGTCGCCGCCATCGCCAGCGTCAGGGCGAGCAGCCACACGTCGATGTGCTCGGGCTCGCGCGAAGCCATCAGCATCACCGTCGCCAGCGCGGACGGTCCGGCGATCGCCGGAATCGCCAGCGGCACCAGCAAGGGCTCGCTGCCACTGGTGTCGCCGAAAATCCCCTCGGGGTGCGAAAAGACCATCCTCAAGGCGATCAGGAACAAAATGACGCCGCCCGCGATCGAAAGCGATGTTTCGGAGACATGCATCAGCATCAGGAACGCGCGGCCGCCGAACAGAAACGCCAGCAGCACCGCGTAGGCGATCACGCATTCACGCAGCACGATCCAACGCCGGCGGGCGGGAGGCGTCGCCTGCAGCGCGCTGACGACCAGAGGCACGTTGCCGAACGGGTCGATCACCAGAATCAGCAGGATCGCCGCGGACAGGAGCTCGGATAGCATCTTTAGGATGCGCGACCTGACGGAGGCCGCAGTATATCGTCCTAGGATGCCGTCCGCGCCGCGACTGCTGGCATAATTTTTGGTTAAACACGCTTTCTACAGGGAGCATTCATGGCTGTTTTTCCCCTTGCGACACGCTGTCTGGCAGCACTGTTCGGTCTGCTTGCGGCCGGCGCCACATTCGGCCAGGCGAAGCTCCTGCCCCCGTCGCAGCCCGCCAGCGACACCTACTTCGGCACCACGATCGCCGATCCCTATCGCGCGCTCGAAGATCTGAAAAATCCCGAGGTCGCTGCGTGGATGAAAGCACAGGCCGACGCCACCCGAGCGACGCTCGATCGCATCCCGCAGCGCGCAGCGATCCTCAAGGAAATCCAGCGCTATGGCGACGATGCCGCGGCCCGCGTCACCGGCGTGCAGCCGAACAACGGCACCTTCTACTATTTGAAGCGATTGGCGAGCGACAACACGCTGAAGCTGTACATGCGAACGGGCACCGCGGGGAAGGAGCGCCTTCTGATCGACCCCGACCAGCGCGCGACCTCGCCGGGCACGCATTACGCGATCGACTATTTCCAGCCTTCACCCGACAACAAGTACCTTGCCTACGGCATTTCCGAAGGCGGCTCGGAAGAGAGCGTTCTGCACGTCTTCGACATCGCGGCCGGCAAGGACACCGGCGACGCGATCGATCGCGCGCTTTTCGCGTCGCCTTCCTGGCTGCCCGACGGCACGCTGGTCTACAGCCGGCTCCAAAAGCTCGGCCCCGGCATGCCGGTGACGGCAAAGTATCTGAACCAGCGCGCCTATTTGCACCGCTTGGGAAGCAATCCCGACGATGATGCCGCGTTGTTCGGCGCCGGCGTCGTGCCGGGGATCGCGCTCGATCCGGTCGAGAACGTCGCCGCCGGCCACGTGCCCGGCTCGTCCTATGTGTTCGCGCTGATCGTCAATGGCGTGCAGCGCGAAGCCAAGCTCTACGCGGCGCCGCTGGCTTCACTGGCCGGCGACAAGACGCCTTGGCGCAAGATCGTCGACTACAGCGACGGCGTCACTGATCTGGCGATCCACGGCGACACGATCTACCTGATGTCGCACAACGGCGCGCCGCATTTCAAGGTGCTGCGGATGGACCTCGCCAAGGGCGACATCGCCACGGCCGAAGTCGTCGTTCCCGAAAGCGACAACGTCGTCACCGGGCTCGCCGGCGCCAAGGATGCGCTGTATGTCCGCCGCATGAAAGGCGGCATCAGCAATCTGCTGCGCGTCGATTACGGCACCGGCGCCAAAGCGACGGCGATCAAGTTGCCGTTCGCCGGAGACATGGATGCGCTGGCGGCCGACCCGCGGCTGCCGGGCGCGCTGTTCGAAGCCGGCAGCTGGACGCGGTCCAGCGCATGGTACGAATACAATCCACAGCGCGGTACCGTCACCGATACCGGGCTGCAACCGAAGGGCAAATACGATGCGCCAACCGACCTGGTCGCGACCGAAGTCGGAGCGATGGCCAAGGACGGCACGCTGATTCCGCTGTCGATCGTGCACAAGCGCGGCATCAAGCTCGACGGCAACAATCCGACGATCCTGTACGGCTATGGCGCCTACGGTATTTCGCAGCTTCCGTTCTACCGGCCGACGTTTCTGCCGTGGTTCGAGCGCGGCGGCATTTTTGCCGTCGCGCACGTGCGCGGCGGCGGCGAGAACGGCGAAGATTGGTACAAGGCCGGGTACAAGGCGACCAAGCCGAATACCTGGAACGACGCGATCGCCTGCGCCGAGTGGCTGATCGCCAACAAGTACACGTCGTCCGCCAGGCTCGCGATCTGGGGCGGCAGCGCCGGCGGCATTTTCGTCGGTCGCTCGATCACCGATCGACCCGAGCTGTTCGGGGCGGCGATCGACCAGGTGCCCGCCTCCGACATGCTGCGCTTCGAGACCACCGCGAACGGCGCACCGAACGTTCCCGAATTCGGGACGATCAAGACCGAGGAAGGCTTCAAGTCGCTGCTGGCGATGAGCCCGTATCACCATATCAAGGACGGTGTGAAATACCCGGCGGTGCTGGTCATCACCGGCATCAACGATCCGCGCGTCGACGCGTGGGAGGCTGGCAAGATGGCGGCCCGCCTCCAGGCCGCAACGTCGAGCGGCAAGCCGGTCCTGCTGCGCATCGACTACGACGCCGGCCACGGCATAGGCTCGACCAAGAAGCAGGCTTACGAAGAGCGCGCCGACATTTTCGCCTTCCTGTTCTGGCAATTCGGCGTCGCCGGCTTCCAGCCCTGAACCCGCCGGCGGCGCTGCCGCGCGTCAATGCAGCTTGATCCGCGGCTCCATGCGGCGCCGCAGGAAGCGACCTATCGTGTCGAGCGTCACGCGGAAGTAGCCGTGGATCGACGCCTGATGCAGCTTGTACAGCGACGCATACATCGCGCGCGCGATCAGACCCTGATCAGCATGCTGCCGCCGATCAGCCTGCCCATCAGGTTGCCGACCGCCGACAATTCGCCCAGCGAGACCAGCGAGCCGAAGTCGCGAA
>DATNAR010000015.1:0-2002 GCA_035607385.1 Casimicrobiaceae bacterium
TTTCGCCGGCACCGAGGAGTCACCGGGAGAGACCGAGCTCTTCCAGGGCCGCTCGTACAAGAGCTATCGCGGCATGGGCTCGCTG
Organism: Casimicrobiaceae bacterium; assembly: GCA_035607385.1. Lineage (GTDB taxonomy): Bacteria > Pseudomonadota > Gammaproteobacteria > Burkholderiales > Casimicrobiaceae > PALSA-1003. Next base: position 86 of record DATNAR010000015.1, read on the forward strand.
GGTGCGATGCAGCAGGGCTCGAGCGATCGCTATTTCCAGGATTCGGAGGGTGAGGGCGCCGCCGAAAAGCTGGTGCCCGAAGGTATCGAGGGGCGGGTGCCGTACAAGGGCTCGATCGCCGCGGTGGTTCACCAGCTCATGGGCGGCGTTCGCGCCGCGATGGGGTATTGCGGCTGCGCGACGATCGACGCCTTGCGCACGCGCGCCGAGTTCGTCGAGATAACGTCGGCCGGCATCCGCGAGTCGCATGTGCACGACGTGCAGATCACCAAGGAAGCACCCAACTATCGCGCCGATTAGCGCGCGGCCGGGGAGAAGGACGGCGATTGGTCAAGCGAGTTAAGCCGGCCGCCAGGCAGGCCGGGATGCCTTTTATCCTCGTCGTCGTCTTCATCGACGTGCTGGGCATCGGCATCGCGCTCCCGGTCATTCCGATGCTGGTCGGCCTGTACACGCCCAGCCGCGAGCTGCAGGCGTACTGGTATGGCTTGCTGGTCGTCGCCTACGGCGTCATGCAGTTTTTCTGTGCGCCGCTGCTCGGGGCCCTGTCGGATCGCTTCGGGAGGCGGCCGATCCTGCTGTGGTCGCTGCTGGGCCTCGGCGTCCATTTTCTGCTGCTGGGCCTGGCGCCGTCGCTGCCGCTGATGCTGCTGGCTCGCATCATCGGCGGCACGGCCGGGGCGAGCTTTTCGGTGGCCAGTGCCTATGCCTCCGACGTCACGCCTCCGGAGCGGCGCGCCAAAAGTTTCGGCATGATCGGCGCGGCATTCGGCTTGGGCTTCATCGTCGGCCCGATGGTGGGAGGCCTGCTCGGCAGCGTCGACCTGCATCTGCCGTTTTTCGCCGCGGGCGCGCTGTCGCTGATCAACGCGCTCTACGGCTACCTGGTGGTGCCCGAGTCGCTGCCGCGCGGGCGCCGCGCTCCGTTCGCGCTCGCTCGCGCCAATCCGTTCGCGGCGCTGCTGACGCTGGCCCGGCATCGCGAGATCGGCAGCCTGGTCGCCGTGTTCGCGCTGATCGTGCTGGCGCAGCTGATACTGCAGACGACGTGGGTGCTGTACACGCATTTCCGCTTCGGCTGGGGGCCGCGCGAGAATGGCTTCGCGCTGTTCTGTGTCGGACTGGTGGCGGCGATCGTGCAGGGCGGACTGCTGAGTGCGCTGCTGCGCCGGTTCGGCGACGTGCGGCTGGTTCTGGTCGGACTGGGCATCGGCACCTGTGCCTACCTGCTTTACGGCCTGGCACAGCAGGGCTGGATGATGTACGCGATCATTATCGGCAACTTCCTGTCGTTTGCCGCCGGGCCGGCGCTGCAAGGCATAGTGTCGAACGCCGTCGACCCGACCGAGCAGGGCGTCACGATGGGTGCGCTCAATTCGATCAACAGCATCATGTTCGTGGTGGCGCCGTTGATCGGCGCGCCGCTCCTTGCGCTGGTCAGCCGGATGGCGCCGTCGGACTGGCGGATCGGCGCGACCTTCTACGTCAGCGCCGCGCTGCAGATCGTGGCCTTGCTGGTGGCGCGACGGCATTTTTCGGCGCGTCGCGCCGTCGTCGCAACATGAGCGCCTCCACGCACTGCAGGATCCTGATTCTGGATTTCGGCGCCCAGTACACGCAGCTGATCGCGCGGCGCGTGCGCGAGCTCAACACCTATTGCGAGATCCATCCGTACGACGTGCCGCCCTCGTTCATCGCGGAGTTCGCCCCCGCTGGCATCATCCTGTCCGGCGGACCGGAAAGCGTGACTGCCGGAGATACGCCGCGTGCGCCGGAACCGGTATGGACGGCCGGCGCGCCGGTGCTGGGCATCTGCTACGGCATGCAGACGATGGCGGCGCAACTGGGGGGCGCCGTCGAGAACGGGCTGACCCGCGAGTTCGGCTACGCCGCGGTACGCGCCCGCGGACACGGCCG
>DATNAR010000022.1:0-12763 GCA_035607385.1 Casimicrobiaceae bacterium
CGCAGGATAGATAGCCCGCGTCGCTGATCGCCTGCGCGGGCAAGCCCTTGCGGTCGCCGCGAAAACGGCCAGACAGCTCTTCGGCCAGATGCATCGCATCGCACATCGAGCCGCCGTTGCCGCAACTGAACACGCGCCCGCCGCGGCCGAAGGCGTCGACGATCAGCGCCGCGGCGCGCGCGATCGACGCAAGCGCCGTCGCGTCGGCGCGCAATGCCTGCAGCGCGTCGGCGCTTTCCGACAGCGCCGCGTTCACTACCCGGGCGGCGTCGCCTTCCTCAAGGGCCCTCATGCGCTGACTGCCTTGACTGCATGCCGCTCCATCATCCGCGTGAAGCGGTCGAAAAGAAACGCGAGGTCATGCGGGCCGGGGCTGCCTTCCGGATGGCCCTGGAAGCCGAACGCCGGCTTGTCGGTGAGCTCGATGCCCTGAAGGCTGCCGTCGAACAGCGACACGTGTGTGATGCGCACGTTGCGCGGCAAGGTGGCCGCGTCGACGGCGAAGCCGTGATTCTGACTGGTGATCAGCACCTGCCCGGTGTCCTTGTCGAGCACCGGATGATTGGCGCCGTGATGTCCGAACTTCATCTTGACCGTTTTCGCCCCGCACGCGAGGCCGAGCAGCTGATGACCGAGGCAGATACCGAACGTCGGCATCCCCGCGGCAAGGAATTCGCGGATCGCTTCGATCGCATAGCTGCACGGCTCGGGATCGCCGGGTCCGTTCGACAGGAAGACGCCGTCAGGCTGCAGCGATAGCGCGTCGCGCGCCGGGGTCTGCGCGGGAACGACGGTGAGCCGGCAGCCGCGGTCGGCCAGCAGGCGCAGGATGCTGTGCTTGATGCCGTAATCGTAGGCCACGACATGGAACCGATCGCCCTGACGGGTGCGATAGCCGCTGCCGAGCGCCCAGCTCCCGCCGTTCCAATCGTACGGCGCGTCACAGCTGACGACCTTGGCCAGGTCGAGTCCCGACATCGATGGCGCCGCGCGGGCGCGGGCGACCGCCTCGATCGCGGCGTCTGTCCGCCCGCTGCCGCCTGCCGCGATCACGCAGCCGTTCTGCGCACCCTTCTCGCGCAGCATGCGGGTGAGCTTTCGCGTGTCGATGTCGCAGATGCCGAGAACGCCTGCGTCGCGCAGATACGACGACAGGTCCTGGGTGCTGCGCCAGTTGCTGGCCAGGCGCGGCAGGTCGCGGATCACCAGCCCGGCGGCAAAAATGCGCCGGGATTCGACGTCTTCGGGATTGACGCCGGTGTTGCCTACATGTGGATAGGTCAGCGTGACGATCTGGCCGGCGTACGACGGATCGGTCAGGATTTCCTGGTACCCGGTCATCGCGGTGTTGAACACGACTTCGCCGATGCTGCCCTCGGCGGCACTCGTCGCGCCTATCGCGCGGCCGCGGAATACGGTGCCGTCGGCAAGCGCCAGGATCGCGGGGACGGAGGCGGAAGTCACGGCGAAAGTTTCTCGAAACGGGTCCAGACGTGCGAAGCGGGAAAGGCATGCAGCCTTCCCCGCTCCGAAGGCTGGAAATTATACCTTAGCAGCGCGTTGCGTTCAATTCGGCCGCCACGCCAATAACGCAGCTCAATAGGCGACGCTGAATCCGCCGTCGACGAACAGCACGTGTCCGGTGACGTAATCCGCGGCGCCGGATGCGAGAAATACCGCCGCGCCGGCGATCTCGGGCGGCTCGCCCCAGCGCCCGGCCGGCGTGCGCGACGCAACCCAGGCCGAAAACTTTTCGTCGGCGATCAGCGGCGCGTTCATGTCGGTCTTGAAAAACCCCGGGGCGATGCCGTTGACCTGCACGTTGAACGGCGCGAGCTCGACCGCGAGGGCGCGGGTCAGCATCTGCAGGCCGCCTTTGCTGGTCGCGTACGGAACGATGTTCGGACGACCGATCTCGCTCGCCAGCGAGCAGATATTGATGATCTTCCCCCGGCCTCGCGCCTTCATGCCGGTCATCACGCTGCGCGCGACATAAAACGGGCCGTCGAGATTGGCCGCCAGCAACCGGTGCCATTCGTCGGGTGTGAATTCGTCCAGCGGCGCGCGCTTGTTCGTCGCGGCATTGTTGACGACGATGTCCAGCACGCCGCAGTCGCGCTCGATCGCGGCGATGCCCGCGGCAACCGCGTCGGCGTCGGCCACATCGAACGGTGCGACCTCGATGCCATCTTTCGCGCCATCGCGCTCGAGCGAAGCAGCGGCCGCCTCGAGCTTGGCGCGGTTGCGGCCGTTGAGGACCACGCGGGCGCCGGCGGCGGCGAGCCCGCGCGCGATCGCCAGCCCGAGCCCGCCGCCGCCGCCGGTGACGAGCGCCAGCCGCCCGGTCAGGTCGAACGGATGGGTCGAAGGCATTCGCGCCGTCAGTCGAGACCGAGAACGTCCCGCATGCCGTACAGCCCGGGCGCCTTCGCGGCCCGCCGCGCCGCGACAAAGCGTGCCGCGCGCAATGCACCGTGCGCGAACGTCGTGCGCGATGACGCCTTGTGGGCGAGCTCGATGCGCTCGCCGGGCCCGGCGAATATCACCGTGTGATCGCCGATGACATCGCCGCCGCGCAGGGCGGCGAACCCGATCGCACCGGGTCGCCGCTCGCCGGTCACGCCGTCCCGCGCGAATACGCCGTCGGTTTTCAGGTCCCGGCCCAGCGCCGCCGCCGCCGCTTCGCCCAGCTGCAGCGCCGTGCCCGACGGCGCATCGACCTTGTGCCGGTGGTGCATTTCCACGATCTCGACGTCGTAGTCGCCGCCCAGGCGCTGTGCGGCAAGCGCGACCAGCCTGAGCAGCACATTGACGCCCACGCTCATATTCGGCGCATAGACCAGCGGAATCGTTCGGGCGGCTTCGGCCAGCGCTTTTTTGTCGTCCTCGCTCAGTCCCGTCGTGCCGATCACTGCGCCGACACCGGCCTCGGCGCAGGCATGGACATGAGCAACCGTCGCCACCGGCCGGGTAAAGTCGATCAGGACGTCGGCGTCGCGCAGCGCCGCCGCCACGTCGGCGCCGACGACTACGCCGGCGCCTTGTCCGAGTGGACTGCCGGCATCGCGGCCCAGCAACGGGCTGCCGGTGAGCTCCAGTGCGGCGGCAAGGGCGATGTCATGCTGGGCGAGGATCGCCGCGACCAGCGTCTGGCCCATGCGTCCACCGGTGCCCGCGATCGCGACGCGGACCGGCCGTGCGGCTACTTCCACCAGCCGAGCTTCCGCAGCAGTGCCGACAGCCAGTTGTCCTCGCTGGTCTTGGGCGCGGTGGTCAGCGATTTGTCGAGTATGGCGTCGCCGCCGCCGGAGCGGGCGACCTGCGCCGGAGGCGGTGGCACCTCGTCGCCTTCCCAGCGCGCGACCTTGTCGTCGACGAAATAAACGGTGAAGCGCCGGTGCTCGAGCGTGCGCCCTTGCCGATTGAATTCGTAGACATAATCCCAGCGGTTGGCATGAAAGGCGTCGGCGACCAGCGGCGTGCCGAGCGCCAGACGCGCCTGTTGCCGCGTCTGCCCGACCTTCAGCCTGTCGACCTGGTCCTGCGTGATGTAATTGCCCTGGTTGATGTCGAGCTTGTAGACGCCGAGGCTCGGGATCCAGGTGCAGCCGGCCATCAGCAGCGCGAGGCCGGCGGCGAATAGGTTGGCGCGCATGCGGGAGGGGTCTTTCGCTGCCAAAAAACGATCGAAGACTATATCATAAGAGCACCCTCTGCCTCACGGGCCCAGCGTCTCCATGTCCACGCCGCACGACCTCAAGAACGCCGGCCTCAAGGCGACGCTGCCGCGTCTGAAGATCATCAATCTGTTCGAGCAGAGCCCGGTGCGTCACCTGACCGCCGAAGACGTGTACCGGAAACTGCTGGCCGAAGGCCTCGACGTCGGCCTCGCGACCGTGTATCGCGTCCTGACGCAGTTCGAGCAGGCCGGGCTCTTGGTGCGACACCATTTCGAAAGCGGCAAGGCGGTGTTCGAACTGAACCAGGGCGGGCACCATGATCACCTGGTTTGCCTGCAATGCGGCCGCGTCGAGGAATTCTTCGACGCCGAGATCGAGAAGCGGCAGACCAAGATTGCCCGCGAGCGCGGATTCGAGATCAGCGAGCACGCGCTCTATCTGTACGCCGAATGCACGCGCCCGAAGTGCCCCTACCGCAAGACCGGAGGCAGCAACTAGGCTAGCTCTCCCGGCGATTGAAGTCGGCGATGCGGAAGCCGACCAGCCACAGGCTGCCCAGGTAGGCGACCGCGCCCGCGGCGATGATCATGCCCAGCCGCCCGACCTTCGCCCACAACCCCGCTGCCAGCCAGAAAGCATCGCCTCCCGCCGTCCACCACAGCACCGCGCCCAGCACGCACAGCGCGACGGCAACGCGCCAGAGGAAGCGGCCCCAGCCGGGCAGCGGCCGGTAGATGTCGCGCCGCCGCATCGCGCGATAGAGCAGCGCCGCGTTAAGACAGGCACCGAGCGAAATCGACAGCGTCAGCCCGGCATGCCCGATCTGGAACATCAGGATCACGGCCATCGTTTGCGACACCAGCAGCGTGGCGAACGCAATGCGAACCGGCGTCCGCATGTCGTGGCGCGCATAAAATCCGGGCGCCAGGATTTTGACCGCGATCAGTCCGAGCAGGCCGACGCTGTATCCGAGCAGTGCCGCACGCGTCTGCCATACGTCGGTCACGGTGAATCGGCCGTACTGATAAAGCGTCGAGATCAGAGGCACAGCCAACAGCGCCAGCGCCAGCGCCGCCGGCAAAGCGAGCAGGAAGGTCAGGCGCAGACCCCAGTCGAGCAGCTCGCGATACTGGGCGTCGTTCGCATCGTGATGATGTTTGGACAGACTCGGCAGCAGTATCGTCGCCAGCGCGACGCCGAGGAGCGCGCTGGGAAATTCCATCAGGCGATCGGCGTAGGTGATCCACGAAATCCGGCCGTCGCCCAGATAAGCAGCGAGCTGGGTATTGATCAAGGTCGAAATCTGCGACGCCGAAACACCGAGCACCGCCGGGCCCATCGCGCGCAGAATCCGGCGCACACCTTCGTCGCGCCAGTCGAGTCTGAACCTCGGCAACATGCCGAGCGTGGCCAGAGGGCGCAGCTGGAAGATCAGCTGCGCAACACCGCCGACAAACACGCCGATGGCCAGCGCGAGGATCGGCGGGTCGACATGCGGAGCGACAAAGACGGCGGCTGCGATGATCGCGAGGTTGAGCAGCACCGGCGTGAACGCGGGGATCGCGAACCGGCGATGCACATTCATCACGCCGCCGGCCAGCGATACCAGCGACACGAACAGCACATACGGGAACATGATCCGAATCAGCACCGTGGTGAGCTCGACCTTGCCCGGCGTCCGCACGAAGCTGCCGGCCAGCACGTAGACGAGCCAGGGCGCGGCGACGATGCCGAACACCGATACGGCGACCAGCGTCACCGCCAGCAACGATCCGACTTTTCCGATCAGGTCGCGGGTCGCGGCCTCGCCGCGCGAGCGTTTGTACTCGGCGAGGATCGGTACGAACGCCTGCGAGAATGCGCCTTCGGCGAACATGCGGCGCAGGATATTCGGCAAGCGGAACGCCGCTTCGAACGCATCCATCTGCAATCCGGCGCCGAAACCGACCGCCTTGATGCTCTCGCGCATCAGTCCGGTGATCCGCGACAGCAAAGTCAGCGCGCTGACGGCGGAGAGCGTCCTCAGCAGATTCATGTGAGCGCGGTCGACGCGGGGCCGGGAAGCGTCAGCAAGGGCGGCAATCTGCGGGCACGGTGCGCGAAAACGAAGTCATGATTGGCAAGAGTCGTTGCGGGAGGGATGGCCGGGCCCATGCCGGCTGGCCGCCTGCGAGCGCGTCGGCTCTCGGGTCCGGTGTCGATGGGTCTTGCCACGAAAGCGCGATTCGGCTTGCGCGAATCGCGAAAAATCGCTATTATGCCCGGTCTTTTTCGGCGGCTCCAGCAAGGTCTCGGGGACGCCGGCGATAACTGTCCACTGAGCTGTCCACTGAGTTCTACCGAGCTCGACAAAGCAACCAAGGATTTCGTCCCATGGCCAATACCGCCCAAGCCCGCAAGCGTGCCCGGCAAGCCGAGGCAACGCGGCAACGCAACGCGAGCCTCAAGTCGTCGCTGCGCACCGCGATCAAGAAAGTCAGGAAGGCGATCGGCGCCGGCGACAAGGCCGCGGCAACCAAGGAACTGCAAGCCCAGCAATCGGTGATCGATCGCATCGCCGACAAAAAGGTCGTGCACAAGAACACCGCGTCGCGCAGCAAGGCGCGGCTTGCCCAGGCGATCAAGGCGCTGCCCTAGCCGTCGCGCCGTCGCGAGATCAAGAGCGCCCAAAACCGGCGCTCTTTTTTTGTGCCTAAGGCGTGACCGGCCTTGTGCTAAAATCTTGTTTTAATGGCACTTCGACTCCAACAACCCGATTTCGACGGGTGCCTGGCGTCGTCTAAAAGCCCGCATGGTTCCCAAGCACTTCCTGCAGCTCAAGGATTTCAGCCGCGACGAGCTCGACTACCTGTTCGCACGCACGCGGTGGATCAAGGATCGCTTCAAGCGCTACGAAATCTACCAGCCGCTCCGGGACAGGACGCTGGCGATGGTGTTCGAAAAGGCGTCGACCCGCACGCGCGTCTCGTTCGAGGCGGGCATGAACCAGCTGGGCGGCATCGCGATCAACCTGAATCGCGGCGATACGCAGCTCTCGCGCGGTGAGCCGATCGAGGACGTCGCCCGAGTCATTTCGCGCATGGTCGACGTCGTGATGATCCGCACGTTCGAGCAGCCGATCATCGAGCGCTTCGCCGCGCATTCTCGGGTGCCGGTGATCAACGGCCTGACCAACGAATATCATCCGTGCCAGATCCTGGCCGACCTCTACACGTTCATCGAGCACCGCGGCTCGATCCAGGGCAAGACCGTCGCCTGGATCGGCGATTCCAACAACGTCTGCAATACCTGGCTGCAGGCGGCGGCCGTGTTCGACTTCGACGTTCGCGTGTCGACGCCGCCGGGCTATGAAGTCGATCCCGACGGACCCGATGCGCGCGGCAATCGCCACTACCGGTCGTTCTCCGATCCGGTCGAGGCGTGCGTCGGCGCGCATCTGGTGACGACCGACGTCTGGACCAGCATGGGCTTCGAGGCGGAGAACGACAAGCGGCGCCAGGACTTCGCGCGATGGCAGGTCGACGCGGCGATGATGTCGCGCGCGCAGCCGGACGCGCTGTTCATGCACTGCCTGCCCGCGCATCGCGGCGAAGAAGTCGCGGCCGAGGTGCTCGACGGTTCGCAAAGCGTCGTCTGGGACGAGGCGGAGAATCGGCTGCACGCGCAAAAAGCGCTGCTGGAATACCTGGTCTGCGGGCGCGTCGACGCCCCGGGTCAGTCGTGATCGGCCACTACGGGTCGAGCGCCCATCGAGGAGCAACCATGATGTCGTTTTCGCGTTTGGTGTCCGCAGCAATCATCGCCGGCGCCACGCTTGTCGCGCCCGCCGCCGGTGCGCAAGCCTGGCCCGACAAGCCGATCAAGTTCGTCGTTCCCGCACCGGCGGGAAGCTCGCTCGACGTCCTGGCGCGAATCATCGGCGACAAGCTGAAGGACAGGCTCGGCCAGCCTATCGTCGTCGAGGACCGACCCGGCGCCGGCGGCACGCTCGCGACCGATCTGGTCGCCAAGTCGCCTCCCGACGGCTACACGATGGTGATCTCGTTCAACGGCCCGCTGTCGTTCGGTCCGCATCTGTATTCGAAGCTGCCATACGATCCGCAAAAGGATCTCGCACCGGTGATCATCACGTCGAGCCAGCCGAATGTGCTGGCCGTCAACGCGGCGCTGCCGATCCACTCGGTGAAGGAGCTGGTGGCCTACGCCAAGGCCAATCCGGGAAAGCTCAATTACGCGTCGGTCGGCAATGGCAGCTCATCGCATCTGACGATGGAGCTTTTGAAGTCCGAAGCCGGCATCGACATCGTGCACGTGCCGTTCAACGGGTCGCCGCCCGCGGTCACGGCGACGATCCAGGGCGAGACGCAGATGATGTTCGCCGTCATGCAGCCGCTGCAGGCGCAGATCCAGGCCGGCAAGCTGCGCGCGCTGGCGGTAACGACGGCCAAGCGCTTCGCGCTGAGTCCCGGGATTCCGACAATCGCCGAAGCCGGCTACCCCGGCTTCGAGGCGCTGGCCTGGAACGGCGTCCTGGTCGCCGCGGCGACGCCGGCGGCGATCGTGCAGCGCCTGAACGCCGAGATCAACGCGATCCTCAAGGATCCCGACGTCAAAGCCAAGCTCAATGCACAGGGGTTCGAGCTTATCGGCGGAACACCGGAAGACTTCGCCCGGCTGATCAAGAGCGACTCCGACAAGTGGGCGCCGGTGATCGCCAAGACCGGCGCCCGGATCGACTAGCGCGGCGGGTCGACGCTCGGAGCCCGTTTCAAACCTGCGATTGCTTTCCAAGGCCGCGACCGATGCATGACGTCAAGAAAGTGGTGCTCGCCTATTCCGGCGGCCTCGACACCTCGGTCATCCTGAGATGGCTGCAGGATACCTACGGCTGCGAAGTCGTCACCTTTACCGCCGACATCGGGCAGGGCGAAGAGCTTGCGCCGGCGCGCGCCAAGGCGGCTGCCGCCGGCGTCAAGCAAATATTCATTGACGATCTGCGCGAAGAGTTCGTGCGCGACTTCGTCTTTCCGATGTTCCGCGCCAATGCGATCTACGAGGGCGAATATCTGCTCGGCACGTCGATCGCGCGTCCGCTGATCGCCAAGCGCCAGATCGAGATCGCGCGCGAGACGGGCGCAGACGCGGTGTCGCATGGCGCCACCGGCAAGGGCAACGACCAGGTCCGCTTCGAGCTCGGCTATTACGCGCTCGAGCCCGACATCCGCGTCATCGCGCCTTGGCGCGAATGGGACCTGACGTCGCGCGAAAGGCTGCTCGCCTATGCCGAACGCCACGGCATTCCGATCGAGATGAAGCACAAGGCCGGCGGCAGCCCTTACTCGATGGATGCCAATCTGCTGCATATCAGCTACGAAGGCCGCGCGCTCGAGGATCCGGCGCGCGAGGCCGAGGAAGACATGTGGCGCTGGACGGTGTCGCCGGAAAAAGCGCCCGACGCGCCGCAGTATCTCGAGCTCGACTATGAGCGCGGCGACATCGTGGCGATCGACGGGAAGAAGATGACGGCGGCGACAGTGCTCACCGAGCTCAATCGCACCGGCGGCCGGCACGGCATCGGCCGCCTCGACCTGGTCGAAAATCGATACGTCGGCATGAAGTCGCGCGGCTGCTACGAGACGCCTGGCGGCACGATCATGCTGCGCGCACATCGCGCGATCGAATCGATCTGCCTCGACCGCGAAGTCGCGCATCTGAAGGACGACCTGATGCCGCGCTATGCGAGCCTGATCTACAACGGCTACTGGTGGTCGCCCGAGCGGAAGATGCTGCAGACGATGATCGACGCCTCGCAGGCGACGGTGAACGGGAAGGTTCGCGTCAAGCTGTACAAGGGAAACGTCGACGTCGTCGGCCGCGAGTCGAAGGGCGATTCGCTGTTCGACACGACGATCGCGACGTTCGAGGACGACCGCGGCGCCTACGATCAGAAGGACGCCGCGGGATTCATCAAGCTCAACGCCTTGCGCCTGCGCATCGAGGCGAAGCTCGCACGCAGGAGATAAGCCATGCCGTCTTTCGACATCGTCTCGGAGGTCAATCAGGTCGAGGTCAGGAATGCCGTCGACCAGGCCAACAAGGAAATTTCGACACGCTTCGATTTCAAGGGGTCGGACGCCCGCGTCGAGCACAAGGAGAAGGAGCTGATCCTGTTCGCCGACGACGATTTCAAGCTGAAGCAGGTGACCGACGTGCTGCTCGGCAAGCTCACCAAGCGCCAAGTGGACGTGCGCTCGCTGAAATTCGGCAACGTCGAAAAAATGAGCGGCGACAAGGTCAAGCAGGTGGTGACGATCCGCGTCGGCGTCGAGCAGGAGCTGTCGAAAAAGATCGTCAAGATGCTCAAGGACAGCAAGCTCAAGGTCCAGGCCAGCATCCAGGGCGATGCCGTGCGGGTATCGGGCGCCAAGCGAGATGAGCTGCAAAGCGCCATCGCGGCGGTCAGGAAGTCGATCACCGATTTTCCGCTGCAGTTCGGCAATTTCCGCGACTAAAAGCCGGGCAATAATTGCTCCCGGACCGCGTCAGCTCGCATCCTGTCCTGCTGCGAACGTTCACGCCCGCCGATGCGCCGCAGGTGCAGGCGCTTGCGGCCGACGCCGAAGTCGCCGAGCCGACCGCGTCGATCCCGCATCCGTATCCGCGCGGCGCGGCCGCGGCGTGGATCGCGAGCCATGAGGCCGACCGCGAGCGCGGCGCGCAATACCACTACGCGATCGCCACTGCCGATGGCGCCACGCTGGTCGGCGCCATTGCGCTGCGGCCGGTGGCCGACGCGCATGGAAACGTCGGATACTGGATCGGACGCCCGTACTGGGGCCACGGCTATGCCACCGCCGCAACGATGGCAATCACCGCGCTGGCCTTCGGCTATCTGGACTGCGAAGCGCTGTCCGCCTGGTACCTGGAGCGCAATCCCGCGTCGGGGCGCGTTCTGGCGAAATGCGGGTTCACGCCGCTCTCCACCGCCCGGCGCGAGCATCGCGGCCGGATCGAGGTGGTTTGCCTGCTCGGCATCACGCGCGATGCTTGGGAGTTGCGCATCGGCGGCGCGCCAGGCGCCGGTCTGCCGGAAGATGCGAGCGGAGACCGATCCTGACCGACGGGCGCGAAACCCGCGGCCGCATCGGCGCGAAGGCTAGGTGAGATCGGCGACCAGCGCGCGGCGGGTGGCGTCGGGAAGCGCAGCCAGTGTAAACGTGTAGGCGGGGTGGTCGACGCCGATCGAGACGCCGACGCCGTACTTGACTGCCGCGATCATCTCCGGCGTCAGCTCGAAGCGCACGAAATGCACCGACGAGGTCTTGGTGTCGTTCTCGCGCTCGAGATCTTCGTCGGCAATGGCGTAAACACGCGCCGCGCCCTCGACCTGCACCCAGACCCTGTCCTCGATGCCCTTGAGGTTCGCCAGCGCCACCTTGCGCTCGTCGACATCCTCGTACTCGATCAGCAGCGTCGCCTTCCAGTTGGCTCCGTCCGGCACCAGCGGGTTGTACGCGTCGAGCTCATCCTGAATGCCGGCGTCGTCGAACGTTTTTTCGATGCGCAGCATTTCCTGGATCTGATAGCGCACCGTCAACTCGTCTTCGAACAGCAAGGTCAGATGCTCGCCCAGGTGCACGGTACGGTCCTTCTTGTGGGCGATGACCTTCGCGCGGTACTCGTTCCGGGTCCGGGCGTACGCCTCCAGCGTAAGCAGGCTGTCGCGGGTGATGCGCGGCTTGCGCTGCGCTTCGGTCTTTTTCATCGCGTGTCCTCGATCGTCCCCGGCAAGCCGTAGGCGATCCGGATCAGCGTCAGCGGATGCAGCTTTTGCGCGCGCGCCGCCTGTTGCGCCTGCTCGATGCCCTGCAGGATCGCCCGGCCGGCGATCGGACAATCGGAGCTGATGTAATCGGGATTGCCCTCTCCCATCTGGCGGAACACCGGGCGCCCGATTTTCATCGAAGCCTGGTAGAACTCGGTCTTGACGCCCCAGGTTCCATCGTGCCCGCTGCAGCGTTCGACGGTGGTCACCGTCGTCTGCGGCACCCATTCGAGCACTTCGCGCGTCTTCTGGCCGACGTTCTGCACGCGCGAGTGGCAGGGGATGTGATAGCTGACCTTGCCCAGCCCGGTCTTGAACTCTTTTTTCAGCAGCCCGTCTCTGTCGCGCAGCACCAGATACTCGAACGGATCGAACATCGCGTCGGAAACGGCTTGGACCTCCGCATCGCCGGTAAACAACAGCGGCAATTCGCTCTTGAACATCAATGTGCAAGACGGCACTGCAGTCAGGATCGCGTAGCCGTCGCGGGCATAGGCCGCCAGCCGCGGCATGTTGACCGCCTTGAGCTTCTCCACCGTCTCGAAATCGCCCAGCTCCAGCTTGGGCATGCCGCAACAGACCTCCTTTTCGACGATCGCGTACGGAATCTCGTTGTGCTCGAGTATCGCGATCAGGTCGAGCCCGATGCCCGGCTCGTTGTAGTTGACGTAGCAGGTCGAAAATACCGCCACCTTCCCCGGCGTGCGCTCGCCGTTCTTGACCTGCCATTCGCTCGAGGCGGGGGCCAGGCGATTGAAGCGCCGGGTCGCATACGGCGGCAGCCGGCGCTCACGGTGCACGCCCAGCATCCTGTCCATCGCCTTGCGCGCGAGCGGCGTGCGGTTCGCCTTGTTCACCGCCTGGACGACCACCGGAATCGTCGCCAGCCTGCCAAGGCGGTCGGTGCCGGTCAGCAGGCGATCACGGAAACTGGTTTCGCCGCGTTTGAACTTCTGTGCCTTGGCGCGCAGCATCAGATGCGGAAAATCGACATTCCACGGATGCGGCGGAACGTACGGACACTTGGTCATGTAGCAGAGGTCGCACAGATAGCACTGGTCGACGACCTTGCCGAAGTCCGCCTTGTCGACGCCGTCGATTTCGCCGGTCTTGCTCTCGTCGATCAGGTCGAACAGCGTGGGAAACGCGTTGCAGAGGCTGACGCAGCGGCGACAGCCGTGGCAGATGTCGAAGACGCGATGCAGCTCGTTGTCGATCGCGCCCTGCGAATAGAACTCGGGATTTTTCCAGTCGAGCG
>DATNAR010000054.1:0-4484 GCA_035607385.1 Casimicrobiaceae bacterium
TGGCCGTCCGGGCCTCTACCTCGAGGATTTATTCGTACGTCCCGAATTCCGGGGTCGGGGCTACGGCCGCGCCCTGCTGGTCCACCTTGCCCGCCTCGCGGTCGAGCGCGGCTGCGGCCGGTTTGAATGGTCGGTGCTCGACTGGAACGAACAGGCGATCGGGTTTTACCGGGCGCTCGGTGCGACGGTGCTCGCCGACTGGCGCATCACGCGCGTGACCGGCGACGCGCTGGCAGCGCTCGCGGCCGAGGCGCCGTTTCCTGCGGGGGACCGTCACTGACGTGCGCCGGCCGTCCAGGCAGGTGATAATGACGGCCTTTTTTGCCCGCGGCACCCGCCGCACCGACACCCGATGAACGAATCCCTGAGGGGCGATTTCCAGCATCTGCGTTGCGCGGGCGATTTCTGGTCGCTGCGTGCGGTCGACGAGCAGGCCGAGAATTTCGCGGTGCGCAAGAACGTCCCGCAACCCCCGGCAACGTCGGCCGACTGCGGGGCGATGCTTACCGTCTACGCGGACGGCGGCTGCGGCTATGCCGCGACCAGCGATCTTTCCCGGGCCGGATTGCAGAGGGCGCTCGACCGGGCGTCCGGCTGGGCACGGGCGAGCGCCGCGCGCTCGCTGATCGATTTCCGCGCCTTGCCCAATATCGCGCCACGCGGCGAATACGCCTCGCCCGACACCGCCGCGCGACCCTGGTCGCGCAGCGAATGGTACGACCTCCTGGCCGCGGAATCGCGCGAGGCCGGCTTCGACCCGCGCATCGTCGATTGGGAAGCCAGCGTCGAGGCGCGCATCGCGCGCCACACCTACCTGACTAGCGCCGGTGGCGAAGTCGTCCAGCTTTTCCGCTTCGTCATGCCCAACCTTTCCGTCAGCGCGCATGCCGGCGGTGATACGCAGACGCGGACGCTCAACGGTTATCGGGGGCTCGCCCAGCAGGGAGGAGAGTCGATCCTCGACCGGTTCGGCTTCCGCGGCAGCGGCCGGCGCATCGCCGACGAGGCGCTGCGGCTGCTGGCCGCGCCGAACTGCCCGCACGGAAAGATGGACGTGCTGCTGATGCCCGACCAGATGGTGCTGCAGATCCACGAATCGATCGGCCATCCGCTGGAGCTCGACCGGATCCTCGGCGACGAGCGGAACTTCGCCGGCACCAGCTTCGTCACCCTCGACATGTTCGGCAGCTACCGGTACGGATCGGAGCTTTTGAACGTCAGCTTCGACCCGACCCGGGCGGAAGAGCTCGCGAGCTACGGCTTCGACGATGACGGCGCGCCGGCCGAGAAGGCATTCCTGATCCGGCGCGGCATCCTCGAGCGGCCGCTGGGCGGGACGATCTCGCAGGCGCGCGCCAAGATGCCGGGGGTGGCCAACTCGCGCGCCGACGGCTGGAACCGGCCGCCGATCGACCGCATGGCCAACCTCAACATCGAGCCGGGCAACGCCGATCTCGACGCCATGATCGCGGGGATCGAGCACGGCGTCCTGATGGCGACGAACAGCTCCTGGTCGATCGACGACTCGCGCAACAAGTTCCAGTTCGGCTGCGAATGGGGCCAGCTGATCGAGCGGGGCAAGCTCACGACTGTCGTCAAGAACCCCAACTACCGTGGAATTTCGGCGAACTTCTGGCGCAGCCTCGCGCGGGTCGGCAATGCCACGACCTTCGAGGTGCTGGGTACGCCTTATTGCGGCAAGGGCGAGCCGTCGCAGCTGATCCGGGTCGGACATGCCTCACCTGCCTGCGTGTTCACCGGCGTCGACGTGTTCGGTGGAGACAGCTGATGGCGCTCTCGACGATGGAATCGTATTTCAACGAGCTCGCCGCTCTTCTCGACCGCGCGCTTCTGCCAGGCGAGGTTTACAGCTGCACGCTGGAGGCCGAGGTTTCCGACTTCGTCCGCATGAACCGGGGCAAGATCCGCCAGCCGGGAACCGTCGAGCAGCGTTATGTACGCCTGCATCTGATCGCCGGTCGCAAGCACGCGCAGCATTGCATGAGCGTTTGCGGCGACCTCGCGCGCGATCGCGAGCCCCTGCTGCAGGCGCTGGTCGCGCTGCGCGGCACGGTGACCGACTTGCCGGACGATCCGCACCTGCATTATGCGACCGACGTCCATTCGAGCCGGGTCGTCCGCAGCACGCCGTTACCCGCGCCCGACGGCATCATCGCGACGGTCCTCGACTTGGCGGAGGGCCTCGACCTCGTCGGCATCTATGCCGCGGGACCGGTCTACCGTGGCTTCGCCAACTCGCTCGGACAGCGCAACTGGCACGAAGTGACGAGCTTCAACCTGCAGTGGAGTCTCTATCACCGCGCCGACAAGGCGGTCAAGACCGCTTACGGCGGCTTCGAGTGGTCGGATCAGGCATTCGCCGCGAAAATGCGCGGCGCCCGCGACCGGCTGGCACTGCTTGCCGTTCCGGCGCGCTCGCTCGAGCCGGGAAGCTATCGCGCCTACCTCACGCCGGCGGCGATGGAGGAGATCGCCAGCATGCTGTGCTGGGGCGGCTTCTCCGGACGGGCGCTGGCGACCCGGCAAAGCTGTCTGTTCCGCATGCAGGAGGGCGCCGCCGCGCTCGACGCCTCGGTATCGTTCAGCGAAAACACCGCCGGCGGCGTCGCCCCCGCGTTTCAGGATGAGGGGTTTGCGCGCCCCGCGTCGGTGCCTCTGGTCACGAATGGAAAGCTGGTCGGCTCGCTGGTGAGCCCGCGCACCGCGAAGGAATTCGAGCTTGCCACCAACGGCGCCAACGCATCGGAGAGCCCGGAGTCGCTCGAGATGGCGGGCGGCGTGCTCGCCGGCGAGGACGCGCTGGCCGCGCTCGATACCGGGCTTTACATCGGCAATCTCTGGTATCTGAACTTTTCCGATCGTCCCGCCTGCCGCGTTACGGGGATGACGCGCTTCGCCTCGTTCTGGGTCGACCGCGGACGGATCGTCGCGCCGGTCAACGTCATGCGCTTCGACGACAGCATCTACCGCCTGCTCGGCGAGCACCTGGTCGGCTTGACCGCGGAAAGCGAGCTCGTCGTCAGCGGCGACAGCTATCGCGCGCGCAGCGTCAGCAGCATGCGCCTGCCGGGTGCCGTGGTCAGCGAGATGGCTTTTACGCTGTAAGACGCCGCAGGGTGGAGCGGGGCCCCGCGCGAATGCGCGGGGGGCGACCCCGGAGGCGGAATAGCCGGCGAACCGGTGAGGGCCAGTTTCCGCAAACGGGTTGAGCCGGCGACGCCGCAGGGTGGAGCGGGGCCCCGCGCGAATGCGCAGGCGACCCCGGAGGCGGAATAGCCGGCGAATCGGTGAGGGCAAGTTTCCGCGAACGGGTTGAGCCGGCGACGCCGCGGGGCGGACCAGCAATAACGATGTAGTCCGGCCGCGCCGCTGTCGGAAGCTGGCCGGCGACGCGCTACGAGCCGTCGTGCCAGCCCTTCGGTATCGATGAAAGCAGCTTCTTCGTGTACTGGTGCTGGGGGTGCAGGTAGATGTCGTCGGAATTGGCGATTTCGACGATCGCGCCCTGGTTCATCACCATGATCTCGTCGGAGATGTATTTGACGACGGCGAGGTCGTGCGAAATGAAGATGTAGGACAGGCGGAATTCGTCCTGCAGGTCCTGCAGCAGGTTCAGCACCTGCGCCTGCACCGACACGTCCAGCGCCGAAACCGACTCGTCGCAGATCAGTATGTCCGGCTTGAGCGTCAGGCAGCGCGCGATTGCGATGCGCTGCCGCTGCCCGCCGGAGAATTCGTGCGGGTATTTGTAGAACGACACTTCGGGCAGGCCGACTTTCTGCAGCAGCTCGAAGGCCAGCTCGGTGCGGTCCTGCACCGACGCGCCGATGCCGTGAATCTGCATCGGCTCGGTCAGGATCTGGCCGACGATCATCCGCGGATTCAGCGACGCGTACGGATTCTGGAAGATGATCTGGATGCGACGCTTGTAATCCATGAACTGGCGCGGCGACATCGAGAGGATATCCTTTCCCTCGAACAGAGCCTCGCCGGTCGTCGCCTCATGCAGTCGCATCAGCGTCAGCCCCACCGTCGTCTTGCCCGACCCGGATTCGCCCACCAGTCCCAGCGTCTTGCCCTTGGGCAGGCGGAACGACACGTCCTTGACCGCCTCGAACTTGCGCCGGCCGAACAGCCCTTCGCGCGAATAGAAGTCCTTGCCGAGATGGCGCACGTCCAGAATGATCGGATCGCCGCGATCGATGCCGCGCTTGCGCTCGGTCAGGTGCATCGCCTTGCCGTGGCCGTTCATGAAATCCTCGATCACGGGCAGGCGGACCGGCCTCCGGTCGAGGCGCGGGCGGCAGAGGAGCAGCGCCTTTGTGTACGCATCCTGCGGATTCTCGAACACGGCCTTCGCCGGCCCCTGCTCGCGGATCTCGCCGTTGCGCATCACGACGACGTAATCGGCGATCTCGCCGACGACGGCCAGATCGTGGGTGATGAACAGCACCGACATCTGA
>DATNAR010000058.1:0-4395 GCA_035607385.1 Casimicrobiaceae bacterium
AGAAGCTACCGCGCTTGGTGCCGATCGGTTTTCTTGATAACCTATGCGCGCAACTCGGCATGTCGCACGAAATCCTGGTGATCACCCATAGCGGGGCCGATACGGTTTCGACCCCGAATGCTCTCGGCCGCGATAGCGCGCCGCGATAAAAGCGGAATGGCTACACCCTCTACTACCGACGATTCCGCTGCCGAAGCGCAGGTGACCGTGGCCTACTTCTCGATGGAGGTGGGCCTTGAAGACTCGATTCCAACTTATTCGGGCGGCCTTGGCGTCCTGGCCGGCGATACACTTCGATCCGCGGCCGACGTCGCGCTGCCGATGGTGGCCGTGTCCCTGCTGCATCGAAAGGGCTATTTCCGGCAGAGACTGGACGAGCACGGCAATCAGACCGAGGAACAACTCGATTGGCCGGTCTCGGAGACGCTCGCCGAGCTTTCGCCGCGGGTGAGCATCGAGATCGAGCATCGCACCGTCATCCTGCGCGCGTGGCGATATGACATGCGCGGCCTTTCCGGTCACATCGTTCCGGTCGTGCTGCTCGATGCCGACCTGCCGGCGAATGCGCCTGAAGATTGCCGCCTGACCGACAACCTGTACGGCGGCGACGCACGCTACCGGCTCTGCCAGGAAGTGATCCTCGGGATCGGCGGCGTCCGCATGCTGCGCGCACTCGGCTACCGCAATCTGCGACGCTTTCACATGAACGAAGGCCACGCGGCGCTGCTGACCGTCGAGCTCGCATTTGAGAAGTCGCGCGAGCGAGGCGAGAAGACGATCAGCCGCGAGGCCGTGCAGGCCATCAAGCCGCTGTGCGTGTTCACGACGCATACGCCGGTGGCCGCGGGACACGACCAGTTCCCGTTGCCGCTGGTCGCCAGCATCATCACCGGGTACAACCATGCCTTCGACGAGCGTGCACGCGAGTTCTGCCTGAACGACGTGCTGAACATGACGCATCTCGCGCTTGACCACAGCCAGTATGTGAACGGGGTCGCCAAAAGACACGGTGAAGTGGCCAGGACGATGTTCGCGCAGCACAACATCGACTCGATCACCAACGGCGTGCACGCGGCAACCTGGGCCGCGCCCGCCGTGCAGGCGATGCTCGACCGGCATATTCCCGATTGGCGGCAGGACAATGCCAGCCTGCGTCACGTACTAGGGGTGTCGAAGCGAGAAGTCTGGAACGCGCACGGGAGCGCCAAGGCAGAGCTGCTGAAGTACGTAAACGAGGCCACCGGCGTCGCTATGGATGCCAATGCGTTTACCATCGGCTTCGCCCGCCGCGCGACCGTATGGAAACGCGCCGACCTGGTGTTCAACGACCTTGCCCGGCTCGAGGGGATTCATGCTCGCGCCGGCGGCTTCCAGCTGATCTTCGGCGGCAAAGCGCATCCGAAGGACGAATCCGGAAAGGCGTTGATTCGGCGCATCTTCGAAATCAAGGAGGCGCTCGGGACCAGGATCCGGCTGGTTTATCTGGAGGAATACGACATGCGGGTCGCGCGCCTGCTGACCTCTGGCGCGGACCTGTGGTTGAACACGCCGCAGCCGCCGCTGGAGGCGTCGGGCACCAGCGGCATGAAGGCGGCGATCAACGGCGTTCCGTCGCTGTCGATTCTCGACGGCTGGTGGGTCGAAGGCTGCATCGAGGGCGCTACCGGATGGGCGATCGGCGCCGACGAAGGAGTGGAGGCCGACGACGACCGCAATGCCGACGCCGAGTCGCTGTACGGCAAGCTCGAGCACGTGATCCTGCCGATGTTCTATGCCGACCGCGACCGCTACATCGACGTCATGCGGCACGCGCTTGCGCTGAACGGCTCGTTCTTCAATACCGAGCGGATGCTCGACCAGTACGTGCGAAAGGCATATTTTGAGTGACGACTTGAGGGAGAGAGCGATGAATGCCAGGCGATTGAACGTCGGCGGAGTGAGACGCGGCCTTTTTTCCATCGCCGCCCTGTGCACGCTTGCGCTGGCCCAAGTTGCGCTGGCTCAGGGCAGCGACGACCAATACGACATCACGATCAAGATGGAAATGCCCGGCATGGCCATGCCGCCGATGTCGCAGCGCATGTGCGTGAAAAAGGGTGCGAGCGACCAGGATCTCATCCCGCGACAGGACAACTGCCGCGTCAGCGACACGACGCGCAGTGGCGCGCGATTGACGTTCAAGATGACCTGCACCGGCAACAATCCGATGACCGGCACCGGCGAGTTCAACCTCGTCGCCAACGGCTACAACGGGCAGATCCGCATGAAGGGGAAAATGGAAGGCCAGGACATCGCCATGACCCAGACGATAGACGCGCGCCGAGTCGGAGGCTGTACGGCGCGCTGACGGCGCCGTCTTCAGGAAATGCGCGCGATGCTCGACAGCGCCATGGCCTCCGCGAGCGACTTCATCGCGGACCTCGTGCGATTCCGCCTCTGAGGATCGTCGCTAAGGCCGATACGCAGGCAGGCCCGTCATTTTGGCCAGGCGTTCTGCAGCCTCAGCTCGATCGACTGTCGCTCAGAAGGGTCGGCGACAGGCACGCAGATCGCGAATAAATCGGTCTCTCCTATCTTGCGTCGGAATTCCAGCGCTATTTTCGCCACGGCGACGACGTCGTTCGTCGCATTGAGATGGTCGATGGGAGACCACTGGTTGTCTTGTTGCGACCCGACTTGCTTGGCGATGATGCATATACCCGGCCCCATACCCGCGATCATGTCGTCATTCTGCCCAAGACGCAGCGTCTGGCCGGGTGGCAGCGTGCTCAGTACGTTGCTGATGGACTCGGTGCTCAAACAGGCTGCCCTTTATGGCTTTTGCTATTCCCGGACGTATCACGGGATCAACTGGCGTCCCCACGGGGATTCGAACCCCGGTTACCGCCGTGAAAGGGCGATGTCCTAGGCCTCTAGACGATGGGGACGAGGCGGATGTTGCGCAGGGCTGGTGGTGGAGCTAAGCGGGATCGAACCGCTGACCTCTTGCATGCCATGCAAGCGCTCTCCCAGCTGAGCTATAGCCCCACAGCGAACCGCGAATTATAAGGGCCGGTACCGCGTTTTGCAAACGCGCGCGCGCCGTTGACGCGTGTCGGTCCGTCGTCATTCGACAGCCGTCGCGGCCTTTTCGGATATCATCGGCGCGGCCCACGCGACGCTTCAATGCCGCTACCTTCCCGTGATTACGCACCCCGCCGACTGCTCGACGGCCGGGTGGCGCTCGTCACCGGTGCGAGCGGCGGGCTGGGACGAGCGCTGTCGCTCGCCTGCGCGGCGCAAGGCGCCACCGTCGTACTGCACGGGCGCGTGGTGCGCAAGCTGGAATCGCTCTACGACGACATCACCAACGCTGGACACCCCGAGCCGACGATCCTGCCGCTCGACCTTGCGACGGCGCGAAGCGAGGACTTTGCCAACGTCGCGAGCGCGCTGCAGGCGCAGCATGGGCGGATCGACGCGATCGTGCATACCGCCGTGCAGCTTGGCTCGCTCGGTCCGATCGAGCACCAGGCCTTCGATGCGTGGCTTTCGACGATGCGGGTCGATCTCCTGGCACCGTTCGGGCTGACGCGCGCGCTGCTGCCGCTGCTGCGCGCCGCGCCGGAAGGCAGCGTCGTGTTCACCCTCGACACGCGAGGAGAAGATCCGAAGGCATTCTGGGGTGCCTACGCCGTCGCCAAGGCCGGTTTGTCCGCTCTGCTTGCGATCCTTGCCGACGAATGGGCAAACGCGCCGAATCTGCGGGTCAACGGCATCGTCCCCGGCCCGATGCGCTCGCCGCTGCGCGCGCAAACGCACCCGGGCGACGACATCACGCGCCTGCCGCCGCCGGAAGTCTTCGTTCCGCTTTATCTGCACTTGCTGGCCGGCCAGCCGAAAGCCGAAAGCGGCAAGGTCATCGACGGCCAGGCGTGGTTGCGAGGCGCGCCGGCCTAGCGTCGGTCAGGTGTCGTCGCTACCGCGATCGCCGTGCCGCAGGAGCACCCGTAAGCGCCTGAGCTCGTCCGCCGGCATCGTGTCCGGCCAGATCGCCAGCGCGCGCGACCGCCACGCGCCTTCAGGACGCAGCACCACCGTCGTCAGCAGCGCGCCGGCGTAGCTCTCCGGCCGGGCGAGCGCGGCGATATGCCGGCCGAAACGATCGGTGATCACGATGCGGCGATCCGCGGCAAGCTCGATCGCCATCGAACCGCTCGCGCCCACCGCTGCCGTGATCCGGAGCGCGTGGAGGCCGCAGCCGCCCGCGACCACGACACCGACGGCTCGCAGCCAGGGCTCTGCCGGCAACAGCGCGAGCATCGCCGCGGTCGCGATCGTCGCCAAGGCGAGCACGGCCGCGGCAATTCGCGAGGACTTTAGTGCGGCACGCAGGACCGGCGTCGATTTCACTTG
>DATNAR010000075.1:0-2036 GCA_035607385.1 Casimicrobiaceae bacterium
GAACAGCACGAGCAGCGTCGGGAACCGGTACTTCAGCACGACGCGCAGGCTGCGATCATAGCCGCGCAGCAGCAGCTGGAAGCAGCCTTCGAGAAAGCGGCCGAAGATATTCTCCTCGCTGGCATCGTGATGGCGCAGGAAGCGGCTGCACATCATCGGCGTGAGGGTGAGCGACACGAAGCCGGACACCAGGATCGCCATGCTGATGGTGACGGCGAACTCGCGGAAGATGCGGCCGACCACGCCACCCATGAACAGGACCGGGATGAAGACGGCGCAGAGCGAGAAGGTGATCGACAGGATGGTGAAGCCGATCTCCTTCGAGCCTTTGAGCGCCGCACGGAAGGGCTGCTCGCCCTCCTCGATATGGCGCACGATGTTCTCGAGCATGACGATGGCGTCGTCGACGACGAATCCCACGGCGAGCGTCAGCGCCATCAACGAGATATTGTCGAGGCTGAAGCCGAACAGCACCATGCCGGCGAAGGTGCCGACGATCGACACGGGCAAGGCCAGGGTCGGGATCAGGGTCGCCGACGCCTTGCGCAGGAATAGGAAGATCACCAGCACCACCAGGACGGTGGTGAGGCCGAGCGTCGCCTCGACATCGGCCACCGACTGGCGGACCGATAGCGAGCGGTCGGCGAGAATGTCGATATTGACCGACGGCGGGATGCTGGCGCGGAAGACGGGCAGCAGCTTCTTCACCGCGTCGACGACGTCGACCGTGTTGGCGCCCGGCTGGCGCTGCACCGCGAGCACGATCGAGCGCTTGCCGTTGTACCAGGAGGCGGAAAGCTTGTTGGTCACCGAATCGATCGGAGTGCCGATGTCCTGGATGCGGACCGGCGCGCCGTCGCGATAGGCGACGATGAGGCGGTTATAGTCGGAGGCGCGCTGCGGCAGTCCCGACGCGTTGAGCGTCATCTCACGCTCGGCCCCTTCGAGCGCGCCGATCGGCGCATTCGAGGTCGCATTGGCGATCGCCGTCTGCACCTGCTTGATGTCGATGTTGTGCGCCGCCATGGCCTCGGGATTGACCTGGATGCGGACGGCGGCTTGCTGCTGCCCGTGCACCTGCACCTGGCTGACGCCGTTCAGGGTCGAGAGGCGCTGCGCCACCGTGTTCTCGGCATAGTCGTCCACCACCGACAACGGCAGGGTGTCGGAATAGAAGGACAGGAAGATGACCGGCTGCTCGGCCGGATTGATCTTCTTGAACGAGGGCTGCTCCGGCAGCTGCGACGGCAGGTGGCGCTGCGCCGTGCTCAAGGCCGATTGCACGTCGAGAGCGGCGCCGTCGATGTCGCGGTCGAGATCGAACTGGAGAATGACCTGGGTCGCGCCGAGCACGCTCGTCGAGGTCATCGAGCTGATGCCGGCGATGGTCGAGAACTGCTTCTCGAGCTGCGTCGCGACCGTGGCGCCCATGATCTCGGCGCTGGCGCCCGGCAGCTTCGTCGTCACCGAGATGGTCGGGAAATCGACCTTGGGCAGCGCGCTGACCGGCAGCTGGCGATAGCCGGCGATGCCGAAAATCATAAAGGCCGCCATCAGCAGCGTCGTCATGACCGGGCGTCGGATACACAGTTCGGGCAAGTTCATCGCGATTGGTTCCTAGTTATCCGCCCTACCTATTATTTGGCTTCTTTGGCTTCTTTGGCTTCTTTGGCGCGCCCGGCATCCGCATAGAACATGCGCGCCGCCGTCTGATTTCCGTCGCCGCGCGCCTCACCACCGCCGGTCCCCGGCAATTGTATCAGGGGCGAGCGGGCGCGAGACCTGCCAGAATAAAAAAGCGGCCCGCCAAAAAGGGCGGACCGCCTGCTGCTTTGCAAGAAGGCCGTCCTATTCGGCGGGCGAGCCGTGCATGGCCGGCGTCTCGTCGGGCCGGCGCGTGCCGATGCGCATATAGGCCAGCAGCCGCTCGAAATAGATGAACACGACCGGCGTGATGTAGAGGGTCAGCACCTGCGACACGATGAGCCCGCCGACCACGGCGACGCCGAGCGGCCGTCGCAGCTCCGATCCGGCGC
>DATNAR010000081.1:0-27347 GCA_035607385.1 Casimicrobiaceae bacterium
CCCACGGTTGCGATTACCGTCGCGCCGCGGAGCTTCGCCAGCTGGATCAGCAACTGGCCGACGCCACCCGCACCGGCATGGACGAGACAGGTCTTTCCCGGCCCGAGCGAGTATGCCGAGTGCGACAGATAGTGCGCGGTCAAGCCCTGGAGCATCAGCCCGGTCGCAATCGGCATCGGCACGTGCGGTGGAACCGGGACCAGACGCGAGACCGGTACCGAAGCGAACTGGGCGTAGCTGCCGCGTACGATGCAATACGCGACCCGATCGCCGACGGCAAAATCGGTGACACCGTCAGCCACCGCGGCCACGACCCCGCCGCCTTCCATCCCGAGCGTCATCGGCAGCGCCGTCTGGTAGGTGTGCGAGCGAGCGTACAGGCCGCTGCGCATGTAGATATCGATGAAGTTGACGCCCGCGCACTCCAGCTCGACCAGCGCTTCGCCCGGACCGACCGGAGGAGGCATGATGTCAGTCAATTCGAGCACGTCGGGGCCGCCGAACCGCGCGATAGTCACGGCCTTCATCGTGTGTTCTCCGGGACAGCGAGCGCGGCTGCCGTGCCGGCGAACGCCGCGGCGTCGAGGACATAGGGCGCGATGCGCTGATGATCCAGACGCGGGGCGAAGCCGGGCTTGAGCACGATCGCTCCCGCCTCGAATTCGAGCGGCGTGGTGAGCAGTCCGCTGCGCGGCTTCAGGAAGCCGTTCATTTCGCCGGCGTTGTCGATCGCCCGCGCGGCGACGCATGCTTCCATCCAGCAGCCGAGGTCGCAGGCGACGCCGTTACCGAGCACCGCCCGCATCCCCAGCCGCCTGATGTGCGCGATCGCCGCCGCGAGCCGCTCGAGCGTTCCGAGCTTCATCAGCTTGACCTTGATGTAGCTTGCGGCGCCGAGCTCTGCGGCCCGATCGATGTCATCGAGCCCGTAGATCGATTCGTCGAGCATCATCGGCACCGACGCGGCGCGCGCCACGGTCAGATGCGCATCCCAGTCGCCGGCCGCGCACGGCTGCTCTAAGAGCTCGATGCCGGCGGGATCGAGCGCTTGCACGAAGGCGACGCCGTCGCCGGCCGTATACCCCTGATTGGCGTCGATCCGGATGCGAGCCCGGCCGGCGACGACGCGCTGCACGGCGCGCACGCGCTCTCCGTCGCGGACGGCGTCGGTGCCCACTTTGACCTTGATCGTGCGGAATCCCGCCGCAACAAGCTGCTCGAACTCGGCCGCGATCGCTTCTTCGCGCTCCGCGTTGAGCAGCCCCAGCAGCGGGACCCGGATCGTCTCGCGCACCTCGAGCGCAGCACTGCCGGCGAGCATTTCGACCGCCGAGCCGAACGCCGTTGCCGTGAACGGATAGCG
Source organism: Casimicrobiaceae bacterium (assembly GCA_035607385.1). Classification (GTDB taxonomy): domain Bacteria; phylum Pseudomonadota; class Gammaproteobacteria; order Burkholderiales; family Casimicrobiaceae; genus PALSA-1003. The sequence goes on from DATNAR010000081.1 coordinate 1,364, forward strand.
GGCGCCCAGCGTGGCGACGGGGTCGGATGCGCGGCCCGCGCCCGTGGCCGCAAGCTGCGGAGCGAAATCGCGCGCAGCGCGCCAGCTGTCGTCGATCGTCTCGTCGGTGTACCCGGTGAGGATCGTGGCTTCGCCCAGACCGACCCGTCCGTCGCGATCGGTGATCTCGACCGCGATGGTGTCGAAATGCTCGACCGGACCGAACGCCAGCCGGTACGGGGTGATCAGCGGGATGCGCAGCCGGTGGACATCGATGCGGTCGAACCGCGCGACGTCGCTCATCGCATCCACCGGTCGGGCAGCAGCTTGTCGACCGGTTCCGACATTTCGTAGACGCTTTGCACCGCGAGGTCCGGCCCGAACGCGATCCGGTCGCGCTCCGCGCGCTTGCGCAGCCGCTCCTCGTGCAACTCGAGGATGTCGTGGGGAAAGGGCATGAGCCCGGGATCGAGTATCCGCAGGCATCCGTCGACATCGCGCGCCGGCAGCACACGGCTCTTGCAGTGCCGGTTCGGCGACCACGGTACGTCCATGACGCCGGCCTCGAAGGCGCGCACCGATCCCACCGCGGCGTCGCCGTCGCCCATTTCGAGCACCTTGTCGACGATCGCACGCACTTCACGCCCGATCAGCGCCCTTTCCTGTTCGTACGCCGGCAGCCCGTCGAGCCGGATATCGCGCGCGAGATAGATCGCCATCCGGGTCATCCGCAGGCCTTCCGCGTTGGCCTGCGGTGTCGGAATGCCGAACGCCTCGTGGGTAGACTTGGTCGTCACACTCGCCGCACCGCTCACCGCGGCGAGCGTGCCGCCGTAGCAGAGCAGCGCCGCAGCCTGTGCCTCGTCCTGCGGCCACGCGCTCATCCAGTGCAGCAAGGTCACCGAGGTGAACACGTCGGAATAACCCTTCCGCGCGAGGTACTCCTGGCACAAATCGCGACAGGCGGCCACCGCGGCGGCGTCCTGCACCAGGTGCATCGTCTCGCCCATTTCGAGACCGTAATTTTTCACGCCTTGCGCGGCCGCGAGCAGGCAATCGAGCACGCAGGTCGCGATCGCGATACAAGGGGGGATGTTGGTTCCGGTGAGAAAGCCCGGCTGGCGCCGATGCAGCTCGACGCCGTGTTCGGCGTACATGGCGGCAAGCCGGTCGAGGTACTGGTAGTTGCGCACGCCGTCCTCGATCGACAGCTCCTTGATGTACGACGTCGTGTAGGCGATGCCGGACCCGAGGTAACCCGAATAGCCGCCGGCAAACGCGATTTCGCTGGTAAGCTTGGGCATCGTCGTGCCGGTCAGCATGATCGCCGGCTTGTCGATCGCCGCGATCAGCTCGCGGGCGCGCGCCACCCCGTAGTTGACCATCGGATAGCCGTTGAGCATCGAGCGCCCCAGGCGCTCGGACTCCTCGATGCCCTTCTGGGCGAGGTCCCATTGCTCGTTGCGCGTGTAGCTGTCGGTGGTCGTCGGCACGATGTCGGCGTGGCCGTCGCGATCCAGTGTCACCATCAATTCGCGCTGCATTTCGAATGTCCCGAAGCCGCCGCGCGGCTGCGTAAGACAGCGCCTCTCGGCGACGGCCCGGCGCATGACGCGGCCGAGCTGCTTGTGCTCGGGGAGTGACCGCTGCAACGCGACGGCCTCGTCGAAGTCGACGCCGCTGCCGGTCGACCAGCGCGCCAGGTTCTCGCGGCGCATGTCCGCGAAGACGTCGTCCGCGATGCGCGCTTCCGACAACGGGCGGCGCGTCGCTTCAGGCGATGACGGCGCGTTCAATCGATGGCTTCCTTTCGATGGCGTCGAGGTTCGCGAGCGCGATCTCGAGCGCCGCCTGCGGCTCGACGGTTCCAAGCAAGCCGCAGGCATACAGCAAATAATGCCGGTCGAGCAAGAGCTTCGGCGCTTTCGGCCGCAGCGAACGGGGCATCGCGGGATCGGCGAGCGCCATTTCCAGCACCGAGCGGGGATCCGGATTGTGTACCAGCGCGCCGCCGGTGCCGATCACCGCATTCACCTCGGACAGGTCCTTGCCATGCTGCACGGCAACCGGACCCGTTACCGTATGGACGGTGTCCACGGTGCCGCAATGCCGGATCACCGCATGTTTGACGGCGGCACAGACCAGCGCCCGGTCGAGGGCGATCTCGCCGGCCGTCCGCGGGAGGCGGTCGAAATCGGCCGAGATCTCGGCGACCAGCGCGGCGACGCTCGCGGCATCGAGCCCGGCTTCCGCGGCGATCGCGCCGACGCCGACGAGCTCGACGATGTTCGCCGCGTTGTGACGCATGCCGAGATCGCCTTCGACGGTGCGCGCCACGCGCGGCTCGGGCAAGCCCTGCACGATCACGCCGGGAGCGGAGGGCTCGCCGTGCGCCACCGAATGCACGTCGGTCGTCGCGCCGCCGGGGTCGATGACAAGCAATGCGCCGAGACCGGCGATCCCGTCGCAGCCGTCGGCGAGCAGCCGGGCGCCTTCGAGCACCGCCGCCGGGGTCGGCATCAGCACGCGATCGAACTCCGCCTGGGCGCGGTCGATGCCTTTGGCGTGCACGATGCGGTCGATGAAAACCTGTCGGATGGCGGCGCGCGCGGGCTCGATGTGGAGGACGTTGAACTCCGGCATCACGTTGTCGGTCGCAAGCACTTGCCTGCCGGCGAGCGCCGCCCGCGCGTCGTCGGCCGCATTGCGGTTGCCGGCAAGCACGATAGCGCAGGCGAGCGCGCTGCGGCCCAGCACTTGTGCGTTATGCACGATGACGTCGCTGTTGCCGCCATCCGTGCCGCCGGCAAGCAGCAGAATGTCGGGTGCCAGCGAAACGATGCGGTCGACGTCGCTGGCCGTGAGCCGGTAGGCGAACGCGCCGACGAGCTTCGCCCCGGCGCCGAGCGCGGCGCGGCGCGCCGCCTCCGCGGTGAGCTCGCGCACCAGCCCGACCGTCACCATGCGCAGCCCGCCCGCCGCGCTGCTCGAGGCGAGCCGGTACTTGAAGCGCGGCAAGCCGCCAAGCCGCCGTTCGAGGTCGTCGAGGCCCGCCTTCATGCCGATCATGATGTCGGTCGTGACGGTCGATGGGCCCTGGCCGGAGCCGAGGATGCGCCGCCGATCGAGGTCGATCGCGCGGAGCTTCGTGTAGGTGCTGCCGAAGTCGATCAACAGCGCGGCGGTCGTCATCGACTCACGCATCCTTCGCGCTTGCGCTCCGCGAGGTCTGCAGCGAGCCAGGCGAGAACCGTTTCAGTACGGGTTCCCGGCGATGCCGCACGGTCGAATCCCATGTCGAGGAATCGCTTCTCAACGTCGGGCCATGCCTGCTTGCCGACGACGAGATTGCCACCGACGTAAAGAAGGATGCCGTCCAGCCCCGCTTCGACGCACAGGTCGCGGAACCCGCGGCAATCGAGCTCGCCCTGCCCGTAGAGCGACGACACGAGAATCGCGTCGGCGTTGGTCTCGATGGCCGCCTTGATGAATTCGGCTGCCGGCGTGAGCGCACCCAGTGTCACGACCTTGTAACCGGCCTGCTCGAGCGCCATCGACAGGATGCGGTTGCCGACGATGTGCGTATCGGAGCCGATGACGCCGGTCACGACGACCGGCGTTCTTGCGTCGTTCATGCCGTCGGAACGCGCGGCAGTCGCCGCGGGCGAACTGTTGGGCCTCGGTCGGCCCTGCGGCGGCGCCTGAACGAGTAGCGCATTTCGTCGAGCTCTACAGTCTGGGGAAGAGCCACATCGGATCATACGCCTAGTCTGGATTTTGCTTCCCGATCCGGTCAGATTGGATGGCGCCGGATGCGGGTGTTTGCCCAAGGTCGCGGCAAGGCGAGCGTGGGCAGCCATCAGAAATAGCTGACCGCGCTAAAGACCAGCGCGCCGATGAGCCCCGCGGCCGGAAGCGTCAGCACCCACGCGACGACGATCCGCTGCGCAATGGGCCAGCGCACCGCCGACGCCCGACGGGCCGCGCCGACGCCCACGATGGCCCCGGTGATCGTATGCGTGGTCGACACAGGCACCCCCAATGCGGTGGCAAGAAACAATGTGAGCGCGCCGCCGGTTTCGGCGCAGAACCCTTGGATGGGCTTCAAGTGGGTGATACGAGAACCCATCGTGTGGACGATGCGCCAGCCACCCAGCAAGGTTCCGAGCGCCATCGCAGCCTGGCAACTGAGCACGACCCAGAAGGGAACGTGGAACTCGTTACCGAGGAGGCCCTGCGAAAAGAGCAGCACCGCAATGAGTCCCATGGTTTTCTGCGCATCGTTGCCGCCGTGACCGAGCGAATACATCGCTGCCGAAACGAGTTGCAACACGCGGAACCGCCGGTCGACGGTGAACGGAGCAGCCTTCCTGCTGGCCCAATGCACGATCACGACCAATAGCTGCGCGAGAACGAAGCCCAGCAGCGGGGAAAGGACGATGCCGAGCGCCGTGATCGCCAATCCGCCGTAGACAACGGCGGCGAACCCTGCCTTGGCCATGGCCGCCCCGGTCAACCCCCCGATAAGCGCATGACTGCTGCTGGACGGAATGCCCACCCTCCAGGTCACGATGTTCCAGACGATAGCCCCACTCAAAGCTCCGAAAATCACGCTGCCATCCACCACCCCGGCGCTTACGATGCCTGTTCCTACCGTTCGCGCCACATGCAGGCCGAAGACGGTGAATGCGACGAAATTGAAGAATGCAGCCCAGATCACCGCCGTCTGCGGACGCAAGACGCGCGTCGCCACGACGGTGGCGATCGAGTTGGCTGCGTCGTGAAGGCCGTTGAGGAAGTCGAACAGCAGCGCAGCGGCGATCAATGCGACGAGTACGGGCAGTCCGAGCGCGTTGGCTTCCACGGTCTAGCGATGAGAACGCTACGCGTGCTTCGCGGTGATCGACTGGATGGCGTTGGCGACGTCGTCGCACTTGTCGACCACGTTCTCAATGAGCTCGTACAGTTCCTTTCGGTCGATATAGCCGATCGTGTCGACTTCACCCGCCCGCAACTGCGCCCGCAGACGAGTCAATCCAACGTCGAAAGAGGCATCGGCGCGCCCTTCAATCTGGCCGACCTGCTCACAAAGTGCAGAGATGACCTGGTGATCCTTCGCGATCGAGTCCAGCGACGGCATGATCTTCTGCAGAACGGACGCGGCTTCGACCACCGCATCGGCCATGGCTCGCATCTCTGCGGGAAATCCCTGCACGCCGTAGCGCTGGATTCCCTTGGCCGTGTCCTCGATGAGATCGACGCAGTCGTCGAGCAGATGGGCGAGCTCGAGAATGTCCTCGCGGTCTATCGGGGCGTTGAACGTGCGGTTGGCGCCAATGAAAATCTTTCGCGCCACCGCGTCGGCGGCCATCTCTATCTCGCGGATGATCGCGACATGCCGCTCCGGGTTGTCTTCGCCTATCATCTGCCGCAATTGCTCGGCCGCCTCGACAATACGCTGCGCCTGCTCGCAAAACAGCGGCGTAAAGGCCTCCTGGGCGGGCATCAGGCGACTGAAAAGATTGAGCGGCATGGGGCGATGATAAAAGTTGACGGCTCACACCGGTTTCCCTCGGGTGGCACCTGTCCGCAAACCTGCCGGGTACACAAGGCGAGGCTGCGTCATTCCCGTGCCGGGCTTGCCGGGTCGGGCTGATTCTACGCCACACGCAGCCGGCGATTCCGCGGATCGTGTCGCCTGGCGTCGCCCTTATTTTTCAGCGCAGCTTCTTTCGCGGCAGCGCCTCGGTAGCCGGCCCGTGGATGACCGTCCCGTCGTGCGCGAACATCGATCCATGGCAGGGGCAGTCCCAGGTGAGATCCGCATTGTTCCAGGTGACGGTGCACCCCATGTGGGTGCACGAAGCCGAGAGCGCTTGTAATTTCCCGCTCGGCGAACGCCACACCGCTATTTTTTCCTTGCCTCGCTTGATGACACCGCCTTCGCCCGGCGGAATCTGCTCGATCCGGCGCACGAGCGACTCGCTGTCGCCCCCGCGATTGAAGTGCTTCGGCGCCTTGCGTACGGGATCGTAAAGCTGCGCCCAAGGGCTGGGACGGCCGCGTATCTGGTCGGCGATCGTCATTCCGGCCGCGGTGCCGTTGCTGATACCCCATGCGTTGAACCCCGTCGCCACATAAAGACCGGGTGCTTTTCGTCCGAGAGCGCCCGCATAAGGTATGCGATCGGACGTGTCGTAGTCCTCGTTGACCCACCGCCACGCGACAGCGCCTGCCGGAACGTTGCTGCGAACCCAGCTCTCCAGTTGGCGAAAGCGCTCTGCCACGTCGCCTTCCTGACCGGTCCTGAATTTGGCGCCCAGCACGATCAGCAGCGGGCCATCGGCGTCCTGCCCCATCCTGAGGGAATGGGTCGGGCGATCGACGTCGATGAACATTCCGTCGAGGATCCCCTCGGCGGACGCTCGAAATGCCATCGCTACGTGCGACCGCGGCTGGGTCATCTGGTCGAAGTGGATGGGGCCGGCGATAGGCAGATTGGTGGCCAGAACGACGTGGTCGGCCGCCAGGTGGTGGCGATCGGCCGTCACGCGCCAACGTTTGCCCGACTTGACGCCCGTGACGCGCGTATTCTCGAAGATCCGTCCGCCACGCGCCGTGACCGCGGCGGCCAGTCCGATCAGATAGCGCGTGGGATTGAACTGCGCCTGATGGCGAAAGCGCAGTGCGCCCACCGTGGCGAACGGGAGCGGCGCCGAGTCAAGGGACTCGGCATCCAGGCCCAGGCTCCGGGCGGCTTCCGCCTCGGAATCGATCGCTGCGCGTCTCGCCGGCCGCGACGTGTAGGCGTAGGCATCCTTCATCTCCAGATCGCAGGCGATCGATTCGACGTTCGCCCATTCGGCTATCTTCCGCACTGCCGTCGCGTTCGCATCGGCGTAAAGGCCGGCGGTCTCCTTGCCGCGCTTGCGGATGAGGTACCGGTAGATAAGCGCGTGCTGGCTCGTGACCTTGGCCGTCGAGCGACCGGTGACCTGGCGTCCGATTTTCCTCGCCTCGACTACGGTGACGGGCACGCCTGCCGCCGCCAGAACATACGCTGTCGTCAGACCGACGATCCCTGCGCCGACAACGACGACGTCCGACGCGCCGGATCTGCCAAGCGCCCGATAGTCGGTCTCCGGAGCGCGCGCGGTCCAGCAGCATTCGCGTTTTCCGGGCAGATCCATGAGCGTCGTTTGCGGTGCGGCTCAGGCGGCGGCAGCGGACGTTCGCATCGCAGCCGGATCGATCCTCGACGCTGAGCAATGTCGCCTCCATGCGCCGGCGATGCCTTCGGCAACCTGGTCTACGACAGCGACCGGCAGGTCCGACGCGGCGACTCTGATCACGTTGCTGCGCGACCACGAATCGGCGAACCCGTCGATGGCGATGAAATCGAAACCAAACGAGCCCGCGTGGACGACCGGGAGCGCCGTCGATTCCAACTCGCGGCAAAGCCTGCGGGCGAGCCCGGCGGCGTCCGCCGCCGAGGGATTGCGCCCGGGCTCCAGCGTGAAGTAAAGGCCGTGCTGGCAAGGCGTGGCGACCTGGCTCCCGCCCAGCCGGGCCGACAGCAAACGCACCATCCGTCGGTTGTTGCGGATGATCGCCGCGATGCGTTCGACCGTGCAGCGCTCGAATGCCCGACCCGCCGCAAACGGTGGAAAGTTTGCCAGGATCGGCGCTGCACCCAGAAGACGTATCGAGTCGGCCGTCGCCCGAATCAGACCCGTCAGCCATTTCAGGCGACCGCTCAGGATGCCCTGCATCGGCGCCGTGACGACGACCGATCCAAGCCGGCCGTACTCGATCCCCAGGCAATCGAGCTTCGTGTGGCTGCGCACGAGCGCCAACGGCAAGTTCGCGCGCAAAGCCCACTCGATCACACGCCGGATGCGCGTCGAGCTTCTCCCGAAACACGTCGTATCGAAGATCACCAGGTCGATGCTATCGGGTGCGATGTTCGCGAAATCGAAAAACCCGGCACGGACGCTCGAGTCGATCAATGCAGCGCGGAGGACATCGTTGCCGCGCCGAGATAAATCGGCTCCGGCTTCCAGCGGCAACGAGCGCACGCGACCTCCGAAGCTATCGAATAGCTCCCGTGTCTCGCCATAACAGCCGCTGGGAACGAGCAGTTCGGCCCGACCACGCAGCCTGGACAATCCGGACACCAGCGCCGCCATTGCACTCATGCCCGAGCTGGCATACATCGTCTCCCGGACAATATTCGTGCTGGAACGCTCGAGTGCCCGGTAGATTGCAGGACCGTGCACACGCAGATCGGCCCGTTGATAGCCGTAGTTGAACTCAAAAAGCCCCGACTTCACGGGTCGATGCGAAGCCCAGGCGGTTTCGGTAGTCGACCAGCTCTGCAATGCTCGATCGGCTTTGATGGCCGCTGCCAACCGGAATTTCTGCGCGATCGCCATTTCAGGCGATGTGGGTCTCTGCAGTTGCGGCGGCCATCGCAGGCACGCGTTGAGAACCGATATCTCGCGGCATTTCCTTTCCAGATAGGATTGCATCGTTTCCACTGTCGTCCTGCGCGTTCTGGATCTCCGCACTTAGCAATGGAGGCTTGTTGCCAGCAGTCGAGCGACCCGCTGCGTAAGCATGCGACATGGTCTGGTAATTCGTACACGCCTGGATGTACAGATCGCCAGCCACACGCTCGGACGATCGGCGGCCGTTACAAAGCCAGAGTCAAGCCCCTGAAAATACTGAAATTCATCGCGCATACATCCAACGTGCGCCGTTGCTTTTTGCAGCTAAGCAACAATCGTTCCGTAATCTGGCTAGGCGATGAGCGGAGCCGCGCCTACACGCCAAGGTGACGCTGCAATATCTCGGGCTGCAGCTTGATCTCCTGCGCAGGGCCTTCGTGGGCGATATGCCCGTTGTTGATGATGTAGACGCGTTGCGCCAGCGCCAGGCTCGCGGCGAGATTCTGTTCGACCAGAACGATCGTCTGGCCGGCAGCAGCGAGCTCGCGGCAGGCTTGCATCAAATCGCGGACGATTACCGGCGCCAGGCCCTCGAACGGCTCGTCCAGGAGAACGATTTTCGGATCGCGGATGAGGGCACGGGCGATCGCGAGCATCTGCTGTTCGCCGCCTGACAGGTCGGTGCCGCGGCTGCCGCGCCTTTGCTTCAATCGCGGGAACATCGCGTAGATGCGCTCGAGCGGCCATTTTGCAGTAGCCGTCAGTCCGGCGAGGATCAGATTCTCCTCGACATCGAGGCTGCCGAAGATGCGGCGATCCTCGTGCACGAGTTGCATGCCGGCTCGGGCGATCGCGTGGCTCTTCTTGCCCGCCATTTCGATCCCGTCGAGCAGCACCGAGCCTGTGCGCGGCGTCACCACGCCCATCAGGCTTTTCAGCGTCGTGCTCTTGCCGGCACCGTTTCGGCCGAGAAGGGCCACCACCTCGTTGCGCTCCACGCGCAGCGAGACGTCGAACAGAATGTGCGAGTCGCCGTAATAGCTGTTGAGCCCCTTGACCTCGAGCAGGCTCATGGCCTCTCCCACGCTTGCAATTGCGGCCGCGCTGCTCCCGGCGGAGGCGCGGCTCGCGTCGTGCGGCGTCCCGGCGGCGCTCTCACGGCGCGAGCACCCCGTGCACACCGCCCAGATAGGCTTCCTGCACTTTGGCATTGCCCTTGATTTCTTCCGGCGTGCCTTCGACCAGCACGCGGCCTTCCTGCAGCACGGTGATGCGCTGCGCCAGCTCGAACAACGAGTCCATGTCGTGATCGATGATGATCATCGTGCGATCCCGGCCAATCGATTTCAGCAGCTTCACCGTTTCGATCCGTTCGGTGGGGCTCATGCCTGCGAGCGGCTCGTCGAGCAGCAACAGGGTCGGCGATGACGCGAGGGCGAGGCCGACCTCCAGCCGGCGTTTCTCCCCATAGGCGAGCTGCGATACCGGCGTGTCCCGGCGATCGGCCAGATTCACGAGCTCGAGCGTGTGCTCGACCTGCTCGCTCAACCCCGGTATCCGCGACAGGCTTCCCAGCGCATCGAGCTTGAACTTGCCGCGGAGCTCCGCAAGGACGGCGATGACAAGGTTCTCGCGCACGGTCAGCCGGTTGAACAACTGGTTGACCTGGTAGCTCTTGGTCAGGCCGAGCTGGCACACATCGGTGACGCTCATGCCCGTGATGTCGCGACCCTCGAACACGATGCTGCCCGAGGTGGGCGGTACCTCGCAGGTAAGCATCTTGAAAAAGGTTGTCTTGCCGGCGCCGTTGGGTCCGATGATGCCGCGCAGCTCGCCCTGATTCACACTGAAGTTGACGCCGGCGTTGGCAATCACGCCGCCGTAATGCTTGGTGAGCTCGGTCGCCTGCAGGATCGGCCCTGCAAGGGGGCCGGTCGCGCGGTGCCGCGGCGGCATCGGCGCTGCGACTGGCGGGCGGACGAATCCGCCATGCGCCGGCTGCCGCCCGCCCGCGCCAGCGGTCGGGGAAGGCGGCGGATGTTTCGGCCCGAACATCGCCGCGTACTTGTTTCTTGCGAAGCCCAACGCATCCCGGACGCCGCCGACGATGCCTTGGCGGAGGAAACAGACCAGCAGCACGAATATCAGCCCCAGCACAAGCTTCCAGGCAGCGCCCAATCCCAGCGTCGCCTGCAGAAAGTCTTGCAGAAACAGCCAGACGGCTGCGCCGACCAGCGGACCGAACAGCGTCCCGCGGCCGCCAATCGCCGTCTGCATCACGAGCTGGCCGGAAGTGTCGAAGGTGAAGGCTTCGGGCGGCATGAACGCCTGCAGGACGCCGAGCAGCCCGCCGGCGAGGCCGGCGTAGGCGGCGGCAATGACAAACGCGGTGAGCTTGTAGCCGTGGATGTTGTGCCCGACGGCGGCGGCGCGCAGCGGATTTTCGCGGATCGACCTCAGGATGGCGCCGACCGGCGAGCGGACGATGCGCAGCGCGATCACGATGCCGACGAAATAGCAGAAAGCGAGGAACGGATACAGCGACCAGCCGCTGGTGAAATGCAGCGTCGTGAACCCGAGATAGAGGCTGGGCGTCGGAACGCCGGGCAACCCATTTTCGCCGCCGGTCCATTCCGATAGCGGGTTGAACTCGACGAAATAGAAGACTTCCGCGATGGCGACCGTGATCATCGCGAAGTAAATACCGGTCCGGCGCAACGCGATCAGCCCGACCAGGTACCCGACGGCAGCGGCGGCGACGGTGCCGATGAGCAGCGCCATCACGACATACGGGAATCCCGCCTGGGTGAGAAGGTAGGCAGCGACGAATCCACCGGTGCCATAGAGCGCCGACTGGCCGAACGAAAGCAGCCCGGTGTAGCCGAACAGGATATCGAAGCCAATCCCGAACAGACCCCAGACCAGAATCCGGTTGACCGTATTGGGCGCGGAACCGAGGTAGGGCAGCACGAAAGGCACCGCGATCAGAGCGATCGCCGTCAGCGTCTCGACCAGGAACGGACGCTGTCTCAGCACCGTAGGCCCGTATTCACTCTCGCCCCCGCGTGCCGAGCAGCCCGTGCGGCCGCAGCAGCAGCACGAGCGTCATCGCCGCGAACAGCATGACATAGGCGTAGCCCGGATTGACCATCGACGTGAGGCTGATGATCTCGCCGGCGACGAGGCCCCCGAGCACCGCCCCGGGAAACGATCCGACGCCGCCGATGACGACGACGACGAAGGTCTGGACCAGAATCGCCTCACCGATGTCCGGCGTCAGCGAGACCACCGGCGCATTCACGATGCCCGCAAACCCTGCCGCCATGGCTCCGATGCCGAACACGACCATGAACACGCGGTAGACGTTGATGCCGAGGGAATCGACCATCACCGAATCCTCGATTCCCGCGCGCACGATCATGCCCAGCCGCGTCCGGTAGAGTACGAAGTAGAGCGCAAGCAGCGCGACGGCCACGATGCCGACGACGGCCAGGCGATAGGTCGGGTAGAACATGACGCCGAGCGAAGTGATGCCGGTCAGGAGCGGCGGCGGCGGCACGGTCTTCGACAGACTCGAGAAAAAGAAGCGGACGATTTCGACGAAGCAGATGGCTAGTCCGAACGTGACCAGCAGCTGGTCCTCGTGTGGACGGCTGTAGAAATGGCGGATGATGACCCGTTCCATCACGACGCCGACCACTCCCACGAACAGCGTGCCGGCGAGCACCGCGACGACGAACGAGCCGGTCGCCTCGTACGCGACGTAGCCGGCATAGCCGCCGAGCATGAACATCGCGCCATGCGCCAGGTTCAGCACGCCGAGCGTGCCATAAATGATCGTGAGTCCCGAGCTGATCAGCGCCAGCAGCGCGCCCTGCGCCAGCCCGTTGAATAGCTGCGAGAGAAAATTGGGCCAGCTGATCATTGCAGGCAGTCATCCATCCGAGCGGTTCGAAGCCGGGGCCGGGCGCAGCCGCGAGCGTGAAGCCGCGGGCGGCAAGTTGCCGCCCGCGGTGTCATCACGCTCTCCTCCAGATGCTTTAGGTATACGAACCCAGATTGCAACCGAACGCGTCTGGACTCTGCATCAACGGCGCGCCCGGGACGATCTCGACGACGTCGTAGAAGTCTTCCTTGTTCTTCATGTCTTTCGGCGCTTTGCCCCGGACGATGATCACCGGCCGTACGAGCTGGTGGTCTTCCTTGCGGAAATAGACTTCACCGACGGTCGACTGGATCTTGCGGCCCTGCTCATAGGATTTGATGACGTCCGGCGGGTAGAAAGTGCCGGCATTCTCCACGGCCTCCGCCCACAGCGCGAATTCCATGTACGCATTGTTGGCGCCCCATTCCGGCTTGTACCCGTACTTCTTGTCGAACGCCTCGACGAACATCTTGGCCAGCGGGTACTTGTCCTCGAGCGTCCACCAGAAATCGGTGGCGGCATAGACGCCCGCCAACAGGCCGCCACCGACTTCGCGCGCCAGGAACGGCGTCTGGTAGGGGATCACCAGCTTCATCTTGTCGAAGATGCCGAACTGCTTGGCCTGCTGCGTCGAGAGCACCGCGTCGTGGCCCCAGTTGACGTTGAGCAGCACGTCCGCACCGGAGTTGGCGACATTGAGCAGATACGACGAATAGTCCGGCGCGCCGAGCGGTGCGACCTGGTCGGTCGCGGTCGTCCAGCCGGCGTTGTTGTTCAAGTAGTCCGACATCGACTTGGTGACCGTGTGGCCGTAGGTGTAGTCGGGCGTCAGGTACGCGGCCTTTTTGTTCTTGCCAAAGGTCTTGACGACGATCGGACCGATCGCGGCCGCCGCGGTTTGGCCGTAGAAGCACTGGCGGAAGCCATAGCGCACGCAATCCTTGCCGGTGGTGTCGTTGGACCCGGAGATGCCGGCGACGTACAGCACCTTTTCGCGCTGGGCGAGCTTGTTGAGCGCCACCGCGACCGCGCTCGACGTCGATCCGGTCATCAGCACGGCGTTGTTCTCGGTGATGAACCGCTGCTCCGCCTGCACCGCATCGTTGGGCTTGGCGGCCGAGTCGGCGACGCCGTACTTCACCTGCTTGCCCAGGACGCCCTTCTTGGTCCTGGGGGAAATCTGCTTGATCAGCGGATGGCCGGCGTTGATGTGCTCGACGGCGAGCTGGTACCCCTTGAGCTCGTCTTCGCCCTGGACCGCATAGGTGCCGGTGCGCGGCACGGCGATTCCAATGAAAACCGAATCGCCGGTCGACCCGGCCGGATAGGTGCCGATCGCGGGATGATCCGCCGCGAAGGCTCGCGCCGCGAATCCTGCCGGCAGTGCCAGCCCGCCGGCGAGACCGAGGGTCGTCCGAATGAAATTGCGACGGCTGGGATACAAATCGGGCTTGTTTGGCTTGCGCTCTTGCATGACATCCTCCTGGCTGTAGACTGCCTCGTCGATATATCGTGGGACGATACTCCCGAAGTATATCGGATTGCGATATTACCCGCACCGGCCGGGGTGGTGGTAAAAAGGCGCCTGAAGGGGGAAATGCCGTGCAGCTCAAGAGGGCCGAGAGGCGATTCAACCTGACGACGCGGGACTATGCCCAGCTCGCGGCGTTCCGCCATGCGCTGCGCGGATTCATGCGCTTCAGCGAGGCCGCCGCGGCCAAGGCAGGACTGACGACCCAGCACTACCAGGCGATGCTGGTGCTGCGCGGGTGTCCCGACGACCAGCGTGTGTCGATCAGCGACCTGGCGCAGCAGCTGTTCATAAGGCACAACAGCGCCGTCGGCCTGGTCGACCGGCTGGTACAGGAAAAACTGATCGTTCGCGTACCGTCGAACGTCGACCGGCGCAAGGTCGAGTTGCGTCTTACCGGGCGCGGCCGCCAGGTGCTGGCCAAGCTCGCGGCGATGCATCGCGGCGAACTGCAACGCATCGGCCCGAACCTGCAGCACTTCTTCGCCGAAGTGTCCCGGCTTGAACGCACGAGCGCGACCTCGTCCGGTGCCGGGCGCCGAAACGGCAAATCACGCTGAAGGTTCGAGCCGATGCGCCAGACGCAGGGGAGCTTTTAGGCGCCGCATCGCCCCGTTAGGAACTGAGGCGCGCTGGATCGAGCAGCTTTATAGAGAAAGGAATACTTAATGGAAGAGAACATGTTCCCCCAGGCGTCGAAGGATCTGGCGCAAAAGCGACGGGACCTCGCGCCGGAAATTTACGGTGCGTTCCGATCGTTCGGCCAGCGCGTGTTTGCCGACGGCGCGCTGCCGTCAAAGACCAAGGAGCTCATTGCGGTCGCGGTAGCGCACGTCACGCAGTGCCCGTACTGCATCCGCGGCCACACCGAGCGCGCGTTGAAAAAAGGGGCGACCGAACAGGAGCTGATGGAGGCGATTTGGGTCGCTGCCGAAATGCGCGCCGGCGCCGCCTACGCGCATTCGATCCTCGCGATCGACGCGATGCATCACGCCGCAGCCGCGCCAGGGGCGTGAGAGGACCGTCTATCGAGGCCGGACCAGATAAAGGATCCGATCTTGGAGGGGCCACGCTCGCGGACCAAACGTCGACGGCATACACGCCGTCATACGTATTTTTCAGTCTCTGTCCGATAGCGAATTGGGGGCGCGCGCGCAAAGATGGCGCGCTGCTGTGGTGGGCACAAGGTGAGTTACACCGAGGCAGACGATTGGCAGCAGCCGCTGCTCGCACCCTTCCCGCCCGCCGACAACCATGGAGTTCGAGATGGGAAATCAAAACCAGGACGACAAGCGGCAAAATCAGGGTGGCGACCGTCAGCAAGGCGGTTCGACCCAAGGTAATCGCACGCAAGTCGGAGGCAATGAAACCACGCAGGACCAGTCGCGCCAATCCAATCAGGGTGGGGATGAGGCGGGAGGCCAACGACGTCAGCAGTCGGGCGAGTCGCAGCGCGGCGGGCAGCAAGGCGACAGGGACGACGGCTCGACCTCCGGCGGAACATCCGGCAGGAAGGGCTCCGGATCCAGCGACCAGGATCAGAAGAACCGATAACGTGAACTGAACTCCGCGCCGCCACCCGCCACCAGGGCCGGACGGCTCTAACGCGATAGGGTCGTTCGGCCGGTTGCGCGGGGACTTGAAAATCGTCCAGCCGAAACTACGTTGGCCTTTGGCGGCAAGATCGCCGCATTACAAGGAGGTAGCCATGGATGAGTCGCTCCGCGGGGCGCCCAGGATGCGCAGCCCGTATGAAGCCGGAAACACGAGTCCCACCGGTCGGTTCGGTTTGCTACCGAGCTTGCTGGAAGAATTCTTCCAGCCAAGCGGCGCCGCGGCCCCGGTCAAGACCTTTCCGCTCGACATCGAAGAAACCGAAAGCTCCTACCAGCTGACGGCCGATTTGCCGGGCTTGGAGAAGGAAAATATCAGTGTCGATCTGCACGAGAACACCCTGGTGATATCGGCCGAGCGCAAGGACGAGCGAGCGGCCGACGGTCAGCTGCTCTGGCAGGAACGCACGGGAGGCAAGCTCGCGCGAACCATACAATTGCCTCAAGCGGTTGACCCCGATATCGTTAAAGCGACGTATGTGAACGGCGTCCTTCGGCTCACGATGCAGAAATTGGCAGCGACCAAGACCAAAAAGATAACCATTGGGTGAGTTGCACGGCCCGGGGCTTTGCGATGGGCCCCGGGCCTTTTACGACGTCACGGCGCCGATGAGTTCGCGACGCAAACGGCTGGCCATCGAACGAAGCGCTCCTGGCGCCTCGGGTACAGATGGAACCCCTGCGTAGCCCAGCGCGTGGCGAAACGGCTCGCGTTGCCGCCGGCCGCACATAGATTGGCGCCCCAAATCGGGCAAACACGACACAGATCGGCAAGGCAAGGTCTTCCCTGCAGGCTTCACTGATTGGAATCGGACCTGACGGCCGACGTTCAATCAAGCCGTTTTCGATTCAACGTGCCCATCTGGAAGCAGCATGGTCATCGTCGGTTCCATGCTCATCAGCGCCGACGCTACACTCTTGCAAGCGCTGCTTTCACATCGCTCGGCTTGAACGGTACTGAGCGCAAGCGGGCGCCGGTCGCGTCGAAGATTGCGTTGCAGATTGCGGATGGGACAACGGCACAGGCGGGTTCGCCAGCACCCCAGGGCACCTCCTTGGGCCGATCGATCAAGTCGATGACCACATCTGGCACGTCGGGGAATGTCAGGATGGGATAGCTCGCCCAATCCAGGCTTGTCACGCGGGAACGATCGAACTTCAGCTCTTCGATTAAGGTGCGGCTGACCGTCTGGATGACACAGCCCTCGATCTGATTGCGAACGCCATCGGGGTTGATGATCTGGCCACAATCATGGACAACGGAGGCACGAATGACGCTGGTTTTCCCGCTCTTGCGATCGACTTCGACATCGACAACGATGCCAACATAGGTGCGCGAGAGCTCGTAATGAACATAGCTCAGACCGCGTCCTCGTAAGACGTCGCCACCGCGCCCACGATTGCCGGCCTTGTGCGCCTCCCATTTCGCCAACTGACCCAGCCTTCGCAAGAGCTCGGCGCCGCGCGAATCACTGATATGCTCGAGACGGAACTGCAACGGGTCCGCCCCGGTCGTTGCAATGATCTCGTCGAGGAAAGACTCATTGGCGAACGTGTTCTGCATGCGACCTGGGGAACGGATCCACGATGGGCGCAGCGGTGTGCTCGCCAGGCGGTGGCATACTGTGTATCTGTTAGGAAAGTCGTAAGGAATGGCCGAGTTTTGGAAAATGCTTCCGGTCTCCAGGTCCTCGCGATGCGGCAGACCGGCGAGCTCGGCCGTCAGGAGCCATACCGCAGCAGGTCCCCCGACGGGAATGTAAAAATCACCTTTCCACGCGACGAGTTTGTGGCTCGCATCGAGTCCGGCCTCGAGATCGATCAGCGTCGGCGGACCCTTGGGATCCCAGCCATGCTCGTCCCACCGCATCCATTGCACACGAACCGGCCGGCCGACAGCGCGCGCCATGAGTGCAGCATCGGCGGCGGCATCCTCGTGGCCATTGCGCCCGTAGCATCCCGAGCCCTCGACGTAGATGCATCGAACGTCATCCTCGGATAGCGAGAGCATTTGTGCCAGCTGCTTGCGCAATGCATGTGTCGCCTGCGACGCCGTCCAGCACGTGAGCTTTCCGTCCTTGAACTCGGCGACCGCTGCTGAAGGGCCGATGGAGCCGTGGGTCTGCATCGCGAAATTGTAGGTTGCCTTCATCCGCCGTGACGCGTGCTCGAGAGCGTCCGCGGTATTGCCAACGTTGCTCGTTGCGTCGTTCGTCGCCACTTTGGTTGCGCGGACGTAGGACCACAGCTCGTTCTCGGCCGGCAGACCGGCCCATGTCGTCCAAGTCGCTTTCAGCTGCCGGGCCGCCTTGATCGCCGCCCATTCGGTCTCGGCAACGACCCCACAGAAATCGCCTTCGCGTACAACTTTTACGATGCCGGGTATACCGTGGAGAGAGCTCTCATCGACGCTTAGCAGCTTCGCCTTGATCGCAGGCGGGTGGACTGGACGTCCATAGAGCATCCCAGGAACCTTGACGTCCTGCACGTACGTGAAACGCCCGGTGACCTTGTCGGGGATGTCGATGCGCGCGATCGACTTCCCCACGATCGTATAGTCGCCCGGCGCCTTCAGCCGCGCGCTCTTGTCAACGTTAAGCGAGAGCGTCTGTGCGCCGACCAGGGCCCCATATTCGACCAGTTTGCCTTTACTCTCCGAACGGATGACCCCGTCAGCGATGGCGAGACCTTCCGCAGAGTCTCCCAAGCGTTGTGCAGCCATCACAAGCAAGGCTTGCCGCGCAGTTGCAGCTGCCTGGCGGATCTGCATTCCCGCGCCCTGGATCGAAAAGCTCCCGGACGTGATCCCTTGATCCGGCGTCAAGGCCGTATCACCTTGAATGACAGTGACACGGTTGAATGGGACATCGAGCTCCTCGGCGGCGATCTGCGCTATTGCGGTCTGGACCCCGGTTCCGAGGTCGACGTGGCCGCAGTAGACCGTTATCTTGCCGTCCTGGCCGATCGCGATGAATGACTCGACATCGGTGAGCGATACTGGCTTCGCCACTGCCGCGGCGCGCGCGGGCGTCGAACGAAAGGCGCTCTCAAGGGAAAACGCGACGACAAGCATTCCGCTTGCCTTCAGGAAGCTGCGACGATCGATTGCATTTTTCAACATTGCTGGTCTCCTACGACATCATGCTGGCGGCGCGTCTTATTGCGCGGACAACGCGCAGGTGGCTTCCGCATCGACAGAGGTTGGCCGCAAGCGCTGATTTGATCTCCTCATCGCCGGGATGCTTGTTCCGTTGTAGCAATGCAGCGGCTTGCATGATCATGCCGTTCATGCAATAGCCGCATTGCATCGCTTGTTCGTCGATAAACGCTTGCTGCAGCGGATGTAGCCCCTGCTGTGCAGCCAAGCCTTCGAGCGTTACTACGTGACGATTCGTCACGATTGACACCGGCGTTACGCAGGAGCGGACCGCCTTGCCTTCTAGATGCACCGTGCAGGCGCCGCATTGACCAAGCCCGCAGCCGAACCGAGGCCCGTGTAGACCAAGGTCGTCGCGCAGCGCATAGAGCAGTGGCATTTTTGGATCATCGACTTGAACGGTGACAGGCCGTCCATTGAGGTTGAACGATATCGCTTGAGCCATGTTTAGCCTCCTCTAGCTTTCATTGGTGGCGCCAGCCTGTTGCATAGCCGACGCGCCACGGGCTGAGCCTCGGCGGGAGATTTCTTCGGGGCGCAGGTTCCGCTGAGGTCGGCCACGGGCGGGATGTGCGACCGCTCCGCTTGATCTGCCGGCAACGGTTCAACTTATAGCGAAGCGATCGCTCGGCTGCCGTCAGGAAATCTTGATAGCCGCTGTGCGGAATCCGCGACAGGCGTTGGATGGCGCGACCAGGCGTCGAGACAACGGCATCAAGAATATCGGACACCACGTCTCAAGGATTGCCTATATCGGCCGAATGCGACGAGCGGGTAATGTACTTCCGTCGACGACACTTCACGGTGTCGCCATGACACACACGTCGCGTCGGATCGTACCAAGCGGTCGCGCGGTACCGTCCGTCTGGTTTCACATCAAGGAGATCTGACATGAAAAGAAATGGCAACTACAACTTCGCCTGGGGACGAGCGACGATCGTTGCACTCACGTTGCTGCTCCCCGGGATGATGGCTGCCCCCACAGTCGCCGCTGCGGGCATTACCACGTCCCCGCCCCCCAACTTCAAGAAGGTCAGTTCTCTGGTGAAGCTACCGGATTTCCTGCCGGGATTGGGAACGCTTTACGTCGATCCGTCGACGCTGCCCATCGGACCCTTTCTTGGCTACAACCACCAGGGGAAGCTCGTCAACATTACCTACATGGTGCCGCTCAAGGATCTCGACGCCCGTAAGAACTTCGAGACCCTCGGCGGAGTCGCGGCGGGAATGAAGATCAACCATACCGATATCCAATACAACCCGGGCCACCCAGGCGTCGAGGAGCCGCACTACCACGTAGTCCAATGGTTGATCAGCCCTGCGGCCGTAAAAGCAGAGATGAAGTAGACGCGAAGCGTGCGGAGGCGGAATTGGACATGCGGTCGAAATCGGTAAGCGCCAGGAGAGCGATGGGAGGCGCTGGCAAGATTTTTTTGGCGGCGTGCCTCGCTGGCACGGCAATGCTCAGCCAAGCGGCAATGGCCACGGGCGCTACGGTGGAAATAAAGCTGATGCAAACGCCTGCCGGAAAGACTTATTTCGATCCGGCAGGCGTGAGCATCGCCCCGGGCGATAGGGTGCGCTGGATCCAGCTCAGCGGTTTTCATTCGATCACTGCCTATCATCCTAGCAACGACAATCATGAGTTGCGGATCCCCGCGTCCGCGACACCGTGGGATTCCGATATTCTGCTGGCCGACTATCCCAACCGAGGCGCGACGTTCGAGCATGTCTTCACGGTGCCAGGAGTCTACGACTACTTCTGCAAGCCGCATGAAATGGCGGGCATGGTGGGACGTATCGTGGTCGGCAACCCCGGCGATGGTCCGGGGACGAAGCCCTTCGGCTATGCGCCGAACGAGCACTGGAAACCGGTTCCGGAAGTGGCGCGCAATGCCTTTCCTTCGGTAAACGAGATTATGCAGAAGGGAATGGTCCGGCTTCCGTGAGGCGCACGACACCAACGAACACAAGCGAGCACACAAGGACTGCCATGATCGAGCTACGTCGGGTCTACGAGCCTCGCCAGACGCACGGAACCCATTTTCTAGTCGAACGGCTATGGCCGCGCGGGATCAGGAAAGAATCCCTGCACTTCACCGACTGGCTTAAGGATGTGGCGCCCAGCGATGCGTTGCGCCGGTGGTTCCAGCACGACACGGCCAAGTGGACGGAGTTTCAGCGGCGCTACCGGATCGAGCTCGATCGGCATCCGAACACGTGGGCACCCATCCTCGTCGCTGCGCGCGGCGGCGACGTCACCTTGCTCTACAGTTCGCACAATACTGAGCACAACAACGCCGTCGTCCTGCGCGACTATCTCAACGAGAGGCTCGGGCAGCGATAGCCACGTGGTCAACGCGCCCGATTCGTCAATCGCAGCAGCTCACGCCGCCACACGAGCTCCCCGGTTGACGCAGCCGGCATGCGAATGCGTGCCGAACCGTGAGGCGTGAATGACGCGCCGCTCGTCCCCCGCTTGACCCCAGTGCGAGAAACATCGACGCCGCTGGCGCTGCCGGGAACGATGCATATGAGCGTAACAGCGGATCGGTCCAGCCCAAGCGAGAACGACGATAGAGCGCTGGCATCGACGTTCGTCGCCTACACGGTAACCGCGACGTTCTGGCTGCTGTTTGCCACAGCAATCGGCGTGCTACTTGCATACAAGTTCGGCGCGCCGGATTTTGCCCCGGGTGAATGGCTGACCTTCGGACGATTGCGTCCCATCCATACCAATGCCACGTTTTTCGGATGGGCCAGCTTGGCTCTGGTCGGCCTCGCTTATTACGTGGCCGCGCGCAGCTCCGGCACCCGGCTGTACAGCATCAAGCTGGCGTGGATCGGGTTGGTCCTGTTCAACGTGGCCGCGTTAGCGGGTACGGTCGCTCTGGAGCTTGGTTATAACGACGGCAATCTGGAGTATCGCGAGTGGCCATGGCCGATCCGGCTGATTTTTTTGGCCGCACTGGTGATCACGGTCTGGAATCTGATCGGCACCGTCGCGCGTCGCGGCACCAAGGATATCTACCTTTCCAACTGGTACACCATCGGCGGTGTGCTGTGGACTTGCATCATCGCATTGGTGGCGATTCTGCCGTGGTACCAGTACGGCCTAGGCCAGGTATCCGTTTCCGGCTACTACATGCACAACGCTGTGGGGATGTGGTTCACGCCGCTGGCGCTTGGCATCTTCTACTACGCACTGCCTAAATTGCTGAGCCGCCCGATCTACTCCTACGCGCTCGGCGTATTTGCGTTCTGGACCAACCTGGTGTTCTACCCCATCATCGGCGCGCACCATTTTCTGTTCAGTCCGCTGCCGTGGTGGCTGCAAACCACAGCCATCGTCTTCAGCGTCGCGATGCTGGTGCCGGTTTGGGGTGGCAGCGCCAATTTCCTGCTGACGATGCGCGGGCGATTCGGTGATCTGGTGCATTCCTACCCGCTGATGTTCATCTTCGTCGGAGTGATCGGTTATCTGGTCGGCTCGACCCAAGGCACGCTGGAGGCGTTCCGCTCGCTGCAGGAGGTGTGGCATCTGACCAATTTCACGGTCGGACATTCGCATCTGACCATGTACGGCTTCGTCACTTTCGCGATTTGGGGCGGGGTGTATGCGTTGCTGCCGCTCGCGACCGGCAAGGCGCCCAGCCAGCTCGGCCTGAGCCTCCATTTCTGGATGGCCGTGGTGGGCAGCTTCATCTACGTCATTTCGCTGTCTATCGGCGGCACTATCCAGGGCCTGGATTGGATCCACGGCCTGCCATTTATCCAATCGGTGGTGGACATCCAGGCGTACTGGGTGTGGCGCGGCATTGGCGGCGCTCTGATGTTCCTAAGCCACATCGTGTTCGCTTGGAACGTATGGCGCATGAGCTTTGGTCGATCGGGCAAGGCTACGCAACTAGCCCCACTGCACGCCGACGAGGCGGCCGCATGAACAAACTGGTGCTGATTGCGGGTGGCTCGACGCTGGTTTACACGTGTCTGGCCTTGTTGATGGGCGTCTGGCCCGGCATCGAGCTATCGAAAACGCCGGCGGGGCCGGGCGTCGTGCCGCTGACCGCGTTGCAGGCCGAAGGGCGCGACGTCTACGTCGCCAATGGCTGCAGCTATTGTCACACCCAGCAGGTGCGGCCGCTACCGCAAGACAAGATTTTTGGTCGACCGTCGGCGCCAGGAGACTTTGCCTACCAGACACCCGAGCTGCTCGGCTCGCAGCGCACGGGGCCCGATCTCACCAATGTGGGTGTACGCCAGCCGAGCGCGGTATGGCAGTACATTCACCTGTACAACCCGCGCGCAGTGGTACCGGAATCGGTCATGCCCGCGTTCGACTGGATGTTCAAAGTAGTCGACCAGGCCCCCCCGGGGACGACACCGGTGCCGCTGCCCGAGGCGTACGCGCCGGCGCACGGGATCGTTATTCCTGACCGTAAGGCTGAGGCATTGGTGACCTATCTGCTGTCACTCAAGCAGCCCGCATTGCCGGGGGTAAGCAGTGACGCCAGCGCAACACCGATGCCGGGCGTTACCAGCACGACACTGGCCAGCACGGCGGCCAGCGCTGGCGCTGCGGCGAATGCGCCAGCCAGCGGTTCAGTGTCCGCGGCTGGCGGTTACGATCCGGCCAAGGGCAAGGCGCTCTTCACCGCCAATTGCGCGGCCTGCCATCAGGGCAATGGCAAAGGCCTGCCGGGTGCATTCCCAGCGCTCAAGGGCAATGCGGCGGTCAACGACGCGAATCCGACCACGCATATCCGCACCGTGCTGTACGGTTTGCAGGGCGCCAACGTGGGTGGCGTCGTTTACTCGAGCCCGATGCCCGCGTTCGGCGATACGCTCAGCGACGGCGACATCGCCAACATCGTTAACTACGAACGCAGTTCCTGGGGCAATCACGGAGCACCGGTAACCGCCAAACAAGTGGCCGCCGAACGCGGGAAGACCAAGTGAAACGAGGATCGCCATGCACGATCATTTGATAGGCCCACTATGGGGCAATATTATTATCATCGCCATGGCTGGGGTCATTACCGTGGCCTGCTTCGTCGCGATGTTGTGGATGCTATTCCGTCCCGGCGAAACCAACGGGCACCACGCCAAGTACGCCATTCTGCGCGACGATCGCTGACAAGAGGTACAGTCGTGGACAAGCCCCGCGTCCGTGTTTACATAGATGACAAACCGAACCCGATCATCGATGAAGAGTTGCCGACCGACGTAACTCTCGACACTCGCAGTCTCGAAGATGGACCGCATCGGTTGCTCATCCGTGCGCAGGGTCAGAACGGGCACGAAGGCATCGAGGAGATTCCGTTCCACGTACACAACGGGCCAGGCATCGTCGTGTCCGGCCTCCAACCGCACTCAACCCGGCGGGGCGAAGTGCGCTTCACCATTGACGCCTTCAGCTCGGACGATCCGTTCGATCCACGTCGTGCGGAGGCGCGCTCATCGATTCCGGTCTGGGTATGGGTGATGTCGCTATTTGTGGTGGCTTGGGCAGTGTGGTACGCCGCACGCATGTGGGACGTTCCGGCGCCATTTGCACAAACGCCTACCTTCCACAGCGCGCCGGCTGCACCAGTCAACTAGCGAAGGGGTCAGCTCAATGGCTACGGTCAGCGTTGAAATGCCTGACTCAAACAATTGACGTCTGCTTATTTTCTCCACTCTCACAAACAACGCACACGCCGCGAGCAACTCGACAGAGATACCTGATGTGACATCCACCGTTCATGCCGCCTGGATATGATTTAAGAATGCTAGACTTCGATGAGCCAGTGCATTCAACCGCGTCATGTCGGTCACTCGAACGAAACTAGATATCAGATCAAACGGGGACTTTTGACCGTTGCTGTAAGGAACCATTGAAAGCCGCTCCAGACAACAGAGACCCCATTCCGTGCAATCCGGAGCCCAGGATGTCGACGAACGCCGTGGCAAGCGAAAAGGTCACCCTCGATCTGCAGGACCTCTACGAGAATGCACCGTGCGGATATCACAGCATCGGTCCTGACGGGACCATCTTGCGAATGAATCGGACGGAACTGGCGTGGCTTGGGTATGCGCGTCAAGAGCTCGTCGGCAAAAGAAAGCTCGAAGAACTCGTTTCTAGCCGCTTCCGCGGCGAGTACAAGCACGCGATTCAAGCGCTAATCGACGGGCGAGAAATTTCGGAGATCGAGATCGAGCTGGTCCGCAAAGACAAGTCAATGTTTGATGCGTTCCTGCGCATCGCCGCAGTGCGGGATAGCCAGGGGAAGTTTCTCTACACGCGCGCCACGGTCATCGATATCACGGCGCGTAAGCGTGCTGAGGCCGAAACGCGCATTCATGCCGAGCAGTTGCAGGCCATATCGCAGCGCGTGGTCGAGATCCAGGAAACGGAACGGCGCAACCTGGCCGCAGAACTGCACGATCGGCTCGGCCAGGATCTCGCCGCGATCAGTCTCAATCTCCACCTGGTCAAGGACCAGCTGTCGGCGGGATCGCGGACGAAAGTCGGTTCGCGACTGGACCATTCGATCATGCTGGTGGAGCGTACAGTGGAAGGCGTGCGCGACGTGGCGGGCGCGCTGCGTCCCCTGGTGCTCGACGATTACGGACTCGCGGTCACGCTGAAATCGTACGGCGAGCAGTTTGCGGCGCGCACCGGCATCGGCGTAAGTGTCGAGGCGAAGCAGCCGGTGCCCCGGCTACAGCAAGAAGCTGAAATGGCCTTGTTTCGGATAGGCCAAGAGGCGCTTACCAATGTGCTGAAGCACGCCAAGGCTGGCACGGTGCGGCTGACGCTCGCGGTCGATGCGCAAAGCGTATCCCTGACGATCGCCGATGACGGCTGCGGTTTTGATGCGCAGTCGGCGATGGACCATCGAACCCGTGGCCTGGGGTTGCTGATCATGCAGGAGCGCTTGCGGGCGGTGGACGGATCGTTGCGCATCGAGTCGCAGCCGGGGGCCGGCACGAGCGTCGTGGCCAAGATAAGGAGGGGGCGATGACGATCCGGGTGTTGCTGGCCGACGATCATTCGGTGCTGCGCGACGGCCTGGCGGCATTGCTTGGGGCGCAAGACGGCATGACGGTAGTAGCGCATGCCAAGGATGGCCGGGAAGCGGTACGCAAGGCGACCGAGCTCAAGCCCGACGTGGTGATCATGGACATTGTCATGCCGGATCTGGACGGGATCGAAGCCACCCGCCTGGTCCGCAAGGCATCGCCGCTGACGCAGGTCGTGATTCTGTCGATGTATTCGACCACCGAGCACATCTTCCGGGCCTTGCAGGCGGGGGCCAAAGGCTATCTGCTCAAGGAGTCGGCGGG
>DATNAR010000084.1:0-4643 GCA_035607385.1 Casimicrobiaceae bacterium
CCGCTGCCGACGAACACGGCGTCGTAGCCCTCGCCAAGCAGGCTCTTGAGGCTGTCGATGCGCGAGCCGCCGCGAAAGTCGATGCCGAGATCGATGACGTACCCGACCTCCTCGTCGATCACCGACTCGGGCAGGCGAAACTTCGGAATCTGGCTGCGGATCATGCCGCCGGCGCGGGCGTCGCCGTCGTACACGACGCACTGGTAACCGAGCGGCGCGAGATCACGGGCGACGGTCAGCGACGCCGGTCCGGCGCCGATCAGCGCGATCCGCTTGCCGTTCTTGCGCGCGGGTTTGGGCAGGCGTTCGCGGATATCGTCCTTCAGGTCGGCCGCGACACGTTTGAGCCGGCAGATCGCGACCGGCTCGGGCTTGATCGTGCTGCCGTCGGGCTGTCCTTCCTCGACACGGCTGCGGCGGCATGCGGGCTCGCAGGGACGATCGCAGGTGCGGCCCAGAATGCCAGGAAAGACATTCGACTCCCAGTTGATCATGTACGCATCGCTGTAACGGCCCGCGGAGATCAACCGGATGTATTCGGGAACCGGCGTGTGGGCGGGACACGCCCATTGGCAATCGACGACCTTGTGGAAGTAGTCGGGGACCGCGATGTCCGTCGGTTTCAATACGGCTCCTAGGTTCGAATGCATAGACACGCACCTGGGTAAGACGTGCGTGTGACGATTCGCTTTGTTACTTTTGCGGTTGGCGGTGCCCGATCGGGGCTGCCAAGTGGCGCCGATACTACGCTTCCCCGACAGCTATGAAAAGGTCTTTGCTTTCAACTACAAGCAGTGTGGCTTTTGATGTGTCCTCTAAACAACGGCCGGGGAGACAAGGGCACCTCGATACGCACGCCGAATCAACGCTTCGCGCTATCGCCAACTCGTGTGCCGGGCAGCTTGTGCACTACCGGGAAGAAGTTGTTCCGGTAAGCTCCGCCCGATTCACTTGCCATCGCGCCGTTCGCGCCACTGGCGGTAGCGAGCGAGCGTCTCGGCATTCGGTGGATACGTCCCAGGCAACGGGCGGCCCTGCGCGATCTCTTGCAGCACGAACTCCTCCATGATCTCCTGTTCGTGCGCATCGCGGGCGACATCGCTGACGATGCCTTGCGGAATCACCACAACGCCTTCGCCATCGCCGACGATCACGTCGCCCGGAAACACCGCGACTCCGCCGCAGCCGATCGGCACGTTCATGTCGACCGCGTGGTGGCTCACCAGATTCAACGGCGCGCTGCCTCCCGCGGCGTACACCGGATAGTCCATCGCCGCGATCGCTTCACTGTCGCGCAGACAGCCGTCGGTGACCACGCCCGCTGCGCCGCGGACCTTGAGACGCGTAAGCAGGATATGCCCGCCCGAGGCGGCGTGCGTCTCGCGCCGGCAGTCCATCACCAACACCTGGCCCGGAGGCACCGTTTCGATCGACTTCCGCTGCGGGTGCTCGGGATTCTCGAAGACGCTCAGCTGGTCGAGATCCTCGCGCGCCGGGATATAGCGCAGCGTAAAGGCTTCTCCCACCAGATTGTCCGACGCCGCGCTCATCCGGTGCACGCCCTGGATGAAGACGTTGCGCAGTCCGCGCTTGAACAATTGCGTCGTCAGCGTGGCGGTGCTCGCGCGCTTCAAGTGCTCTCGGGTCTCGGCGGACAGCGGCATCGAAATGTCTTGTTCCCGGGCGGATGTTCAGAGCGAAGGCGCCATCATAGCGCGGACGCCCGTTGCGGAAGGCTCAGGATTCGTTGAGGATCGTCCCGTTGCTGGCGATGATGCTCGAATAGAGGCGCGCGCTGTTCTTGGGCGTGCGCTTCTGGGTCTCGTAGTCGACGTGCACGATGCCGAAGCGCTTCGAGTAGCCGAGCGACCATTCGAAATTGTCGAGCAGTGACCAGGCGAAATAGCCGCGCACATCGACGCCGGCCTCGATCGCCGCGTGCATGGCGGCAACGTGCTTGCGCATGTAGTCGACCCGCAGCGGATCGTCGACGCGGTCGCCCTGCGCCGTCGGCGGATCGAAAAACGCCGCGCCGTTTTCGGTCACGTACAGCGGAGGATTTCCGTAACGTTGTTTGACCCAGACCAGGATGTCGGTCAGGCCCTGCGGGAAGACCTCCCAGCCGGTTTCGGTGTAGGTCGCCCGCTTCTGGCGCACCGGCGCCGCGCGCAGCGGCCACGCGTCGCGGTCGAACCGCGTAACGTTGCGCGTGTAATAGTTGATGCCGACGAAGTCGAGCGGTTGCTTGATCAGCTCGAGATCCTTGGCCGGCCAGCTCGGCCAGGCCTCGCCGAAAATCTCGGCGAGCTCCTCCGGGTACCGGCCGAGCAGCATCGGATCGAGAAACTGCCGGTTCATGTAGGCATCGGCCCGGGCTGTGGCCGCGCGATCGGCTGCGTCTTCCGACGCCGCATACTTGGGCTCGAGATTCACGACGACGCCGATACGGTGCTTGCCTGCGCTGCGATACGCGTTGACCGCGGCGCCATGCGCGCGCATCAGCTGATGCGCCGCGATCGGCGCTTCGAAGCGGTTGCGGTGTCCGGGCGCCAGCGCGCCGTGCAGGTAGCCGCCGTCGGTGACGACCCACGGCTCGTTCAACGTCGCCCAGAGCTTGACCCGGCCGTCGAGCCGGCGAAAAAGCAGCGATGCGTAGTCGGCAAACCAGCCGGCAATGTCCGGATTGAGCCAGCCGCCGCGATCGTCGAGCGCGGCCGGCAGGTCCCAGTGAAACAGCGTCACCATCGGCTCGATGTCCTGCTGCAGCAGCGCGTCGACCAGCCGCTCGTAAAAGTCGAGTCCGGCCGGGTTGACCGGTCCGCGCCCGGCCGGCAGCACGCGACTCCACGAGATGCTGAAGCGATACGCGTTGAGACCGAGCTCGCGCATCAGGGTGACGTCTTCGCGATAGCGCCGATAGTGGTCGCACGCGATGTCGCCGTTGTCGCCGTCGCGGACCATGTTCGGCGTATGGCAAAAGCGCTGCCATATGCTCGGACCGGCGCCGTCGGCGAGCGGAGAGCCTTCGACCTGGTAGGCGGACGTCGCGCCGCCCCAGAGAAAGCCCGCCGGAAATTCGATTCGTGTGCTCATGTGCGTCCCGTTTGTGGGTTCGTCATCGCCCGTCGATCAGCACGCTGGCGGGCAGCGCGCCGATGCGCAATTCTGCACCGGAAAAAAGAGCCGGCTTGCCATTGATCGTCGCCGATAGCGGCGGCTTCTCCCCCGGCCAGACGAAGATGAAGCCGCCGGGCGGCCTGGCGGATCCGGGCGCCAGCCGCAATGTGACCCGGCCGCGGTCGCGGCGCAGCGTGTAGCTCAAGCGTCCGTACGGCGTGCGCAGATTGCGCACCGCCACGCCGCCTTGGTCGAGCCAGGCTGGCGCGATGCCGGCAGCGAGAACGATCGCGCGGTCGGCGTCGCGCTCGTACGCGAACAGATCCAGCGTCGCGCGAATGAAATCGGACGCCACCCAGGCGTGCGGCATGTCGCCGACAAAACGCGGCTGGCGCGGGTCGCGACCGACGACTTCGGGCCACTGGTTCCACGCGGTGGGGCGCCGGTCGGCCAGAAAGTAGGCGAGCAGCGCCTGTGCGCGGTCTCGCCAGCCCAGCCGCACCAGCGTACCGACGACACGCAGCTCGTAAGGCGTGTACGCCTCCCACGCGATCTTGCCGTCGCGCCGGTCGGTGAACTCGCGCCAGTAGCGCTCGTAGGTCGCTCGGACCAGGTCGGACGGAAACACGCCGATGTCTCCGCGCGGCGCGAAGGCGATCGCGGTCGATGTCGGATCGAAGTCGCCAAGCTCCGCCGCGCCCGGAAGGTATCCGATGCCATGCGCCGCGACGGCAGCGTGCAGCGAAGCGACCAGGTCATGACGAAAGTCATCACGCTCGCCGCGCAGGCGGCGCGCTTCGGCGTCGTGGCCGAGGGCGCCGGCGATCTCGATCGCCGCGTCGTAGCCCTTCAGTGCCCAGAAGTCGTCCCAATACGAATGCATCGCCTTTTCCGAATACCCCTCGTGGCTGATCGATGCCGGCAACAGCCCATAGAAGCTGCGCGTGTCCGGCGCGAGGTTGGCAGCGGTGCGCTCGGAACGCCGCAAGGCGTCGAGATAGCGCACGGCCGCCACTACGTGCGGCCACATCGCGCCGATCAGCGCGCGATCGTGCGTATAGCGGTAGATCTCACCGGCGAGAAAGATGAATTCGCCGGCGCTGTCGTTTTCCGGGACCGGGTCGGCGCCGCGCCGGTCGACGCAGCAAGGGATCTTGCCGCTGCCGAATTGATGCGGCGCGTACCAGCGCAGGAACTCGGCGGCCACCTTCGCCTCATCCAGGCGCAGCAGCGACTCCGAAATCATCGCGCCGTCGCGTATCCAGGACCGCGCATAGGATCTCGTCCCCGGACGCAGCATCGGGCCGTCGCGCGTCATCAGGATATGCGCGAGCGAGGTGCGGACCGCGTCGACCAGCGGTTGCGCGACCGGCGGAACCTTGAGTGAAACCCGATTGAGCTTTTCGCGCCATGCGGCCGCCGCGGCGCCTCGCTCGCGCGCGACCCATGCCTCCCCCGGGATCGGCTTGAGAGCGCGATCCGCGCCGCTGGCGGATAACGGGATGATCAGGTCGATCGTCCGGCGC
>DATNAR010000050.1:0-14298 GCA_035607385.1 Casimicrobiaceae bacterium
CTTTTCCGTGCTTGCCTTCATCATCCGCCGTATCCTCCAATCGTTCGCCGTCATGGCGGTGGTGGCATTCATCGCCTTCGCCCTGTTCAATTTCACCGGCGATCCCGTGACGTTCATGGTCGGGCAGGATGCAACGCAGGAGGAGCGGGCGAGGCTGCGCTCCGATCTGGGCCTCGACCAGCCGTTTTACGTG
This sequence comes from Casimicrobiaceae bacterium, assembly GCA_035607385.1. Classification (GTDB taxonomy): domain Bacteria; phylum Pseudomonadota; class Gammaproteobacteria; order Burkholderiales; family Casimicrobiaceae; genus PALSA-1003. The sequence continues at coordinate 194 of DATNAR010000050.1, forward strand.
CAGTTCAGCCGGTTCGTCGGTCGCGCGGTCCAGGGCGACTTCGGCTTGTCGCTGCGCCAGGGACGCAAAGTGTCGACCTTGCTCAAGGAGCGTCTGCCGGCGACGATCGAGCTAGCATTCGTCGCGGCGCTGCTGGCGCTGGTGCTCGGCGTCCCCGCCGGCGTATACACGGCGCTGCGGCGAAACTCGTGGCTGTCGCAACTGCTGCTGGCGATCTCGCTGATCGGCGTGTCGCTCCCGACGTTCCTGATCGGCATTCTGCTGATCCTGGTCTTTGCGGTGATCCTCGGTTGGCTGCCTTCGTTCGGCCGCGGTGACACCGTGGCGCTCGGATGGTGGACCACCGGCTTTCTGACCAAAAGCGGGCTCAAGGCGCTGATCCTGCCGGCGATCACGCTGTCGCTGTTCCAGATGACCTTGATCATGCGGCTGGTGCGGGCGGAAATGCTCGAGGTGCTGCGCACCGATTACATCAAGTTCGCGCGGGCGCGGGGACTTACCGACCGCGCCGTGCATTTCGGCCATGCGCTGAAGAACACGCTGGTCCCGGTCATCACGATCACCGGACTGCAGCTCGGCGCGATCATCGCGTTTGCGATCATCACGGAAACGGTATTTCAGTGGCCCGGGATGGGCCTTTTGTTCATCCAGGCGGTCAGCTTTGCCGACGTCCCGGTGATGGCGGCGTACCTGTGCTTTATCGCGCTGGTGTTCGTGCTGATCAATCTGATCGTCGATCTGCTGTACTATGCGGTCGATCCGAGGTTGCGCATCGAACGCCTCGCGGCGGCGCAATGAGGCGCTACAACTCTGCAGAACCGGCCGCTGGAGCGAGCGCATGAATCCCGTCGAATTCGTCCGCAAGGAGCACGCCGCACTGACCGCTGTGCGGCGCGATCTGCACGCGCATCCGGAGCTCGGCTTCGAAGAGCATCGCACCGCCGAAGTCGTCGCCCGCGAGCTCGACGCGCTCGGCGTCGAGCATCACGACGGCATCGGCAAGACCGGCATCGTCGCGGTGATCCCGGGGGTCAGGACCGAAAGCGGACGCGCGATCGGCCTGCGCGCCGACATGGACGCGCTGCCGATGCACGAGGAGAACGAGTTTGCGCACGTCTCGCGCTTCAAGGGACGGATGCACGGCTGCGGGCACGACGGGCATACGACGATGCTGCTCGGCGCCGCCGGATATCTGTCTCGCGTGCGTAACTTCGACGGCACCGTCTACCTGATCTTCCAGCCGGGCGAGGAAGGTTTCGCCGGCGGCAAGGCGATGATCGACGACGGCTTGTTCGAGCGCTTTCCGGCCGACGAGATCTACGCGCTGCACAACTGGCCGGGGCTTCCGCCCGGACAGATCGCCGTGCGTCCGGGACCGATGATGGCGGCGGCCGATCGCATCGAGATCCATATCGAAGGACGTGGCGGTCACGGTGCGCATCCGCACCTGACCGTCGATCCGGTGCTCGTCGCCGGGCATATCATCACCGCCGCGCAGTCGATCGTGGCGCGCAACGTGAGCCCGATCGATACCGCCGTCGTCAGCCTCTGCGCGATGCACGCCGGCAATCTCGCCGCGATGAGCGTCGTCCCGCGCGACGCGCGCCTGGTCGGAACCGTGCGCACGTTCAACGCCAGAACGCAGGACCATATCGAACGCAGGCTCGCCGAGCTCGTGCACTCGATCGCGGCCGCATTCGGTGCGACGGCGACGCTCAAGTACGATCGCGTCTATCCGGCCACCATCAATACCGCGCCCGAAGCCGAATTCGCCGCACGCGTCGCCGATGCGCTGGTCGGCCCAGAGAACGTCGTGCGGGACCTCGAGCCGTCGATGGGCTCGGAGGATTTTTCCTTCATGCTGCAACGCCGTCCCGGCGCGTACGCGCGGCTGGGGCAGGGCGGGGCCGAAGGCGGGTGCTTCCTGCACAATACGCGCTATGACTTCAACGACGACGTGATTCCGGTCGGCGCGGGATATCTCGCCGCGCTGGCCGAAGCGGCGTTGCCGCTGAACTCGACGGCGCGGCCCCGATGAACCCGGCCGTCCATTTTGCGGCGAGCTACGCCGAAGCGCGGGCCAAGTTCATCGCGGCCGCAGAGGCGGCCGGTGCCGCGGTTTCCCGGCACGTGCATCCGACCGAGCGCGGCGCGCAAGGCGAGGAATTGTCGATCGACCTGGCGCTGCTCGGCGAGCCCGATGCGCCGGGGCTTCTGCTGATGATCTCCGGGACGCACGGAGTCGAAGGCTTCTGCGGCTCCGGATGCCAGGTCGCGCTGCTGCGCGACGACGACTTTCGCGCGGAAATCGATCGCAGCGGCGTTCGCGTGGTGATGCTGCACGCACTGAATCCCTACGGCTTTTCGCATCTGCGCCGGGTCAACGAGGACAACGCCGATCTCAACCGCAACTTTGTCGACTTCGGCGCAGCGCTGCCGGTCAATGCGGCGTACGAAGAAATACATTCGCTGCTGCTGCCGGCATCGTGGCCACCGCCGGCGGACAGCGAGAGGCAGCTCGGCGCCTGGGTAGGCTCGCACGGGCTTGCCGCGTATCAGGCGGCCGTCAGCGGCGGCCAGTACCGGTTCGCCGACGGCATGTTCTACGGCGGCGCCGTCCCGGCCTGGAGCAATCGCGTGCTGCGCACGGTGTTGCACGACCATGCGGCGACCCGCAGCGCACTGGGCTGGATCGATTTCCACACCGGGCTCGGCCCCCGCGGACACGGCGAGCTGATCTACGCCGGCGGCAACGTCGCCGCCGACATCTCGCGCACCAAGAGCTGGTGGGGCGACGGCGTGACCTCGTATTTCGACGGCACATCGACGTCGGCGTCGCTGACCGGCGTCAACGGCTATGCGGCGTACGACGAGTGTCCGAACGCCGACTTCGCCGGCATCGCTCTCGAATACGGCACCTATCCGGTCGAGCAGACGCTGCAGGCGCTTCGCGCCGAGCACTGGCTGCACAATCATCCGGATGCGGCGCCGGCGCTGCGCAGCGAAATCAAGCGCGCGATCCGCGACGTTTTCTATATCGATGCCGACGACTGGAAAGCCATGGTCCATGCGCAAGCGGTCGACGCGTGCCGGATGGCCCTCGGGCGTCTGGCCCGGGCATCGGTCGACGTCTGACTAACCGCTTTGCCGCGTTTCTGGAGGAAGTGACGATGAATCCGACCGCCCGCCGCACGCTGAAAGCCTTGCTCGCGCTGGTCCTCGCCGCAGGATTCGCTGCGGCGACGCATGCCGCCACGTACAAATTCGCCGATCAGGGCGACGCGACGTCGATGGATCCGCATTCGCTCAACGAATCGCTGCAACTGTCGCTGCTCGGCAATATCTACGAGCCGCTGGTCGGGCGCGGCAAGAAGCTCGAGCTGGTCCCGCTGCTGGCGACGTCGTGGAAGCAGACCGAGCCTACCGTGTGGCGCTTCAACCTGCGGCGCAACGTCAAGTTCCACGACGGCACACCCTTCACCGCCGACGACGTCATCTTCTCGTACGAGCGCTCGAAGGCCGACGGCTCCGACATGAAGACGAAGATCGCCACGATCAAGGAAATGCGCAAGATCGACGACTACACGCTCGACTTCGTCACCAACGATCCGTTCCCGATCCTGCCGGACACGCTCAACACCTGGTTCATCGTAAGCAAGGCATGGTGCGAGAAGAACAATGCCACGACGCCGGTCGATGTACGCAAGGGCAAGGAAAATGCCGCGACCTTGCGCGCCAACGGGACCGGGCCGTTCATGCTGAAGTCGCGCGAGCCCGGTGTGCGCACCGTGTACGTCAACTATCCGGGCTACTGGGAAAAGGTCGAAAGCAACGTCACCGAGGCGATATTTACGCCGATCAAGAACGACGCCACCCGGGTCGCCGCGCTGATTTCGGGCGACATCGACATGATGGAGCCGGTGCCTCTGCAGGACATCGAGAAGCTCAAGGCGGCGCCGGCGCTGAACGTGCTGCAGGGTCCCGAGCTGCGCACGATCTTTCTCGGCATGGACCAGGCGCGCGACGAGCTGCTGTTCTCGAATATCAAGGGGAAGAATCCGTTCAAGGACAAGCGGGTGCGCCAGGCGTTCTATCAGGCGATCGACATCGAGGCGATCAAGAGCCGCATCATGCGCGGCGCGGCGACGCCGACCAATCTGATGATCGCGCCGGGCATCCGAGGCTTCGATCCGGCGCTGAACAAGCGTCTGCCGCACGATACGGCCGCGGCCAAGAAGCTGATGGTCGACGCCGGATATCCGGACGGATTCGAAGTCGGAATGAACTGCCCGAACGACCGCTACGTCAACGACGCGGCGATCTGCCAGGCGATCGCCGCGATGCTGGCGCAGATCGGCGTCAAGGTGAACCTGATGGCCGAGACGAAGGTCACGTATTTTCCGAAGATTCTCTCGCGCAACACCTCGTTCTACATGCTTGGCTGGACGCCGGATTCGTACGACGCCCAGAACGCCATCTTCGCGCTGCTGATGACACCCGCGCCGAACGGGCAGGGGCTGTTCAACCTCGGCAGCTACAGCAACAAGCGCGTCGACGAGCTGGGCAAGGCGATCGCCAGCGAGCTCGACCAGACCAAGCGCAATGCGATGATCTCGGAATTGTTCAAGATCCACGGCGAGGAATTCGGGACGCTGCCGCTGCATCAGCAGGCACTCGCCTGGGGCGTCAAGAAGAACATCGAGCTGGTGCAACTGGCCGACAACATCAACCAGCTGAAGTGGACCGTCGTCAAGTGACGCCGGACCGAGCCGCGCCTCGGCGCGGCTTGGGGCCCGGCGTCATCCCGGCGGCAGCCGGGATCCCATTGCGTCAAATTCAGGCAGCGCCCAGGCGCAGCCAGCGCTGCTTGGACCCCGGCCTTCGCCGGGGTGACGGATGGCGATGACCACGGCGGCGAGCGCCCGCGCTTCGCGCCTTGCGCGCTGGCGCGACAGCGACCTCGCGTACAGTTTCCGCCGTTCGCCGGTCGCGCTGGTGTCCGCCGCAGTGCTGGCGGTATGCCTGGCCGGCGCGATGTTCGCTCCGTGGGTGGCGCCGCACAACCCGTTCGATCTCGCGACGCTGAACCTGCTGGACGCACTGTCGCCGCCGCACGGCATGGCGGGAGCCAAGCCCGGCTATCTGCTCGGCACCGACGACCAGGGGCGCGACGTCCTGTCGGCGATCATGTTCGGCGCGCGAATTTCGCTGCTGGTGGGCCTCGCGTCGGTGATTTTCGCGATGGTGCTGGGCGTCAGCCTCGGACTGATCGCGGGTTACGTCGGCGGCAAGATCGACGCGTTCATCATGCGCATCGCCGACGTGCAGCTCTCGTTTCCGGCGATCCTGATCGCGCTCCTGATCGACGGTGTCGCGCGGGCGGTCCTACCGCGCGAAACGCACGGCGGGCCGATCGCGCTGTTCGTGCTCATTTTCGCGATCGGCATATCGAACTGGGTCCAATATGCGCGCACGGTTCGCGGATCGACGCTGGTCGAGAAGAACAAGGAGTACATCCAGGCCGCCCGGGTGATCGGCATACGGCCGCTGGGCATCATGCAGCATCATCTGCTGCCGAACGTTCTCGGCCCAGTGCTCGTGCTCGCCACGATCAACATCGCGACAGCGATCATCACCGAAGCGACACTGTCGTTCCTGGGCGTCGGCGTTCCGCCCACCCAGCCGTCGCTGGGCACGCTGATACGCATCGGCAACGATTTCCTGTTCTCCGGCGAGTGGTGGATCACGATCTTCCCCGGAGCGGCGCTGGTGATCATGGTGCTCGCGATCAACCTGCTGGGCGACTGGCTGCGCGACGCGCTCAATCCGAGACTGCAATAGATGGCGCTGCTCTCGGTCGAGCGCCTTCGGGTCGAATTTCCGACGCGCCGCGGCCTGCTGGTGGCGGTCGACGACGTCTCCTTTGCCATCGCGCCCGGGGAAGTCCTCGGCGTCGTCGGTGAATCCGGCGCGGGCAAGTCGCTGACGGGCGCGGCGATCATCGGGCTGATCGACCCTCCGGGCCGCATCGGTGCCGGCCAGGTGCTACTCGATGGGCGGCGCATCGACAATCTGCCGGCGGAGGCGATGCGTCGGGTTCGCGGCCGCGAGATCGGCGCGGTCTTCCAGGATCCGCTGACCTCGCTCAACCCGCTGTACACGATCGGCCGCCAGCTGATCGAGACGATCACCACGCACCTCGACATGTCGCCGGGAGAGGCCCGCCAGCGCGCGCTGGACCTGCTTGCCGAGGTCGGCATTTCCGCGCCGAAGCGGCGCATCGATCACTATCCGCACCAGTTCTCGGGCGGCATGCGCCAGCGGGTGGTGATCGCGTTGGCGCTCGCCGCGAAACCCAAGCTGATCATCGCCGACGAGCCGACGACGGCGCTCGACGTGTCGATCCAGGCGCAGATCATTGCGCTGCTGAAAAGGCTGTGTCGCGACCATGGCACCGCAGTGATGCTGATTACCCACGACATGGGAGTGATCGCCGAAACCGCCGATCGGGTGGCGGTGATGTACGCCGGCCGCATCGTCGAGATCGGGCCGGTCGCCGATGTCATCCACCAGCCGCAGCATCCGTACACGCGCGGCCTGATGGGCTCGATTCCCTCGATCGTCGACGAGCGCGAGCAACTGGCCCAGATCGACGGCGCGATGCCGCGCCTGACGGCGATACCCGCCGGCTGTCCGTTTCACCCGCGCTGCGCATACGCTTTCGACCGCTGTCGTGTCGAGCGGCCCGAGCTCCTGCGCGCCGCCACCAGTCTGGCGGCATGCTGGCTGCACGCGAGCGCGGAGACCGTCGCATGAGCGTCGAGCCATCCACGGGCGCGGGCTCCGCCGCGTTGAGCGCGGGGCAACGGCCGGTCCTGCCGACGCTGCCGCGAGGCTTGGGGGATCACGCAGGCACGCCGCTGCTCGAGCTGATCGATGTCGCCCGTTATTTCGACGTTTCGCTGCCCTGGCTCAACCGGATGATCGAACGCAAGCCGCGGCAGATCCTGAAGGCGGTCGACGGCGTCAGCCTGACGATCGCCGAAGGAGAGACGCTGGGACTGGTCGGCGAATCGGGCTGCGGCAAGTCGACGGTGGCGCGCCTGATCGTCGGCTTGTACCAGCCGACGCGGGGCGAAATCCGGTTTGCCGGCCGCCGCATCGACTTCAGCGACGCCGAGCGCGCGCTGCGGCGAACGATGCAGATGATCTTCCAGGATCCCTACGCCAGCCTCAATCCGCGCTGGCGGGTGGCGGACATCATCGCCGAGCCGATCCGCGCGCACGGCATCGCGCAAACGCCGCGCGAGATCGACGCGCGAGTGACTGCGCTGCTCGAGCAGGTCGGGCTGGCCGGCGCCGACGGCGCCAAATACCCGCACCAGTTCTCCGGAGGACAGCGGCAGCGCGTATCGATCGCGCGGGCGCTGGCGACCAATCCGGCGTTCCTGGTGTGCGACGAGCCAACGTCCGCGCTGGACGTCTCGGTGCAGGCCCAGGTGCTCAACCTGATGCGGCGTCTTCAGCGCGAGCTGGGCCTTACCTACCTTTTCATTTCGCACAACCTCGCGGTCGTGCATCACGTCGCCGATCGCGTCGGCGTCATGTACCTGGGCCGCATCGTCGAGCTCGCGCCGACGCGCGAGCTGTTCGCCTCGCCGCAGCATCCGTATACGCGGATGCTGCTCGCGGCGGTGCCGGACCTTTCGCTGACCGGCAAGCCGCGCACCGCGGTGGCCGGCGAAGTGCCCAACCCGCTCGAGCCGCCGCCGGGCTGCGCGTTTCACCCGCGTTGTCCCTACGCGAACGAGCGCTGTCGCGTCGAGACGCCGGTTTTGAAGCGTGCGCCGACGTCAGGCGCGGGTGCCATGGCGGCCTGTCATGCCGTCGAGGAAGGCCGTCTCAGCCCCGTCCTCGACACGGCGTAAACCGCGCCCGCCAGCCCAAGGTCCGGGCGTCGAATCGGCTATAATTCGCCCTTGTTCGCGGCATCGGGCGAGCAGCCGCCGGATGCCGGCCGGAAAAGCTGACCCGAGTCGCTCAACCCGGCGGCGCTCCTTACCAGGCCGCGCCGCGCAAGTCCAGAAGAATTCGAATTGCGCCTCACACAGATCAAGCTGGCCGGCTTCAAGTCTTTTGTCGATCCAACCGCCATCGCGACGCCGGGGCAGCTGGTCGGCATCGTCGGACCGAACGGCTGCGGCAAATCCAATGTGATCGACGCGGTGCGCTGGGTGCTCGGCGAATCGAAGGCGTCCGCCTTGCGCGGCGAATCGATGCAGGACGTGATCTTCAACGGCGCGGGCGACCGCAAGCCGGTCGGCCGTGCGTCGGTCGAGCTCTTCTTCGACAACAGCCAGGGGCGCATCGGCGGCCAGTGGGGACAGTACGGCGAGCTTTCGATCAAGCGGGTGCTGACGCGCGAGGGCGACTCGACCTACTACATCAATAACATCCCGGTCCGCCGCCGCGATATACACGATCTGTTCCTCGGCACCGGTCTCGGCCCCCGCGCCTACGCGATCATCGAGCAGGGAATGATCTCGCGTGTCATCGAGGCCAAGCCCGAGGAGCTGCGCATTTTCCTGGAAGAAGCTGCCGGCGTATCCAAGTACAAGGAGCGGCGCAAGGAAACCGAAGGACGGCTCGCCGACACGCGCGAGAACCTGTCGCGCGTGGAGGATATCCGTGGCGAGCTCGGCGCGCAGATCTCGCGGCTCGACGCGCAGGCGAAGGTCGCGACCGAATACCGCGAGCTCGAAACGAGCCTCAAGCAGTCGCAGCACATGCTCTGGTACGCCAAGCAACAGGATGCGGTCCGCGTGCGCGAGCGGCACTCGAACGAGATCGCCAATCTGACGGCCGGCTTTGAAGCGCTGCAGGCCGACCTGCGCGCGGCGGAGAACCGCCTCGAGACGCTGCGCGCCGAGCACTTCAAGGCCGGCGACGCGCTGCACGAACGGCAAGGCGCGTTCTACGCAGCAAACGCCGAGGTCACCCGGCTCGAGCAGCAGCTGCAGTTCGCCCGCGAGAGCGAAGGGCGGCTGTCGCAGCAGGTCGCGCAGATCACCGAGCAAATCGCCGCCTTCACCGCGCAGCTCGGCGCGATCGCGAGCGACTCGGCAGCCGGTGAGCGCGAGGTCGAGGCCGCGCTGGCGCGGCGCGAGGCCGCCGGCGAAGAGGAACGCGCCGCGGCGGCGGCATTGCCGGCGCTCGAGGCGGCGGTGGCCGAGGCAGCGCGCGCGCTGGCCGAGATCCAGCGGCAGGAGACCGAGATCGAGCAGTCGATCCAGCTGGCCGCGACGCGGCGCGAGAGCGCCGCGAAGCTTCTGGGTGCGCTCGCCCAGCGGCGCGAGCGGCTCGATGCCGAGATGCGCGAGCTGGCCGCGCCGGTCAACGATCAGATCGCGCTCGTCACCGACCAGTTGGAGCAGGAAAGCGCCGACCTGGCCGGGCGCGAGGAAAGTCTCGCCGCGCTCAACGCGGTCGTGCAGGCGCTGCAGGAGGCGCATCGCGCGGCGGGCGACGAATGGCAGGCGACGAGCAGCGGCCTGGCGGAGCGGGAAGCCCGCGCCCAGGCGCTGCAGGCGCTGCAGGCCAAGATCGGCAGTGGCAAGGATGCTTCGGCGTGGCTCGCCGCGCACGGTCTCGATCGTGCCCGTCGGCTGTGGCAGCAGATCGATATCGAGCCCGGCTGGGAAGACGCGCTCGAAGGCGTGTTGCGCGAGCGACTCAATGCGCTCGAGCTGCCGGCGCTCGATGCCGCGGCCGCATGGACCGATCGAGACGTCGCGCTGCCGGGACGCATCGCCGCCTACGCGCCCGGAGGCGCGCGGCAGGGCGATAGCGAACCGAGCGACGCGCTGCTGGGCAAGGTCAAAGGCGCAGGCGCCGGGCTCGACCGCGTGCTCGGCGACTGGCTGGCCGGCATGCGCTGCCGCGACGATCTTGCCGCGGCGCTGCGCGATCGCGGATCGCTTTCGGTCGGCGAGGCTTTCGTGACGCCGGCCGGCCACGTCGTGACCGCGCAGTCGGTCGGCTTCTTTGCACCCGACAGCGACCTGCACGGCGTGCTCGCGCGGCAGCGTGAGCTCGCCGAGCTCGGCCATGCGATCCGCGCGGCGCGGGCGGCGACCGCCGCCGCGGCGAGCGCGCGCGAAGCCGCGGAAAGCGAGCTCAAGGCGCGACAGCAGGAATATCACGGCGAGAGCATGGCGCTGTCGTCGCAGCAGCGCCGCTGCCATGATCTCGAACTGGAGCTGCTGCAGTTGAAGCAGGTGGCGGAGGCATCCGAGCGCAGACGGGCGCAAATCGCCGACGAGCTCGCGGCGCTCGCCGGCGAGGAACGCACCGAGCACGAGGCCATGGCGGCGATCGATGCCGAGGTTGCCCAGCAGCGCACGCGGCTTGGCGAGCGCAGGGCCGCGCGCGAGCGCGCGGGCCACGCGTGCAACGAAGCCGAAGTCGCGCTGGCGCGAGGGCGCGAGCGCTCGCGAACGGCGGAACGCGCGGCGCAGGAAGCCGGATTCGCCGAGCGCTCGTGTCGCGAGCGCATCGCCGAGCTCACCCGGCGACGCGAGGCGATCGCCGCGCAGGTGGCCCAGCAGGAGGCGCTGCTCGCGCAGCTGGCAACCGAACGGCAGCAGATCGACTGGACGCCGGTCGAGCAGTCGTTGCAGGCGCAGCTGGTCACGCGCGGCGGCGCGGAGCAGGCGCTGGCGGCCGCGCGGGATCGTCTCGAGGCCATCGGCGCGGAGCTCCGCGCCGCCGACGAGCTGCGCCTTGCCGCCGATCAGAAGCTCGAGCCGGCACGCAGCCGGATCGAGGAGGTGAGGCTCAAGGAGCAGGCGGCCGAGCTGTCCGGAGCGCAATATGCCGAGCAACTCGCCGAAGCGCACGCCGAGCTCGCTGAATTGCCTGAGCGCCTCAAGGCCTGGGGCCGCGCCAGCACCCTGCCCGCCGAGATCGAGCGGCTGACGCAGGCGATCGCCGGGCTGGGCGCCGTCAATCTCGCCGCGCTCGACGAGCTTGCCCAGGCGAGCGAGCGCAAAAGCTATCTCGATGCGCAGGCGCAGGACCTGACCGAAGCGATGACGACGCTGGAGAGTGCGATCCGGCAGATCGATCGCGAGTCGCGCGCGCTGCTGCAGCAGACGTTCGACACCGTCAACGTCAATTTCGGCAAGCTCTTTCCGACGCTGTTCGGCGGCGGCCAGGCGCGGCTGTTGCTGACCGGCGAGGAAATCCTGGATTCCGGCGTTCAGGTCGTCGCGCAGCCTCCAGGCAAGCGCAACACATCGATTCACCTGCTTTCGGGCGGCGAAAAATCGCTGACGGCGATCGCGCTCGTCTTCGCGCTGTTCCAGCTCAATCCCGCGCCGTTCTGCCTGCTCGATGAGGTCGATGCGCCGCTCGACGATCCCAATACCGACCGCTTTTGCGCGCTGGTGCGGACGATGGCCGACGTCACCCAGTTCGTTTTCATCAGCCACAACAAAATCACGATGGAAATGGCGAATCAGCTGATCGGGATCACGATGGCCGATCCCGGCGTCTCGCGAGTGGTGGCCGTCGATATCGCCGAAGCGCTCGAGCTGGCGGAGACGGTGCCGCAGTAGGCGCGATCTGTGGAAATGAACCCGCTGTTTCTCGGGCTGCTCGCCGCCGGCGTCGCGCTCGTCGCCATCGTCATCCTGTACAACTGGGCGCAGGAACGCCGGGCGCGCCGCCGCATCGAGTCGGCGTTTGGCCAGCCTTTAGACGCGCCGCTCGAGCGCGACCGGGTCGAGCCGCAGCTGCGCGGGCAGACGGCGGCCTCGAGCGCGGCCATCCAGACCGACGAGCCCGACGATCTTCCGCCGATGGCGTCCGAAGCGATCGAGCCATTGCCTGACGTCCTGCCCGCGACGCGCGCCGAGCGTCCCGGCACGGCGCCCGACGCTGACATCGAGTGCGTCGTGCATCTCGAACCGCAGCAACCGGTGCGCGGCGACGCGCTGGCCGATGCGCTCGCCGCCGGATTCGCCAAGCCCAGCCGGTGGCTGGGCCGGCGCGGCCGCGACTTGCCCTGGCAGTCGATCGAGGGTGCGCGCGGCGGACCCTGGGAGGAGATTGCCGCCTGCCTGCTGCTCGCCAATCGCGCGGGCGCCGTGTCGCGGCAGGACGTCGAGCGCTTTCTCAGCGCAGTGGCGCGCACGGGATCGGCACTGTCCGCGGCGTTTGCCTTGCCCGATCCAGCGGCGGAAGCCGGGCGCGGCGCGGAGCTCGACCGCTTCTGCGCCGACCTCGACGTTCAGGTCGGCTTGACGATACTCAAGAGCGAGCATGGGCAGATCGCCGGAACGCGTCTGCGCGGGGTGGCGGAGGCCGCGGGTTTTCGACTGAACGCCACCGGCAGCTTCGATTATCTCGATGACGGCGGTGCGACCCTGTACAGTCTTCAGAACTACCGCCAGGAAGCCTTGACGGTCGAAAGTCTGCGGCAGCTGTCGACACCGGGCATCGTGCTGCTGCTCGACGTGCCGCGCGTCGCCGATCCGGTGCGCGTCTTCGACCAGATGCGGCTTGCGGCGAAGCGCATGGCGCACACGCTCGAAGGCGTGCTGGTCGACGACAATCGACGGCCGCTGAACGATGCGTCGCTGGCATCGATTCGCGGCGAAGTGCAGGCCACCGCGGCCGCGCTGCGCGAGGCCAACATCGAACCGGGCGGCCCGCGCGCGCTGCGGCTGTTCGGCTAGGTTTCCGTCCGTGCCGGCGCGCGTCGCCGTCCCCTCGAAGATTGCCGAGCGCGCTGCGGCGCTGCGCGCTGCGCTCGACGCCCACAACCACGCCTACTACGTGCTCGATGCGCCGACGGTGAGCGATACCGAGTACGATCGGCTGTTCCGCGAGCTGCAGGCGCTGGAAAGCGAGTATCCGGGGCTCGCGACGCCCGATTCGCCGACGCAGCGGGTCGGCGCCGAGCCCGCCGGCGAATTCCAGCCGGTGACGCACCGACTGCCGATGCTGTCGTTGAACAATGCTTTCAGCGCCAGCGAAGTCGAGGCCTTCGACCGGCGGGCGCGCGAGGCGCTCGGCGTCGCCCGGATCGACTATGCGGCCGAGCCCAAATTCGACGGCCTCGCGATCAGCCTCGCCTACGAAAAAGGCGTGTTCACTGTCGGCGCGACGCGCGGCGACGGCTATACCGGCGAGAACGTCAGCGCCAATCTGAGGACGGTGCGCGCGCTGCCGCTCAAGCTCGCCGGCAGGTTTCCGCCTTATCTCGAGGTCCGCGGCGAGGTGCTGATGCTGCGGCGGGACTTCGCGGCGATGAATGCCGCGCAGACCGCCGCCGGGGAAAAGGTCTTCGTCAATCCGCGCAACGCCGCGGCCGGCAGCCTCCGCCAGCTCGATTCGCGGATCACCGCCCGTCGTCCGCTGGTGTTTTTTGCCTACGGCGTCGGCGCGGTCGAGTGGGGCGGCATCGAGCCGCCGCGGACGCACGATGCGTTGCTGAAGTGGCTGTCCGGGTTTCGCTTTCCCGTCGCCCGCGAGCGCGCGGTCGTGCAGGGTCTCGACGGAATGCTCGACTATTACCGGCGCATCGGCGAGCGGCGCGGCGAGATGCCGTTCGAGATCGACGGCGTCGTCTACAAGGTCAATGATTTCCAGCAGCAGGTCCGGCTCGGCTTCGTCTCGCGCGCACCGCGCTTTGCCATCGCGCACAAGTTCCCGGCGGAGGAGGTGCCGACCGAAGTGCTCGACATCGGCGTCCAGGTCGGACGCACCGGCGCGCTGACGCCGGTCGCGCGCCTGAAGCCCGTCTTCGTCGGCGGCGTGACGGTGACCAATGCGACGCTGCACAACGAGGACGAGATCCGGCGCAAGGACGTCCGCATCGGCGACACCGTGATCGTGCGCCGCGCCGGCGACGTCATCCCCGAAGTGGCGCGCGTGCTGACCGACAAGCGTCCGGCGCGGACGCGGCAATTCGTGATGCCCACCCGTTGCCCCGAATGCGGCTCGGCGGTCGTGCGGCTGCCCGACGAGGCGATCGCACGCTGCACCGGCGGTCTCGTGTGTCCGGCGCAACGCAAGCAGGGACTGCGGCACTTCGCGAG
>DATNAR010000096.1:0-3430 GCA_035607385.1 Casimicrobiaceae bacterium
GATACTGAAAGCGTCGTCGCGAGCGGCATCGACCGTCGCAAAATTCGCGACGGTCATGCCGTGCCGGCGTGTTCGACCGTAAGCTTCGCTCGCGGTCAACACGCCGGGCATCGCGTCCGGGTTGCTTTCGCCGCGTCGCAATGCTTCGAACTGGGAGACCAAATATGCGTCTGCTGCTCGTCTGGCTGATCAATGCGGCGGCGCTGTTTGCGCTGCCTTACCTCATGTCGTCGATCAAGGTCGATTCGATCGTCTCGGCGCTTATCGCCGCGCTGGTGCTGGGGCTGATCAACACCTTCATCCGCCCGGTGTTGGTCTTGCTGACGCTGCCCGCGACCTTGCTCACGCTGGGACTGTTCATCTTCGTCATCAACGGCCTCCTGTTCTGGTTCGTCGGCTCGTTCATCGAGGGTTTCCACGTCGCCGGCTTCTGGTCGGCGGTCATCGGCGCGATCCTGTACAGCATCATCTCGTGGGCGCTGTCGGCGCTGCTGCTGCCGAAGAAAGCGTAGCGGGCGGCGGGCGATGAGCGGAGCCAGCGACCGCATTTTCAGCTTCGAATTCTTTCCGCCGGCCACGCCGGAAGGGGTGACGAAGCTGTCCGCGACGCGGGCACAGCTCGCGCAGCTCGGCCCGAAATTCTTTTCGGTGACCTACGGCGCCGGCGGCTCGACGCGCGATCGCACGCTCGCGGCGGTGCTCGACATCCAGGCGAGCGGCCAGCGTGCCGCGCCGCACATCTCCTGCATCGGCTCGACGCGCGAAACGGTGCGCGCGACTCTGGCGACCTACCGGGAGCACGGCATCGGGCATCTGGTCGCGCTGCGCGGCGACCTGCCGTCGGGCAGCGCCGACGTCGGCGAATTCCGCTATGCCAACGAGCTGGTCGCCTTCATCCGCGAGACGACCGGAGACTGGTTCCATATCGATGTCGCCTGCTATCCGGAATACCACCCGCAGTGCCGGAATCCGCGCGACGACATGGCGAACTTCAAGCGCAAGCTCGATGCCGGCGCCAACTCGGCGATCACCCAGTATTTCTTCAACGCCGACAGTTATTATCATTTTGTCGACGAGGCCGCGGCGCTCGGCATCGACGTGCCGATCGTGCCCGGCGTGATGCCGATCGCCAGCTTCACCAAGCTCGCGCGATTTTCCGATGCCTGCGGCGCCGAGATCCCGCGCTGGATCCGCAACAAGCTCGAAAGCTTTGGCGACGACAGCGCGGCGATTCGCGCCTTCGGCCTCGACGTCGTCACCGACTTGTGCGACGGCCTGCTCTCGCATGGCGCGCCGGGCCTGCATTTCTATACGCTGAACCAGGCGAGCCTGACGACGATCATCTGGCAGCGCCTGGGCCTCTAGACCCGAGTCGCCGGCAAGGCGGGGCCGCCGGCCCGGAGGACGGCGCTACGCGCGTCCCGGTCGAAACGATACGAGCTCGGTGATCGTCCGCTCGGTATAGACCGCGGTGGCGTCGATGTCGCCGTGCTCGAAATATTGCGCTTCGCGCATTTCGCGCACCGGGCCTTTGACTTCGGGCGCATACCAGACGCGGTCGCGGCGGATCGTCCGGCTGCGCCAGAACGAGGCGTCGTCGAGCTGGACGACGCGATAGATCTGGATGGCGTCGAAGCTGCCGGCCGGCGCCGTGACCGGCGCGCGGCCCTGCACGTCGCCGTAGATCAGAATCTGGTCGGGCAGCTGAATATCGCCGCGAAACGTGGGGACGGTCTGGCGCCAGGTCTTGCCCTGCTCGAGCGGAAACGCGAGCAGCGCGGCGGCCGGCGTGAAGCGCCGCGGCGAGTCGTCCAGCATCCCCGCACGCAAGCCTCCGCCGCCCTCGATTTCATCGGTCCATTCCGAACGCGTTCCGCCGTCAAGCTTGACCACACGCAGCGTTGCAACGTCCCCGGCCAGCGCCACCACCTCGGCGTCGATCTGCGAGACGGCTCCGCGCCGCATGTTATCGATTACCCGGTATTGCCAATGGTCGCCGACGAAGAATCGCGGCGGGGCGACCGGCGGCCCGACCGGCGCCGTCGCGCATGCCGCGAGCAGCGCCAGCGGGGCGATCAGGACCAGACCCCGGGGGATCAGCCGCATCGATGTCTCCTGTGCCGCGGCATTTCGAAAGGGGAACGGCCGCCGCGACTTTAGCCGGCGCGCTCGCCGGCGTTCAGGCCGAATACGCCCGCGACGATGAGCACAATGCTTACGATCTTGAGCGTCGTCAGTGGTTCCTTGAACCACCCGAAACCGATCAGCGCGATCAGCGCCGTGCCCACGCCCGACCAGATCGCATAGGAGACGCTCATGTCGATCTTCTTGACCGCGAACGTCATCAGCGTGAATGACATCCCGTAGAACACGAACAGCAACAGCGAGGGCAGCGGACGGCTGAAGCCCTGGGACAGCTTCATCGACGTCGTTCCAGCCACTTCGAGCACAATCGCGCCGCCGAGCGCGAGCCAGTAGATCATCGCCGTGTCTCCTTGCGGGGTCGAAAAACCCTCGCAGTATCGGCGAAAGGCGAACGGCCAACTAGCCTGCGTCGGTCAGTGCTCCCCGGCTCGCGGTCGATACCAGCTTCATGTACTTGGCCAGGACGCCGCGCGTGTAGCGCGGCGGGGGCGGCGACCACTTCGCGCGGCGCGCGGCGATCTCGGCCTCGCCGACGTTGAGCTGGACCAGCCGCCGGTGCGCGTCGATTGTGATCGAGTCGCCTTCCTCGACCAGCGCGATCGTGCCGCCGACGTAGGCCTCGGGCGCGACGTGGCCGACGACCATGCCCCAGGTGCCGCCCGAAAACCGGCCGTCGGTGATCAGTCCGACGCTCTCGCCCAGACCCTGGCCGATCAATGCCGACGTCGGCGCCAGCATTTCCTGCATGCCCGGACCGCCTTTCGGGCCTTCATAGCGGATCACCATCACGTCCCCCGGCTTGATTTTCTTGCCGATGATCGCCTCGAGCGCCGCCGGCTCCGAATCGAACACGCGCGCCGGCCCGGTGATGGACAGGCTCTTCAAGCCGGTGATCTTGGCCACGCAGCCTTCGGGCGCGAGATTTCCCTTGAGGATCGCCAGGTGTCCCTGCGCGTACATCGGCCGGTCCCACGGCCGGATCACCTCCTGGTCGCGCCGCGGCGTGTCGGCGACGTGGGCCAGCTCCTCGCCGATCGTCCTGCCGGTGATCGTCATGCAGTCGCCGTCGATAAGATCGTGCGCCAGCAGCATCTTGAGCACCTGCGGCACGCCGCCTGCGGCGTTGAAATCGACGGCGACGAAGCGGCCCGACGGCTTAAGGTCGCACAGCACCGGCACCCGCTGGCGTACGCGCTCGAAGTCGTCGATCGACCATTCGACCTCGGCCGCGGCGGCGATGGCGAGGTAATGCAGCACCGCGTTGGTCGAGCCTCCGGTCGCCATC
>DATNAR010000097.1:0-13856 GCA_035607385.1 Casimicrobiaceae bacterium
TCGAGCGAAGCTTCGCCGGTGCGCGCCAGGAGCTCGGCACCGGTTCCGGCGGCCTGCACGCGGCCGTGGCCGAGGATGACGATGCGGTCGCACAGCAGGGCGACTTCCTGCATGACGTGGGTCGACAGCAGGATGCACTTCCCGGCCGCGCGAAGTGCGAAGAGCTGTTCGCGCAAGCCCCGTATGCTCATGACGTCGAGCCCGCTGGTCGGCTCGTCGAGCATGATCGTCGCCGGATCGTGCACCAGCGCGCGGGCGATCGCGACTTTCATTTTCTCGCCCTGGGAGAAGCCCTGCGTTCGCCGGTCGGCGAGCGCGGCGAGCCCGAGTTGTCCGAGCAACGCGTCGATGCGCGCCTCGAGTGCGGTGCCGCCGAGACCATGCAGTCTGCCGTAGTAGCGCACGTTCTCGCGCGCGGTCAGCCGTGCATAGAGGCCGCGCGCGTCGGACAGCACGCCGATGCGGCCGCGGACGCCGTCGCGTTCGCGCACGATATCGAGGCCGTCGATCGATGCAAAGCCGGCGTCGGGCGGTATGAGCGTCGCGAGCATGCGCAGCAGCGTCGTCTTGCCCGCGCCGTTCGGCCCGAGCAGTCCGGTGATCGCGGCGTCGTCCGCGCTGAACGTCGCGCCGTCGACGGCGCGAATCTCGCCGCGCTTGCCGAACGTCTTGACCAAGCCATCGACGACGATCATCGCGGTTCGAGCAGCGACGAGTACAGCGGCGGCCGCACACTGCCGGCGAAATAGGTCACGCACGATGACGGCAAGCTCGCGAAGCCGGCATCCTCGACGAATTTGTCGATCAACCGCGGTGCGCAGGCGTGCGGCGAGACGATGTGCCCGTAGCCGGCGGCGACGATGTGGCGGCTGTGCGAAAGGGTCCTGGCGACTTCCTCGCCCGCAGCGGGAGGCGTGACCGGATCGAGGCCGCCCGACAGGATCAGCACCGGCTTGTCGCTCACCACCGGAGCGTAGAAGTCGGGCGGCACCGGCGGCCGGGGCCAGCCGTCGCAGGCGGCGAGATCGCGCCGGGCCAGCTCCGGCGCGCGCAGCCGCGTCAGCATGCGGCTCGCCTCCGCGGCGTCGATGCGCGGCGCATCCTCGGCGCAGCTCACCGCGAAGTGCAGCGCGAGATTCACCGTTTTGGCGACGTCGTCGTTCAAGAGCATCGCTGCGGCCGCCAGCGGCGCGTAGTCGCCGGCGGCAGCGCGGGCGAGCAGGGCAGGGATCAGGCTCGCCGATTCCGGCGCATAGACGAGACCCTGCAGCGCACCGATCACCGTCTCGAACGACGCCTTGAATTCACGCGGCGCGCCGGTGCGCGGATCGGGCAGGCCGATCGAGGGCTCGCGGGCGAGATCGGTGCGAATGCGCGCCAGCATGGCGTCGAGGTCGGGATAGGCCTGCCGGCATGCAGGACTTGCCGCGCAAGCGGCGAACACCTCGTCGAGCGCTGCTTCGCGCGACAGCCACGGGTCGAAGCCGACTCGCATTGCGGGCGGCGCGGCGCCGTCAAGGATGACGCTGCGCACATGCTGCGGATACCGGCGCAGGTATTCCTGCGCGACGCGGGTGCCATACGAGCCGCCCCACAGATTGATCCGGTCGTAACCGAGCGCGATGCGGACCGCGTCGACGTCGGCCACGACCGCGGACGTCGTGTACTGGGCCGGGTCTGCGTCGCCGCTCGCGCGCAATTCGGCGATGCAACGCTGCGCCGCGGCGGCGATCGTCTGTTCTTGCGCCAGCTCAGCGAAGGCATCGCGCGGGGCGAGCGCAGGACAACGCAAAGGCGCCGATTTGCCGGTGCCGCGCGGATCGATCAGCACGATGTCGCGACTGCGGCGCACGCCGGTCAGCGCGCCCGCGAGCGGCGCAAGCGCTTCCGACGATTGGCCCGGCCCTCCGGGCAGCATGATCAGGGGATCAGGTCGCGGCGACAGCGTGGCCGCCGGCAGCACGACGACGGCAATCGCCAATCGGCGTCCCGCCGGTCGCGCGCGGTCCTCCGGGACCTCGAGCGTGCCGCACTGCGCGGCGGCGGCGAGCTTCGGCACCCGGCATTCGGTCAGCGCGATCTGCCGTACCGGCGCCTTGCTGCCGCATGCCGCGACGAGGAGCACACCGGCGGCAAGCGCCGCGGCGCGCGCGATCGCCCCGATGCATGTCGTCGCGCGCGCGGTGGCATTGGGCCAATGCGGCATGCGCGGATTCTAGCAGAGCGGGCACGCGCTTCCGCGCGTGTGGACACACGCGATCGCGCTTCCTATACTGCACCGTCATCCCACGCGATTATCGCCATGCCGCATCAGCTCGAGCCGGGCATCGTCACCGACCTGCGCGATCGCCTGACGTACGCCGGCTATCTTTGCCTCGACACGCTGCTCGACGCGCAAAAGCCGCTGTCCGGTTCGGGCGCCACGCCGGCACGCCACGACGAAATGATGTTCATCATCCAGCATCAGACGTCGGAATTGTGGATGAAGCTGATGATTCACGAGCTCGAGGCGGCGATACGCTTCGTTCGCGCCGACCAGCTCGATTCCTGCTTCAAGATCCTGGCGCGCGTCAAGCTGATCCAGAAGCAGCTGTTCGAGCAGTGGGCGGTGCTGGAAACGCTGACGCCCTCGGAGTACGAGGCGTTCCGGCCGGCGCTGGGCAGCGCGTCTGGCTTTCAGTCGCCGCAATACCGGGCGATCGAGTTCCTCCTCGGCAACAAGGATCGCGCCCGGGCCGACATATTCAGCTACGACGCGGCCATCCATGCCGAGTTGACCGGCTTGCTCGAGGCGCCGTCGCTCTACGACGAGTTCCTGCGCCATCTGTCGCGGCGCGGACTGCCGGTGCCGCCGGGCTGTGTCGAGCGCGACTGGTCACTGCCGCACGAGCGCAATGCGGCCCTGGTCGACGTGTTCAAGACGATCTACGAGAATCCGCAGCAGTACTGGGACGCATACGAAATGGCGGAAAAGCTGGTCGATGTCGACGAAGGCTTCGCTCTCTGGCGCTTCCGCCATATGAAGACCGTCGAGCGCATCATCGGGTACAAGAGCGGCACCGGGGGATCGAGCGGCGTCGCCTTTTTGCGGCGCGTCCTCGAGCACACGTTCTTTCCCGAGCTCATCGATGTGCGCACGGTGATCGGCGCGCCATGAGCGCCGACGGGATGCTGCCGCGCGCGACCCCGCTCTTCGGGACGCAGCGCGGTCGCCAGCCGGGCCGCAAGCCTGGCGTGGTCGCATGAGCCCGCGGGCCGATACGGCGGCGACGATTGCGGCGGCGGTCGCCGCGATGGGTCCCGGTCCGCTGACCGAGGAAGGCATTGCCCGCCACGTCGCGCCGCTGTTCTCGCGCGTGCTCGCGCCGCGCGAACGCCCGATCTATCTCGCCAACCATTCGCTCGGCCGGCCTCTGGACGCGACCGCGGCCGACGTCGCCGAGGCCGTCGGGCTCTGGCAGTCGCAGCTCGGCAACGCCTGGGACGCGTGGCAGGCGGAAATCAGTGCGTATCGATCGCGGCTCGCTGCGCTGATGCACGCGCCGCGCGCCGATTGCGTCGTGCCGAAGACCAGCGCCGGCCAGGGACTGCGCGCGATCCTGAACAGCTACGATCGACCGCCGCGCGTCGTGGCGACCCGCGGCGAATTCGATTCGATCGACCTGATCCTCAGGCAATACGCGCTGCGCAAGCGCATCGAGCTCCGGTTCGTCGAGGCTCGCGCCGACGGAATGTTCGAACCGGACTCGCTGCTGGCTGCGATCCACGATGTCGATCTGGTCGTCCTGTCGACGGTGCTGTTCAACACCGGTCAGCTGCTGCCCGCGTTGCCCGCACTGATCGATGCCGCGCACGCCGGCGGCGCGCGGGTGCTCCTCGACATCTACCATTCGCTGGGGGTTATGCCTGTCGACATCGGCGCGCTGGACGCCGACTTCGCGATCGGTGCGAGCTACAAGTATTTGCGCGGGGGACCCGGCGCCGGGTACCTGTATCTGCATCCGCGACACCTGGATGGCGGCTTCAGCACGCTCGACATCGGCTGGTTCGCCAAGAAGAACAAGTTCGACTATCTGCGCCCCGATCCGCCGGAATTCGCCCCCGGCGGCGACGCCCTGCTGGAATCGACGCCGCCGGTGCTGACCTGCTACCAGGCGCGCGCCGGCCAGCTGTTCACGGCGGCGGTCGGCGTCTCGCGGCTGCGCGAATATTCGCTGGCGCAGCAGCGCATGCTCGTCGGCCTGCTGGCCGAGCGCGGCGTGCGCGCCGAAGGCGGTTGCGACGAACGCGGCGCGTTCATCGTCACGCGCAGCGCCAAGGCGCGGGCATGGGCGCGCGAGCTGGAGCGCCGCGGCGTGATCGTCGACTCCCGCGGCGACATCCTCCGGCTTTGTCCCGATCTGCTGTCGACGCAAGCGGAGCTCGGCTGCGCCGCCGCGCAGCTGGGCGACATCGCCGCGTCGTAGCGTTGCCGTCCAGCGAGCTATTCGTCGAGCGCCGGAAAGATGCCGCCGCCAGGCGGTGGTTCCTTGCGCGCCTTGTCCAGCGTGGCCCTGATGCGCGCTGCGTCGGCAAAAAAAGCATCTTCGCTTTGCGCCGGTGCCAGCCGCAGCGCCGGCGGCTTCAGGTGGCGCACGTAAGACTGCTGGCCGAAGCGCGAGCGCATTTCCGCCTGCGCGACCGACTGCGCCGCGATGGCCACCGCAGCGAGCGCGGCCAGCGTCGCCGCCTTTACCTTCAGCCGGCTGGGCCCGATCTCGCGCAGGTGGAAGAAGCACAGCGTCGCGAACAGCAGCCAGTTGGCGATGTAGCTGTAATCGGCCAGCCAGCGCCATGACAGCGAAAACGCGGCGTAGTCGAGCAGCTCGCCGAACAGCGCGAACCCGAGCACGCCTATCAGGGCGATGCGCAGGTGCCGGTCGAAGCGGGCATGCCCGGTGAAGATGCGCGACAGGATCGCCCACGCGGTCGTCCATACGAGCAGCAGCAGCGCGAGGACCAGCGGCGGCAGCAGATAGTAGACGGTCTTGGGCTCCGAGGTCTCGGCCAGCCACAGGTTGGCGAGCTCGAGTCCGAGCAGCGCCGCGGACAACCCGAGCACGGCCGGAAGGACTCTTCCCGACGGCGCAAGCCGGCGCTCCGGCGGCACCGCATAGCTTGCCTCGCGCACGCGAAGGTAAGTGCGGCCGATCCGGATAGGACGATCGCCGTCGAGCACCAGGCGCGCCGAGCGCTGGTCGCTGTCGCCGTCGAACAGTCCGTTGGCGCTGCCCAGGTCCTCGGCGATCAGCGCACCGGCCTCGTCGCGGAAAATGCGCAAATGGTGGGCGGCGACGGCCGGATCGTCGATGACGACGTCGTTGTCGTAGGCGCGTCCGACGGTCGTTGCCGCCGCCTGGCACCGATGCCGCGCCACGACATCGCGATGCCGCGACAGAACTTCGACCGAGATCATTTCGCCCACGCGACGGCGCCGAGAAAGCGTCTGGCCAGCGCCATCGCGTTGCCATAAGTGACGCCCTGCATCGACAGGCGCGAAATCAGCGCCTCGCGGCTGCGGTCCTGCGTGACGGCGACGACCGAAACGTCGTACAGGTCCTCGAATTCCCGATAGGCGCGCGCGCACCATACGGCCCGCAGTATCGGGTGCGTGCCGTCGGTCGCGGCCTCGATGAAGTCCTCGTGGCACTGCTGCGCGGTGAGCCGCTTGGGCGCACGGGCGCCGGTGCCGAGCCACGAAGGCTGGTATTGCCGCGAAAGAAACGTGCTGAATTGAAATGCATTCAGGTCGATGCTGCGCACGTAGGAATGCGCGATGTCGACCTGGCCGGTCTGCAGGTCTGCGGCGATGAACAGCGATGTCTGCATGCTGCAATTGGTCGTGCTCGCCAGCGCGCGCGGTTTCGGCAGGACATCGGCGTTGGTGCGGGCCCAGCAGGTGAACCAGGGTGCATTGCTCTCCGGCGCGACGTAGGGGCCGAATGCGCTGGTGCGGAATCCCTGTTCGCCCAGCGCTTGGTACAGCCCGGCCTGCCACGCGCCGAGCTGGTCACCGATTTCCCGTCGGCTGTCGGCGGTCGTCAGCGGGGGCGAGCTGCGCGCCCGGTCGACCAGTGCCTTGGCGAACCGCGCCGGCACGAGGAAGCTCACCAGCTCGCCGCCGACATGCTTGGCCACGTTGACGCCGACGATCTCCCCGTCGGCGGTCACGACGGGACCGCCGCTCATGCCCGGATTGATCGCTCCGGAAAAGTGGATCCGCTCGTTGTAGCTGCGCTCGACCAGCCCGTTGTACGTTCCGTCGACGATGGTAAAACCCAGGTCGAGCGGGTTGCCCATCGAATAGATGCGCTGGCCCTTGGGCATGTCGCCTTTGAGCGCCCGGGCATCGAAGGTGAAGAACTGCCGGCTCTGCTTGTCTTCGCGCGGCTCCAGTTCGACCACGGCAAGATCGTTGACGACATCGATCGCACGCAGTTTGACCCCGCCATGCGAGCCATCGGGCGCTGCGTACTCGAGACGGTAGGTGGCGGGCTCCAGCGCGTATTGCGACACCACGTGGTAATTGGTGATCGCCAGTCCATCGGGACTGATCAGGAACCCGGAGCCGAGCGAAGCCTGGCGGCCGGCCGAATCGAGCAGCGTGCGAATCTGCAGCAGGCGCGGCCGCGCGCCGGCATAGACGAGATCGGCGGTGGACGACTGCCTGTCGACGCCGTTCTGCGCGCCTTCGTGCTGCGCAAGCGCGGCGGTGCAGCATGCGAGCGCCGCAAGCGCAACCAGCACCGGGAGCCGCAACGCCGAGAGGATCGTGGCCACGCGCCCTCGCGCTAGCCCTTATGGGTGATGACGCTGACCAGCACAATCAGGACGAAGACGAAAATCGCCGCGCCCAGCAGTCCGGCGATGATGACGTGGAACGGCTTGATCGTCACCATGTCGCGCTCACCAGCCGCCTTGCGGCGAATGCCGAAAAAGCTCCAGAAGACCGCGCCGACGATCTGCGCGAATCCGGCGTTGCGGTGGGCTGCCGGCGGCGGCGGCGGGGAGGACGGCGGTACGGAGTCCGGCATGAGTCGTCGATCGCGGACGCGACGGCAAAGCCTAACACAGGCGGCCGCGCATCCGGCGGCCCGGTCCGAGCGTATATGGGCGGTACAGCGCGTCCGCGCTGCCACGACGGTAGAGGAGAGAAAGATGAACGCAATACTGCGCAAGCTGGGGGTCCTGCTGGGCATGGCGCTGCTTCTTAGCGCCTGCCAGAACATGGGCATGATGCCGATGCAGCAAAAGTCGCTGTACGATCGCCTGGGCGGCAAGGACGCGATCGTAGCCGTGATCGACGATTTTGTCGGCAATGTCGCGGCCGACAATCGCATCAACCGTTATTTCGCCAAGACCGACATTCCGCGGCTGAAGCGGAACCTGGTCGACCAGATCTGCGCCGCCACGGGCGGCCCGTGCACCTATACCGGCCGCGACATGAAGACCGCGCACGCGGGCATGGGCGTCACCAACGCCGACTTCGACGCGCTGGTCGGCGACCTGGTCAAGAGCCTGGACAAGTTCAAAGTGCCGGACAAGGAAAAAGGCGAGCTCCTCGGCATCCTCGGGCCGCTGCGCCCGTCTATCGTCGGGCAGTAAGCCCAAGCCTGGGTCGACGCGCGCCGGGCGGCGGTTGCCACCCGGCGCGCCGACCGTAATTCGCGCGCAATCAACCGCTTGGAACCCGCAAACCGCTTGAAAACCGGCGCTGCCTGCCCCATGTTCTGCTCAGGTACACGGGCCCCGAGGGCGGTTTCATGCGTTTCGACAAATTCACGACCAAGCTGCAGCAGGCGCTCGCCGACGCGCAGAGCCTGGCGCTTTCCAACGACAACGGCTTTGTCGAGCCGGTGCACCTGCTCGCCAGCCTGCTCACGCAGGACGACGCCGGCACTGCGTCGCTGCTTTCGCGCGCCGGCGTCAACGTCCCGGCGCTGAAAGTCGCGACCGAAAAAGCGATCGCCCGCCTGCCCAAGGTCGAAGGGCAGGGCGGCGAGATCAGCGTTTCGCGCGAGCTCGGCAACCTGCTGAACCTGACCGACAAGATCGCCAGCAAGCGCGGCGATCAGTTCATCGCCAGCGAATTGTTCCTGCTGGCGCTGGCCGACGACAAGGGCGAAACCGGCCGCCTGCTGAAGGAGCACGGGCTGACCAAGAAAGCCCTCGAATCGGCGATCGAAGCGGTACGCGGGGGTGCGGCCGTCGATTCGCAGGAAGCCGAGGGCCAGCGCGAAGCGCTGAAAAAATACACGATCGATCTCACCGAGCGCGCGCGCCAGGGCAAGCTCGACCCGGTGATCGGGCGCGACGACGAGATCCGGCGCACGATCCAGATCCTGCAGCGGCGGACCAAGAACAATCCGGTGCTGATCGGCGAGCCGGGTGTGGGCAAGACCGCGATCGTCGAGGGCCTCGCGCAGCGCATCGTCAACGGCGAGGTGCCCGAGACGCTCAAGAACAAGCGCGTCCTGTCGCTCGACATGGCGGCGCTTCTCGCCGGCGCCAAATACCGCGGCGAATTCGAGGAGCGGCTCAAAGCCGTGCTCAAGGACATTGCCGCCGACGAAGGCCGCACGATCGTCTTCATCGACGAGCTGCACACGATGGTCGGCGCCGGCAAGGCGGAAGGCGCGATCGACGCCGGCAACATGCTCAAGCCCGCGCTGGCGCGCGGCGAGCTGCACTGCGTCGGCGCGACCACGCTCGACGAATACCGCAAATACATCGAAAAGGATGCAGCACTCGAGCGGCGCTTCCAGAAGGTGCTGGTCGACGAGCCATCGGTCGAGAGCACGATCGCCATCCTGCGCGGGCTGCAGGAGCGCTACGAGATCCATCACGGCGTCGACATCACCGATCCGGCGATCGTCGCTGCCGCCGAGCTGTCGCATCGCTACATCACCGACCGCTTCCTGCCCGACAAGGCGATCGACCTGATCGACGAGGCGGCGGCGCGCATCAAGATGGAGATCGATTCGAAGCCGGAAGTGATGGACCGGCTCGACCGCCGCCTGATCCAGCTCAAGATCGAGCGCGAGGCGGTGAAAAAGGAAAAGGACGAGGCGTCGAAAAAGCGTCTGGGCATCATCGAAGAGGAGATCGGGCGGCTCGAGCGCGAGTATGCCGATCTGGACGAAGTCTGGCAGGCGGAGAAGGCCCAGGTCGTCGGCACGCAGCACATCAAGGAAGAGATCGACAAGGTCAAGCTGCAGATGGAGGAAGCCAAGCGCAAGGGCGACTGGCAAGCGGTCTCCGAGCTGCAGTACGGCAAGCTGCCGCAACTGGAGGCGCAGCTCAAAAAGGCCGACAGCAAGCTGGCAAGCGAAGAGGCTGCCAGGCCGCGGCTGTTGCGGACCCAGGTCGGCGCGGAAGAGATCGCCGAAGTGGTATCGCGCTCGACCGGCATCCCGGTGTCCAAAATGCTGCAGGGCGAGCGCGAGAAGCTGTTGCACATGGAAGATGCGCTGCATCGGCGTGTCGTCGGCCAGGACGAGGCGGTGCGGCTGGTGTCCGATGCGATCCGGCGCTCGCGCTCGGGTCTGTCGGATCCGAACCGCCCGTACGGATCGTTTCTATTCCTCGGTCCTACCGGCGTCGGCAAGACCGAGCTGTGCAAGGCGCTGGCGGGTTTCCTGTTCGACTCCGAGCAGTTCCTGATCCGCATCGACATGTCGGAATTCATGGAAAAGCATTCGGTCGCGCGGCTGATCGGCGCGCCGCCCGGCTACGTCGGCTACGAGGAAGGCGGCTATCTGACCGAGGCGGTGCGGCGCAAGCCCTACAGCGTGATCCTGCTCGACGAAGTCGAGAAGGCACATCCCGACGTATTCAATGTCCTGTTGCAGGTGCTCGACGACGGCCGCATGACCGACGGTCAGGGTCGTACCGTCGATTTCAAGAACACGGTGATCGTGATGACGTCGAACCTGGGCTCACAGATGATCCAGCAGATGTCCGGCGACGACTACGGCGTCATCAAGCTCGCGGTGATGGCCGAGGTCAAGACGCATTTCCGTCCCGAGTTCGTCAATCGCATCGACGAGATCGTCGTGTTCCACGCGCTGAGCGAAAAGGACATCGAATCGATCGCCAGGATCCAGCTGCAGTCGCTGGAGGCGCGGCTGACCAAGATGGACATCCGGCTGGATGTCAGCCCCGCGGCGCTGGCCGCGGTCGCGCAGGAGGGCTTCGATCCGGTCTACGGCGCGCGACCGCTCAAGCGCGCGATCCAGCAGCAGATCGAGAATCCGCTGGCGACCGAAATCCTCAAGGGCGATTTCGGTCCCGGCGACACCGTGCACGTTGCGGCAAGAGCGGGCAAGCTGAGCTTCGTCAAGCGCTGACCGGACGCGGCCGCCGCGCCCGTGCAGCCGCGATGGGTCAGTAGTACGGCGCGACGCGCCGTGCCTGGCGGAGCGTCCAGCGCGCCGCCAGCCGCGCGAGCCAGGCGACGGCGCGGCTCGTGGCCGTGACCTCCGACAGCAGGCGGAAGCGCGAGTCCTCTTCGGCGGCGATCACCGTGCGGCCGGTGCGGTCGATCTCGAAGCTCATGCCGGGCAAGAGGACGATGTCTCGCGGATCGCTCTGCATCGTTACCCACAGGCATCCGGCGTCGACGGCAATCGTCGTTCCTTCGGCGTTGTCCAGTATCAGCGATTCGCGTTGCGGCAGGTACGCGCGGCGGCCGGGTGGCGGGACGGACGGATCGAATGGCATTGCAATCTCCTGGTTCATGCGTAGGATTCATGCATCGGCCGATCGCTGCGTGAGCGGTGTTGTCGGTCTTTGCAACTGAAGTATCGGCGCCGGGCGGCAGCTTGACCAACGAATTCGCCGCATGGCTTGCATGAGAAAATGGAATGCTAACCCCGCATTCGTCTTCCGCGCTAGAGGCGCCGCCGACGCGTGGCGCGGGGCCCGGCCCTTGCAGCTCCTGATGCATAATGGGCATGCATCCGCGGCACCGGCGCGCCGGCCGGAGGGCGCCCGGAAAGCCGTATCGGCGGACCGCGCCGGGTGCCGCGCGCCGGCGCGACCAAGCCATAAGCTGCATGAGGCCTCGGTATGGAAAAGACCGCACTAGCGAAGCCGCGCGCTGGGCCGCGCCTTCCCTCGCTCGACCTGCTCAAAGGCTTCGAGGCGGCCGCGCGCCAGCTCTCGTTTACCCGCGCCGCCGAGGAATTGTTTCTGACGCAGTCGGCGCTCTCCCGCCAGATGCAGACGCTGGAAGAGCAGATAGGCTTCGCGCTGTTCGAGCGACGCCACCGCGAGCTTCGGCTGACCGACGCCGGCCAGATCCTGCAGGCAACCGCCAGGAACGTCCTGGACGAGCTCGCGCAGGCGGTCGCCAAGATCCGCCGCGAGCAAAAAGCTCTGCCGCTGACCGTTTCGACCAATCAGCCGTTCGCTTCGGTGTGGCTGATCCCGCGCCTGGCCCGCTTCCGCTCGCGCCATCCGGCCGTCGACGTATTCATATCCGCCGACAATCGCATCGTCGATCTCGACCGCGAGCGAATCGACCTGGCGGTGCGCTATTGCACCGACGCGATGGCGCCGCCGGGCGCGGTGCGTCTGTTCGGCGAGCGGCTGCTCCCGGTGTGCAGTCCGGCACTCGCCGCCGACCGCGCGCGTCCGCTCAAGCGTCCCGAGGATCTGGCCCGGCACGTTCTATTGCATATCGACGACGAACGCGGCCGCTTTCCCTGGCTCAACTGGTCGGTTTGGCTGGCTGCCAACGGCATCGATGAAATCACCTCGGCGGGATCGCTGCGCTTCAATCATTTCGATCAGGTGATGCAGGCCGCGCTGGACGGCCAGGGCGTGGCGCTCGGCCGCGTGCCGCTGATCGACAGCCTCCTCGCGCAGCGCAGGCTGGTGGCACCGTTTCCGAATCGCTATGCGACCACGCGTTCCTATTTCATCGTCCGCGGCACGATGTCGGCCTTGCGGCCGGAAGCGCAGGCATTCATCGACTGGCTGATCGAGGAAGCCGCGGCGGAAACCGCGCTCGACGTCAGCGCCCCCGCCAGGACGCCGCGCAAACCGCGCCGGTCCAGGCGATGACCGAGGGCGCGATCAGCGCGCCGTCGGCCTGGATGGTGCGCTTTGCCCCGCTGATCCTGCCGGGCGCGCGCGTGCTCGATCTCGCCTGCGGGCAGGGCCGGCACAGCCGATTCTTTTCCGCGCGCCTGTGCGCTGTGGTCGCCGTCGATCGCGACGCGCAGGCGCTGTCCGCGCTGG
Source organism: Casimicrobiaceae bacterium (assembly GCA_035607385.1). Taxonomy (GTDB): domain Bacteria; phylum Pseudomonadota; class Gammaproteobacteria; order Burkholderiales; family Casimicrobiaceae; genus PALSA-1003. The sequence continues at coordinate 12,286 of DATNAR010000097.1, forward strand.
CCTGTCTGCCGCGCGTGATGACGATCGCCGCGGACCTCGAAGGCGGGCCGTGGCCTTTGTCGGGGCAGCGGTTCGATGCCATCGTCGTCGCCAACTATCTGCACCGGCCGCTGCTGCCGGCGTTGCTCGACACGCTGGAAAGCGAAGGCGTCTTTCTGTACGAGACGTTCGCGGTCGGTAACGAAGTCTACGGACGGCCGTCGAATCCCGACCATCTGCTGGCCCCCGACGAGCTGCTTTCGCTGTTGCGTGAACGGCTGACGATCGTTGCGTTCGAACAGGGCCGCGTCGGCGGCGTTCGTCCGGCGGTCGTGCAGCGCATTGCGGCCGTGGGACGCGGCCGGCGCTGGCCGCCGCTGCTGCCGCCTGAGGCCGGCGGCGCAGCATAGCGGCGTGCGCGGAAAGCGGGCTCTTTCGGCGACGCCGTGGCGCATCGGCCGCTTCGATTCGGGTAAAATGGCGCTTTTCGCAGATTGGCCTCGATGCTGACCGGAAGTTTCGTTGCGATCGTGACGCCGATGCAGCCCGGCGGCGCGCTCGATCTAAAGGCTCTGCGCGCGCTCATCGATTTCCACGTCGCCAACGGCACCGCCGGCATCGTCGTCGTCGGCACGACCGGCGAGTCGCCGACGGTCAGCGTCGACGAGCACTGCCTGCTGATCAAGACCGCGATCGACCATGCTGCCGGGCGCGTGCCCATCATCGCCGGCACCGGCGCCAATTCGACCGCCGAAGCGCTGGCGCTGACCGAGTACGCAAAAGCCGCCGGCGCTACAGCGGGCCTGTCGGTGGTTCCGTATTACAACAAGCCGTCGCAGGAAGGCCTGTACCGGCATTTCAGGACGATCGCCGAAAAAGTCGATCTGCCGCTGCTGATCTACAACGTGCCGGGCCGGACGGTCGCCGACATCGGCAACGATGCAGTGCTCCGCCTCGCGCAGCTGCCGGGCATCATCGGCATCAAGGACGCCACGTCGGACCTGGTCCGTCATGTCGACCTGATCGACCGGCTGCCCAAAGACAAGCCGTTCGCGCTGCTCTCGGGCAACGACGACACCGCGTTGGCCTACATGCTGCTCGGCGGCCACGGCGTCGTTTCGGTGACCGCCAACGTGGCGCCGCGCGCGATGTCCGACATGTGCGCGGCGGCGCTGGCCGGAAAACTCAAGGAGGCGCGCGAGATCAACGCGCGGCTGATGCCGCTGCACGCCAGGCTGTTCGTCGAGGCCAACCCGATCCCGGTCAAATGGGCCCTGGCGGAAATGCGCATGATCGCGCCGGAGTTGCGGCTGCCGTTGACGCCGCTCGCTGCTCAATATCACGATACCGTCCGCGCGGCACTCAAGCGCGCGGGCTGCCTGTAGGAGAATTCGCATGCATCGTTTTTCCCCCTTGCGGTTGCCGCGCCCCGCGCTCGCCGCCGTTGCCGCCGCTCTCATGGCCGTGCTCTTGTCCGGCTGCGAGTCGATGACGTTCAATCTGAGCAAGAAGATCGACTACAAGTCCGCCGGGTCGGCGCCGGCGCTCGAGGTGCCTCCCGACCTGACGACGCCGAATTACGACGATCGCTA
>DATNAR010000098.1:0-2515 GCA_035607385.1 Casimicrobiaceae bacterium
GCCGTCGGCTTCCTGTGCGGCATGCAAAACGTCGTCGGCGGCGCCGCGTATCAGGTGCTGCTGGCGCAGATGGCGGGCCGCAAGCGTCTGGTCGAGGCCAACGCCAAGGTGACGCTGGGCGAGACCTCGGCGGCGCTGGTCGGCCCCGGCATCGCCGGCGGCCTGATCCAGTTGCTGACCGCGCCGTTCGCGATTGCGCTCGATGCGATGACGTTTTTCGTCTCGGCCCTGATGCTGCGGCGGATCAAGGCGCCGAGCGACGTCGCGCGCGATGGCGGCAACGGCGGCGTCTGGCACGAGATCGGCGAAGGCCTGAAGCTCGTCTGGGGCAACCGCACGCTCTGGGGTCTGGCCTGGCTGGCCGGAACCTGGCAGTTCCTGCATCACATGCAGGTCGCCGTGCTGATCCTGTTCGCGACGCGCGATCTCGGCTTGTCGGCCGGTGCAATCGGCATCTGTTTTGTGTTCGGCGGCGCCGGCTGCGTGCTCGCGTCGGCGTCGGCCGAGCGGCTGTCGGCGCGCTTCGGTATCGGTCCGGTGATCGTGCACGGGCTGATCCTGTCGGCTTTCGGCTGGCAGGCGTACGGCCTGATCAGCGGGCCGCCGTGGCTCGCGACCTTGCTGCTCGGGACGGCGATGCTGGTGTTCGATTTCGGCGCGATCCTGTACGCGATCAATTATCTGTCGCTGCGGCAGGCGATCACGCCCGACCGGCTGCTCGGCCGCATGACGGCGACGATGCGCTTTGTCACCGTGGCCTCCGCGCCGATCGGCTCGCTGGTCGGCGGCGCGCTGGCGAGCCAGATCGGCCTGCGGTCGACGCTGCTCGCCGTCGGCATGCTCGGGCTGTTGCTGTCGGCGGCCGCCGTGCTCTGGTCGCCGGTGCGCCGGCACCGCTCGCTGCCCGAACCGCTGATCGACTAGTCGCGAGCCGGCGCAAGGCCGGCTCGCCTGGCCGCTGCGGTAAAATGCGCGGCCGGGTCGCGTCCACGGCGCGCTGCCGGCCCCGAACATCATGCTGCCACCGATCCTGTTCGTCACGCTCGACTCGTGCCGCTACGACGCCTTTGTCGAGGCGAAGACGCCGAACCTGAGCGCGATCGGCCCGCTGGTGCGCGCCCAGGCGCCCTCGCATTTCACCTTCGCCTCGCACGCCGCTTTTTTCATGGGCTTCACGCCCGGTGACCCGCTGCGCCGCGAGCCCTACGTGAATCCGAAGTACGGCAAGATCTTTCGCATGGACGGCGGCGGCGATCCCGGCGTCGTCGCGCCTTGGATGACGCTGACCGGACGCAACGTCATCGATGGTCTTAAGAATCGCGGTTACCGGACGATCGGCAGCGGTGCGGTGAACTGGTTCAATCCCGAGTTCCCGACCGGCCGCGTGTTGAGCGCGGACTTCGACGCCTTCGGCTTCGCCGGCGGAGCCCACTTGAAAAAACAGATCAAATGGATCGACGGCGCGCTGTTGAAGGTCAAGCCGGGCGCGCCATCATTCGTCTTTCTCAACCTCGCCGAAACGCACGTTCCGTACTGGCACGATGGCGCTAGCTGGGATCGCGCCTACAACCCGGCGGTGCCGTTCGGGGACAACAACGACGCCGCCGAGGCGCGGCGGCGGCAGATCGCATGCATCGAATACTGCGATACGACGCTGGTGCCGTTGCTCGAGCGTTTCGCCGACGGGACGGTGATCGTCTGTGCCGACCATGGCGACTGCTGGGGCGAGGACGGGCTTTGGGCGCATGGCGTCTCGCACGCGAAAACGCTCGAAGTTCCGCTGCTGTTCCGGCTCGCCGGGTACGCGCACTGACCCGCTCGCACCCGATCGGAATTCAAGCGTTGCGCTGGAACGGGTAGATACTGCCCAGGCGAAGCAGCGTGGACAGCTCGTCCAATGCGCGTCGTCCTTCGACGAGCAGCGCCGGGTCGGCCAGATCCGATGGCGCGAGCCGGTCGCGATAATTTCTCTCCACCCAGGCGACCAGCGCCGCATGCAGCGCATCGTCCAGCCATACGTTGGCGCGGATCGTCGCGCGTTCGGCCGCGGTGAGCGCGACGCGCAGGCGTAGGCAGGCGGGGCCGCCGCCGTTTCTCATGCTCTGGCGCAAGTCGAAGCTCAGGATTTCGCGTATCGGTCCGCCCGAGGCGATGAGCCGCGCCAGATACGCGGCGACCGACGGATCCTCGGCGCATTCGGCCGGCGCGACCAGCAGCATGCCGCCGCTGGCGCGCGTCAAGAGCTGGCTGTTGAACAGATACGTCGCCACAGCTCGCTCGACGCTGACTTCCGCCGCGGGAACAACGATCGGTGTGAACGTCGGGCCGACGGCAGCGGCGAGATCGGCGAGCAATGCTTGCTGGTCGACGAACGCGCTTTCGTGACAGAACAGCACCGCGTCGTTGCCCACCGCGATCACGTCGTTGTGGAACACGCCGGCGTCGATCGCCGCGGGACTCTGCTGGACGAACAAGGTGCGTGCCGGATCCAGCTCGTGGCGCCGCGCGATCGCTT
>DATNAR010000116.1:0-4818 GCA_035607385.1 Casimicrobiaceae bacterium
GTCGATCAGCGCGGCCTCCTCGAGCTCGCGCGGCAGCGTCTCGAAATGCCCGGCCATCACGTAGACGATGATCGGCACGGTGATCACCAGGTGCGTGATGACCAGCGCGGTGCGCGTATTGTTGAGGCCGAGCAGCTGAAACACGGTGAACAGCGGAATCAGGTAGGACAGAGCCGGCGTCATGCGGGCGATCAGGATCAGCACAGTCAGCTTGTGCGCCTGCGTGCGCGCGATGCCGTATCCGGCGGGCACGCCGATGGCGAGTGCGACCAGGGTCGCGAGGCCCGACACGACGATGCTGTTCCAGAAATACAGCCCCATCGAGTTTTCGGCGAAGACCTGGACGAAGTTCCGCAGCGTCAGCTGGCTCGGAATGAATACCGGCGGGTAGGCGAGGTTGTCGATCTCGTTTTTCAGCGACAGCGAAAGCATCCACAGGAATACGAGGATCGCCGGCGAAACGATGACCAGGACCGACAGCCCGAAGCCGATCTTGCGCAGCTTCCTGCGCCAGCGCGCCCTCGCAGCACCAGGCGCCGGCACCGCACGTCCGGCGGCTACGTCCATTTGGCCTTCTCCCTGACGTGCAACAGCAACAGCGCGAGCGCCAGGATGATGACGAAGAAGACCACGACTACTGCGGATGCATTGCCGACGTTGTAGAAGGCGAAGGCCTGCAGATACAGGTACAGGTTGATCGTCTCGGACGCGGTACCGGGGCCGCCCTGGCTGATCACGTAGATCGTGTCGAATGCCTTCAATGCATCGATCGTGCGGATCACCGCGGCGACGATCAGGAACGGCGCCAGCAGCGGCAAGGTGATGTAACGGAACAGCTGCCATTCGCTGGCGCCGTCGAGACGCGCGCTTTCATAAGGCTCGGTCGGCAACGCGGCGAGCCCGCCGAGCACGATCAGCATGATCAGCGGTGTCCAGTGCCAGATTTCGACCAGCACGAGGCTCGGAATCACCCAGGTGGGCGAATAGACCCAGAGCGACGGCGGCAATCCGACCAGGCTGAGCAAGTAGTTGAGCACGCCTTGTTGCGGATGGAACATCATCGTCCACACCAGGGCGACTGCGACCGGCGTGGCCATCATCGGCATCGTGAATATCGAGCGCAGCATGCCCCGCAACGGAAACTCGCGGTGGAAGATCAGGGCCGCGGCCGTACCCAGGATCAGCGGGAAGACCACCGCCAGCACGGTGAAATAAAACGTGTGAAGGATCGATTCCAGAAAGCGCGTGTTGGTCGCGAGCTGCGTGTAGTTGTCGAGCCCGACGAAATGCGCGACCGAGCCGATCTTCCAGTCGAACGCGCTCATCCAGACGGTGAACGCCCAGGGGAAGATGATGACGGCGCCGACGACCAGCAGCGCCGGCAGGACGAACAACAGATAGGCCCGCCGGCGCCGGGCGAGGAAGCCGGGGCGGGTGACGAGCGTCGGCGCTGCGGCGTTCATCGCCTAAAGCCGATGCGGCTGCCCGCGCCGTCGTCCGGACAGCGCGGGCGTTGCGGTCAGGCTTTCTCGGTCTTGTCGAGGACCGGCTGGAACTCGGCCGTCGCACGCTTCAATTCTGCCGCCGGATCCGCGCCGTTGATCATGTTGGTCAGCGCGATGCCGAAGGTGTCGCGGAACTCGGTCACCGCGGCAATGATCGGCAGACCCGGCTGCGCGATCTTGGCCGAGGTCAGCATGCATTCGACCCACTCCTTCGGCGACTTGAAGTCGCTCGACGCCTGTGCTGCCGCGTAGGCCGAGGTGCGCACCGGCGCACCGGCCGCGGCCTGCAGCATCCGCGTCTGGTTGGCCTTGTTCGACGCCCATTGCAGATAGAACCAGGCCGGGCCCTTTTTCTTGCTGTAGGTCGAAATCCCCTCGCCATCGGCAAACAGCGCCGAGACCTGCTGCTTCGGACCCGCAGGCATCACGCCGTAGCCGACCTTGCCGACGATGCGCGACTTGGTCGGATCCTCGAGCGGCTGCGCGAAGCCGATGCCATCGAGCCACATCGCCGCCTTGCCCTGGAGGAACAGGCTCTGCGCCTCGTTCCAGTTGTAGCCGGCCACGCCTTGCGGGCCGTACTTGGCCAGCAGCGTCTGGTACATCTTCGCCGATTCGATCGCTTCGGGGCTATCGGTCATCAGCTTGCCGCCCTTGTCGATGAAGCCGCCGCCGTAGCCGAGCAGGAAGCTCGTCCATACCGGCACGTTGGCGTTCTTCAGGCCGCGGCCGACGAAGCCCGACACGCCCTTTCCCGTATCGTTGAGCTTGGCGGCAGCGTCGATCATTTGCGCGAACGTCTTGGGGAAAGCGACGCCCTTGGCGGCGAACAGCTCCTTGTTGTAATAGACGACCCAGGGATCGAGATTGAGCGGCAGGCTCATCACGCGGCCGTCCGCCTCGACCGCGTAATTGAGTCCGCCTTGGGCGAAATCGGCGAAATCGAGGTTCGGATCGGCCAGCAAGCGGTCGTTGATCATCGGACGGAGATCGGTAAGCCAGTTGTTCTTGGCGAACTGGCGCTTTTGCACGTGATACGACAGCGCGATCACGTCGAAGCTCGGATTCCCCGAATTGAATTCGATGACGGCTTTCTGCCGCTGCTGCTGTTCGGGGACCATTTCCGAGCCGACCTCGATGCCGGTCATGTCCTGGAATTCCTTGTGGTACTTGGAGAGCAGGTCGCCGCGCGGGCTCTTCACCAGCAGCACTTCGATCTTCTCGCCCTTGAATCGCTTCCAGTCGAACGCGGCTTGCGCTTGCGCGCCGAGCAGCGAGGCGCCGGGAACCGCGCCCAGCGCCGCGGCGCCGGCGCCGGCTTGCAAAAGGCGGCGCCGCAAGGCGTCGGTTTGATCATCGCGGGTGCGGTCGGTCATCGTAATTCTCCTCCGGTGGCGTTAGGGCACAACATGATCGGGGCGCCGCGGCGGCACCACCATTTGCGCCGCAAGCTCGAGACTCAAATCATACGACGGCACGGCGCCTAGTGGATGGCGTCGAGCCGCGAAAATACTTCGATCAATCGCTCGGCGCTGGCGTCCGGCGCGCGGGCCACTTCCAGAATGCGCGCCTCGCGCTCGGCGACTTGCCGCGCCGCTGCGGGCAGGCCGGCGACCGCCTCCGGGGGCACGACCACCGCGCCGTGGCGGTCGGCATGGACGATGTCTCCGGATCGGACGCGCATGCCCAGCACATCGATCTCGCCGCCGAATTCGACCACGTGCGCATAGGCGTGCGACGGCCCGATACTGCCGGCCAGAAACTGGAATCCGGGCGCCCACTGCTCGATGTCGCGCACCGAGCCGTTGGTGACGAGCCCCAGCGCACCGAGCCCGCGATGGATCGCGGATTGCACCTCACCCCAGAACGCGCCGTAGCCTGCATCGGGTGCATCGAGGTCCTCGATCAGCACCAGCGACGGCTTGGGTCCGGCATCGATGTATCGATAGTAGCCGTGGCGAAGTTCGAGCAGTTTCGCGGCGGGCATCGTAGGCGCAACCCTGGCCCGTATCCTGGCCGTGCGTGCGAAGCCGACGACCGGTTGCATCGCCGGAAACCCGCAGTGTGCCGGTCGCGTCGTGTAGCCGTGCGCCCGTGTCGCCGGCAGCAGCACTTCGAGCGCGTTGCAAATGGTCGGTGTGTCGAATGTTGCCAGCGCGGCGAGGGCGTTGTGGTCGGATGCGACGGTGCTCATTTGCGGGTTTCTTTCTGCGCAACTCATGCGCCGTCGCGCTTGGGATCGATGCCGGCTGCGGCGATGGCCTGATCGAGCGCGCGCGCGTCGGCCGCGGACAGCGGCAGCAATGGAGCACGCAGCGCCCGCCAGCTTTCATCACCGCTGAGCTCGGCCTGCAGCGATTTGAGCGCGCCGAAAATCGGAAAGCGCATCAACGCCGCAATAACGCTTTCGATCAACGGCAATTCTCCGCCTGGCTTCGCATCGAGTGAGCTGTCGTAGAGCCGACGCATCAGCCGCGGATACAGATTGGCGATGCCGCAAATCGTTCCCGCGCCGCCCAGCTTGCGCAGTTGCGGCAGATGCGGCTCGTGGCCGACGAAAATCGACAGCTGGGGCAGGGCGGCGACCAGCGCGCGCGAGTTGTCGAAGCTTCCCGAGCTGTCCTTGACTCCGGCGACGATGGCCGGATACGCGGCCGCGAGCCGCGACACCATCGCCACCGAAAGGCCGACACCGCTGACCTGCGGGATATGGTAAAGGTACAGGCGCAGGCGATCGTCGCCGACATCATCGATCAACTTGGCGTACGCCGCATAAATTCCCTCGTCGGTCACGTCCTTGAAAAAGAACGGCGGCAGCACCAGCGCCCCGACGCATCCGGCCGAAAGCGCGTGCCGGGTCAACTCGATCGCATCCGGCAGCGCGGCGCAGCCGGTGGCGGCCAGCACTCGCGTCGGCGCGACCCCGGCCGCGAGCAGGGCGTCGAGCCCTGCCCGACGCTCGGCGACCGAAAACGACTGTCCCTCGCCGGTCGTGCCGAACGGGGCGATGCCGTCCACCCCCGAAGCGAACAGGCGCTGCGCATGGCTGGCGAGGCGCGCGGCGTCGAGTGCGCCGCGCGCGTCGAGAGGGCTGAGCGTCGCGCACCAGAGGCCTTGCAGCGGGGAGTTGGTGTTCATTCGATCCGATGTGACGGTGTGCTTTGCGCTCCGGCGCCGATGCGGGCACCATGTCGGTCGCTTTCCTGCCGACGCGAAAGGCTGGTGGCGCTGACATGAATTCTACCGCGGCCAGGCGGCCGTCCGGTATCCGAACGATGCGATATTGCTCCGACAGCCAGGCAGGGACGCCGGC
>DATNAR010000143.1:0-11669 GCA_035607385.1 Casimicrobiaceae bacterium
CGTTCATGCGGCCTGGGAGTGGGCGCCACCGTCGGAATCGGCGCGCAGGACAAAAGGGAAAGATAACTCTAGCACCTCGCCGCGCCCGGCGTAAGCGCGGTTCGCACGGCGAAATCGGTCAGGCCACTGGGCCGCCTGTCCGCGTCGCGCAACGAAAAAGGACGTAATCGCGCAGCCGCCCGATCATCCCCCGCGCGGCGCGCGAGCCGTTTCCGCCTGGGAACGGGACCAGCCCGTAGCGTCGATTACCACCCGCACGCGCAGCGATGCGGTCATTTGCCGATGCAAAACCGGCTGAAGATCACCCCGAGCAGATCGTCGGCGCTGACTTCACCGGTGATCGCCGCAAGCGCCTGCTGCGCGCCGCGGAGCTCCTCGGCGAAGAGCTCCAGCGGTGGCGGCGAGGCTTGCAGGTGGCCCGCCGCGTCGTCGAGATGCGTGCCCGCCAGGCGCAGCGCATGCAGGTGACGCTCGCGTGCCAGAAATGTGCCCTCCATATCCTCGTGTACGCCGGCTGCCGCGAGCATGGCGTCGCGGAGCAACTCGACGCCCGCACCGGTCTTGGCCGACAGCCACACTTCTTCCGCGCCCGCCAGTGCCGAGCGTTTCGGTTCGATACCCGCGAGATCGATCTTGTTGCGGACCGCGATCCGGCGGAGCGACGGCGGCAGTCGCGCCACGATCGCGGCGTCGGCGTCAGCGCCCGAATCGCGGGCATCGGTGACGATCAGCGCCAGGTCGGCGCGGGCGATCGTCGCCCAGGTTCTCTCGATGCCGATGCGCTCGACCGGGTCGGCGCTTTCGCGTAAGCCCGCGGTGTCGATGATGTGCAGTGGAATGCCGCGGATTTCGACGCTGCTGCGAATTGCATCGCGCGTCGTGCCGGCGTGCGGAGTCACGATCGCGACGTCGTCACCGGCGAGCTGGTTTAAGAGGCTCGACTTGCCGACGTTGGGCTGGCCGATCAGCACGACGTCGAGTCCCTCGCGCAGGAGGCTGCCCTGGCGCGCGCGCGCCGCGATCGAATCCAGGCGCTCGCGCAGCTTGGCGAGCTTGCCTGACGCGTCGGACCGCTGCATGAACTCGATGTCCTCGTCGGGAAAATCCAGCGTCGCTTCGGTGAACATCCGAAGCTCGGTCAAGCCCTCGACGAGTGCGCGTACTTCAGCCGAAAACGCCCCGCTCAGGCTGCGCGCGGCAGCGCGCGCGGCCGTCGCCGTCGCCGCGTCGATCAGGTCGGCGACACCCTCGGCCTGCGCCAGGTCGATCTTGCCGTTGAGGAATGCCCGCTTGGTGAATTCGCCGGGCTGCGCAAGGCGGGCGCCGAGGTCGAGGCAACGGCGCAGAATTTGCGCGAGCACCGCGGGGCCGCCGTGGCCGTGGAGCTCGAGCACCGTCTCGCCGGTGTACGAGGCGGGCGCCGGAAAATAAAGCGCCAGTCCCTGGTCGAGCGTTTCGCCGTGCGCGCCGACAAAATCAGTGCTCGTCGCGACACGGGGCGTAAGCGGGCGGCCGACGATGCCCTCGACGACGCGCGACAGGTCGGGGCCCGAGAGGCGGACGATGCCGATGCCACCGCGACCGGCGGGTGTCGCGATCGCGGCGATGAGCTCGTTAGCCGCCATGCGCTGCCCCCGCGGGGGGCTTCGGGTCTTGTCAGCGACGCTTCGCCGCCGCAGCGGCCGTCTCGCGTCCGATGACGCGGTTCATGTGCCACTGCTGGAAGATCTGCAGCGAATTGTTGATCAGCCAGTACAGCACCAGGCCCGCCGGGAAGAAGATGAACATCACCGAAAACGCGATCGGCATGATCTGCATCACTTTCGCCTGCACCGGATCCTGGATCGGCGTCGGCGACAGCTTCACCTGCAGGTAGGCCGTGATCGCGTAGATGACCGGCAGCACATAGAACGGGTCCGGCGCCGACAGATCGTGAATCCAGCCGATCCATGGCGCGTGGCGCAGCTCGACCGCGGACAGAAGAACCCAGTAGAGCGCGATGAACACGGGGATCTGCACCAGGATCGGCAGGCAGCCGCCGAGCGGATTGATCTTCTCCGTCTTGTACATCTCCATCATCTTGATCTGCAGCTGCTGCTTGTCCTTCGAATACTGCTCCTGCAGCGCCTTGAGCTTGGGCGCGATGACTTTCATCTTGGCCATCGACCGCGCGCTGGCGTGGTTCAGCGGGTAGAAAACGCTCTTGATGATGATCGTCAGCAGCACGATCGCCCAGCCCCAGTTGTGCACCAGCGCGTGCAGCCACTTGAGCAGCACGAACAGCGGGGCCGCGATGACGGTGAAAATCCCGTAGTCGACGACCAGATCGAGTCCCTTGGCCAGCGACTTCAGCGTGTCCTGGATCTGCGGCCCGGCATACAGCTTGACCTTGATGTCGCCGGTCGCCCCGGGTGCGATCGGCGGGGCCGCGACGATCACGCCTGCGGCGTAGAGGCCGTTGTCGAGCTTGCGCGCATAGAACTCGCGCGGCGTCTTCGGTTCCTCGGGCGGAAGCCACGCGGCGACGAAGTAATGCTCGACCATCCCGACCCAGCCGTTGTCGGCATTCTTGGTGAACGGCAACTTGCGGCTTGAATCAGCGGCCAGCTTGTCGAGCTCGCCGAATTCGACCTTCTTGAATTTATCCGCCTCGTTGTAGACGACCGGTCCGATGTACGAAGAGGGCGCCATCGAGTTCTGCTGGCTTTGCGACTTGGTGTCGCGGGTGAACTGGAAATAGGCGTGCGGCGCGATCGGCGCGGCGCCGGCGTTGGTGACCGCATAATCGACATCGATCACATAACTGCCGCGATGGAAGGTCAGCGTCTGCACGACCTTGTCGCCGTTGGCGGCGCTCGCCTGCAGCTTGACTTCCAGCGTGTCCGCGCCGGGAGCGAGCTCGCGCGGCCCAGGCAGCGCCTGCCAGAGCGTGCGGTGGTTGGGCAGCCCATCGCCGAGCAGGCCCGATTGAGCCACGAACGTGCGGTCGGCATTTTTCTGCAGCAGCAGATACGGCCGGGATTTGTCTTCGGTGTCGCGATGCTCGTTCAGCGCCACCTGCGTGATGACCGCGCCGGCGGTATCGATGTCGGCGCTGTACAGGTCGGTCCGGATGGCGATTTTTTCGCCGGCCGGCGCTGCGGCGGGCGCGGCATTCGGGTTCGCGGTGACGGCGGCCCCAGGTGCCGGCGTGGCCGTCGGTACCGGAGATTCGGCGGAAGGGGCGGGCGCCGTCTGCGTCACGGGCGGTGGCGGCGGCCGGTGTTCGCGCTGCCACGCCTCCCAGAGAAACAGCGCGGAGAACGAAAAGATGACAAAAAGAATCAGGCGTTGGGTGTCCATGACTGCCGAAATCGAATCGTGATGGTGCTAGGGAACCGGATCGTACCCGCCGGCATGATAGGGATGGCAGCGCCCCAGGCGCCGCGCGGCGAGCCAGACGCCGCGAGCCGCGCCGTGACGCTCGATCGCCTCGCGCGCGTAGTCCGAGCAGCTGGGGTAAAACCGGCAGTTCGCGCCGAGCAGCGGACGCAGCGCGTATTGATAGAGCCGCAGCAGGCCCAGCAGCAGCGTTTTCATTGCGTCTTTGCCGTCGTCAGCGCGTCCAACAGCTGCGCCGCCTCGGCACCCACCGCCGCAATGCCGGCCGGCGCGCAACCGCGCCGCAGGCGCAAGACGATGTCGAAGCGATCCAGCGCCGGACGCCGCCGGCGCACCGCTTCGCGCAACATGCGCTTGAGCCGGTTGCGGTCGACCGCGAGCTTCAGTTGTTGCTTGCCGATCACGTATCCTACCTGGCCGATCGCGCCGCCGGCCGGCACCGCCAGCAGTTGCAGATGGTCGGCCTCGATGCGGCGGCCCTGGCGAAACAGCCTGGCGAAAGCCGCCGCGCCGCGCAACCGGTGCCGTTGATTCGAGCCTATTGCGGATTCGCGGCGGCTCTAAACCGCGAGCCGGGCGCGGCCCTTGGCGCGCCGCGCGCGCAGGACCTTGCGGCCGCCGATGCTTTTCATCCGGGCGCGAAAGCCGTGCGTCCGCTTGCGCCGGATGACCGACGGCTGGTAGGTGCGCTTCATGATCTGTTTCCGTTCGAAAAAAGCCTTACATTAGAACGTTTTGCACATCGCCCTGTCAAGATAATCCGCGCCGATCGCTGTGGATAACTTTGCGGCGAGCGAGTACAATGCTTTTCGTCACGGGCTCCGTTCGGCGCCCGCTATTTTTTGGTCTTGCCGTCCCGCACGCACTATCCGCCATGTCCACGCCCGTATTCTGGCAGGCCTGTCTGGAATCGTTCCAGCAGGAGCTGACGCAGCAGCAATTCAATACGTGGATTCGTCCGCTGCGGCTGGAAATCGCCGGTGACGAGCTGCGGCTGATCGCCCCCAATCGCTTTGTGCTGCAGTGGGTCAAGGAGCGCTTCGCCGGCCGCATCGAGGAGCTTGCCGCGGTCGCGGTCGGACGCCCGCTGCGACTGGGACTCGTTGTCGCCGAGGGGGCCGAGCGGGCGCCGGCGCCGGCGGTCACCGCGATTTCGCCGGATCCGGGCGCGGCGACGACCCGCCGCGGCGAGCAAGCCAGCGTCAATCCCGCGTTCACGTTCGCGACTTTCGTCGCGGGCAAGGCCAACCAGCTGGCGCGCGCCGCGGGCATGCAGGTGGCCGACAATCCGACCTCGTACAACCCGCTGTTCGTCTACGGCGGCGTCGGGCTCGGCAAGACGCATCTTATCCAGGCGATCGGCAACCAGATCCTCGCCAACGATCCGGCCGCGAAGATCCGCTACATCCATGCCGAGACCTACGTGTCCGATGTCGTTCGCGCCTATCAGCACAAGGCGTTCGACGATTTCAAGCGCTATTACCGGACGCTCGACCTTCTGCTGATCGACGACATCCAGTTTTTCAACGGCAAGAGCCGCACGCAGGAGGAGTTCTTCTACCTGTTCAACACGCTGATCGAAGCGCGCAAGCAGGTGGTGATTACGTGCGACACCTACCCGAAGGAGATCTCGGGCATCGAGGAACGGTTGATTTCGCGTTTCGGCTGGGGACTGACGGTCGCGCTGGAGCCGCCGGAGCTCGAGATGCGCGTCGCGATCCTGCTGTCGAAAGCCGCGCAGACCGGCATGAAGCTCGACGAGCAGGTCGCTTTCTTCATCGCCAAGCACATCCGCTCGAACGTGCGGGAGCTCGAGGGCGCGCTGAAGCGGGTGCTCGCGTACTCGAGCTTCCATCGGCAGGAAATCTCGCTGTCGGTGGCCAAGGACGCGCTTCGCGACCTGCTCGCCGTCCAGAACCGCCAGATCTCGATCGAGAACATCCAGAAGACGGTCGCCGACTACTACAAGATCCGGATTTCGGACATGCACTCGAAGAAGCGCTCGCGCGCGATCGCGCGGCCGCGGCAGGTCGCGATGGCTCTGGCCAAGGAGCTGACGCAGCTGTCTCTGCCGGAGATCGGCAGCAATTTCGGCGGCCGGGATCATACGACGGTACTGCACGCCTGCCGCCAGATAGCGAAGCTCCGCGAGTCGGTCCCCGAGATGACCCACGACGTCAATTTTCTGCTTCAGGTATTGCGGAATTAGCCATGCGCCCGGGGCTTCCGGACGGTATGAATCGGCAGTGAACGGGTTTATAATTTGTTGATTAACCGACCCTGGCCGGCGCGCGAGAATTTGCCCCCAAACCATCCACAAGCCGAACAGAACTTATACCGTGGCGCGGTGGCGCCGAAGCCGCGGAATCGGTTGCCTTTTTCGTTGTTGTACCGGAAGTCGACGAACTCCTATTAGCTGTTATTGGGTTTAAAACAATGCAACTAAAACAGACACCCAGAGACGCGCTGCTCAAACCGCTGCAAGCCGTATCCGGAATCGTCGAACGCCGACATACGCTGCCGATACTCGCCAACGTTCTGCTCGAACAGAAGGACGGCCGACTGTTCGTCACGGCCACCGATCTGGAAATGCAGATCACCGCGCACAGCGAGCTCGCAGGAAAACAGGACCAGGCGGTCACTGTCGCGGCGCGGAAGCTGCAGGATCTGCTGCGCGCGCTGCCCGACGATGCGACGGTCAACATCGAGACTTCGGCCAGCAAGATGACTGTCCGCGCCGCACGGTCCCGCTTCAACCTGCAGACGCTGCCCGCCGCCGACTATCCGCGCATCAGCATCGCGCAGGAGCAGCAGCAGGCGATCACGCTGCCGCAGCGCCAGTTCCGCGGCTTGCTCAAGCTGGCCGAATTCGCGATGGCGCAGCAGGACATCCGCTACTACCTGAACGGTATGCTGCTGGTGGTCGACAAGGGCTCGCTGCAGGCTGTCGCTACCGACGGTCACCGCCTGTCGTACGCGAGCATCGCCATTCCCGGCGACTACACACGGCAGGAAGTCATCCTGCCGCGCAAGACGGTGCTCGAGCTCGGGAAGCTCCTCGAGGAGAGCGATGACGAAGTCAAGATCGATCTGCTCGCCAACCAGGTCCGTTTCCGTTTCGGCAGCATCGAGCTGGTCAGCAAGGTGGTCGATGGCAAGTTTCCCGACTACAACCGCGTGATCCCGGTCGGGCACGCCAAGCAGATCGAGCTGACGCGCGCCGAGCTGCTGCAGGCGCTGCAGCGCGCCGCGATCCTGTCCAACGAAAAGTTCCGCGGCGTCAGGCTGGTCCTGGGCAGCGGCCAGTTGAAGATCATTTGCACGAACAGCGAGCAGGAGGAGGCCGAGGAAGAGCTCGAAGTCGGATACCAGGGCGAGGCACTGGATATCGGCTTCAACATCACTTATCTGCTCGACGTCTTGCACAACCTCGGCACCGACAAGGTCGTGCTGGCATTCGGCGATGCCAATTCCAGCGCGCTGGTCACGATGCCCGAGAGAAACGATTACAAATATGTCGTGATGCCGATGCGCATCTGACCGCCGCACCAGTCACCATGGCCACCCGCGGCGCCGACATCAGTCGGCGTCGGCGTTTTCAAGGGAGGTCCGAAACGAGAAACCGCGAATGACCCAAGCCAATCCCAAGCCCACAGACAACGGCAGCGACTACGATTCGACCAGCATCCAGGTCCTCAAAGGCCTCGACGCCGTGCGCAAGCGTCCCGGAATGTACATCGGCGACACGTCCGACGGCACCGGGCTGCATCACATGGTGTTCGAAGTGCTCGACAATGCGATCGACGAGGCGCTTGCCGGCTATTGCGACGACATCAAGGTCGTCATCCACGCCGACAATTCGGTCTCGGTCGTCGACAACGGCCGCGGCATTCCGACCGACATCAAGGAAGACGACGAGCTGAAGCGCTCCGCCGCCGAGATCGTGATGACCGAGCTCCATGCCGGCGGCAAGTTCGATCAGAACTCGTACAAGGTCTCCGGCGGCCTGCATGGTGTCGGCGTCTCGGTCGTCAACGCGTTGTCGGTTTGGCTGAAACTGCGCATCTGGCGCGACGGCAAGGCGCACCAGATCGAGTTCCACGACGGCGTTCCCGTGGCGCCGCTCACCGTCACGGGACCGACCGAGCGGCGCGGGACCGAAGTGCATTTCATGGCGGCGGCGACGACGTTCGATCACATCGAATTCCACTACGACATTCTCGCCAGGCGCCTGCGCGAGCTTTCGTTCCTGAACCACGGCGTCAAGATCGAGCTCGTCGACCAGCGCGACGGCAAGAGTGAGAACTTCGCCTTCGCCGGCGGCATCAAGGGTTTCGTCGAGTACATGAATCGCAGCAAGACGGTGCTGCATCCGAAGGTTTTCCACGCGGTCGGCGAAAAGGACGGCGTCATCGTCGAGGTCGCGATGCAGTGGAACGACTCGTACGCGGAGTCGGTGCAGTGCTTCACCAACAACATCCCGCAGCGCGACGGCGGTACGCACCTGACCGGGCTGCGGCAGGCGATGACCCGGACGCTGAACAGCTACATCGAAAAGGAAGAGCTGGCGAAGAAAGCGAAGGTCGAGACCACCGGCGATGACATGCGCGAAGGCCTGACCTGCGTGCTGTCGGTCAAGGTCCCGGAGCCCAAGTTCTCGTCGCAGACCAAGGACAAGCTCGTCTCCTCGGAAGTGCAGCCGCTGGTGCAGGAAATCGTCGGCAGCAAGCTGCACGAGTTCCTGCTCGAGAACCCCACCGACGCCAAGATCATCTGCGGCAAGATCATCGACGCCGCGCGGGCGCGCGAAGCGGCGCGCAAGGCGCGCGAGCTCACGCGCCGCAAGGGCGTTCTCGACGGGATGGGCCTGCCCGGCAAGCTCGCCGACTGCCAGGAGCGCGACCCCGCGCTGTGCGAGCTCTACCTCGTCGAGGGCGATTCGGCGGGCGGCTCGGCGAAGCAGGGGCGCGACCGCAAGTTCCAGGCGATCCTGCCGCTGCGCGGGAAGATACTCAACGTCGAGCGGGCGCGTTTCGACAAGCTGATCAGCTCGCAGGAAATCGTCACGCTGATCACCGCGCTCGGCACCGGCTTCGGCAAGGACGAATACAACGCCGACAAGCTGCGCTATCACCGCATCATCATCATGACCGACGCCGATGTCGACGGGTCGCGCATTCGCACGCTGCTGCTGACGTTCTTCTACCGGCAGATGCTCGACTTGGTCGAGCGCGGCCACATCTACATTGCGCAGCCGCCGCTGTACAAGGCCAAGCAGGGCAAGGAAGAGACCTACCTCAAGGACGATCACGACCTGAAGCAGCATCTGCTCAAGGTCGCGCTCAAAGGCGCCGAGCTGGTGCCGGGCGCCGAGCTCGCACCGCTTTCGATCGAGGCGCTCGATCACATTGCGCGCCAGTATCTATTGGCCGAAGCGGTGATCGATCGGGTGGCGCGGCTGGTCGATCCGGCCGCGCTCCATGCGCTGCTTACCGGTCTTGCGATCGACCTGTCCACCGCGGACGCGGCGACGGCGAGCGCGGCAGCGCTCGAGCGTGCGATCGGCGATCCCGACATCACCGTGCAGGCGCGCTACGACGCGCCGGCGGAATCGCGCCGGCTGGTCATCGTGCACACGCGCCACGGCACCCCGCACGCCACGTCGCTCGATGCGGACTTCCTGGCAAGCGGCGACTACGCGCAGATCAGAACGGCCGCGGAGGTCCTCCGCGGGCTGATCGGGCCCGGCGCGAGCGTCAGGCGCGGCGAACGCAGTGCCGCCGTCGGCTCGTTCAAGGAAGCGCTCGACTGGCTGTTGAGCGAAGCCCGCGGCGCGGTGTCGATACAGCGCTACAAGGGCCTGGGTGAGATGAATCCCGCGCAGCTGTGGGAAACGACGATGGACCCGGCGGTGCGGCGGCTGCTCAAGGTTCAGATCGAGGATGGCATCGCCTCCGACGAAATTTTCACGACCTTGATGGGCGAGGACGTCGAGCCGCGCCGCGCATTCATCGAGAACAATGCACTAGGCGTGCGCAATCTGGATGTCTGAGCACCGGCCGGTGCCGGAGGGCGCGGCTGTCGGCTGCCTGTGCCTGTTGTTACTGCTGTTGGTAGCGGCCCCCGCCCGCTCGCAGTCCGGCGAGGCCTTGCCCGAGCCGCTGACGCAGCGATTGATCGTCAAATTCCGCGCGCAGCCCGCGGCGGGCGTCGAACCGGAATCGGTGCACGATCGGGCTCGCGTTTCGAGGCTGGCCGCCGACCGCCGCGTTCCTCTGGCGTACGTGCGACCGATGGCGCTCGGTGCGCACGTCATCGAGCTCGACCGTCCGGTGCCGCTGTCCGAGGCGCACGCGATCGCGCAACGCCTGGCCGGCAACGCCGAGGTCGAGTACATCCAGCCGGACCGGCGCATGCGCGCGGAGCTGGTGCCGAACGATCAGTACCTGAATCTGCAGACCTACCTGCGCGATGCGGCGGCGGGCATCAGCGCCTTCAGCGCTTGGGATATCACGACCGGCAGCGCCAACACCGTCGTCGCGGTCGTCGACACCGGCTACCGCCCCCATCCGGGGCTGGCCGGACGCATTCTCCCGGGATACGACTTCGTCTCCAACCCGCTGGTCGCCAACGATGGCGACGGCCGGGACGCCGATCCGACCGATCCGGGTGACTGGATCGTCTTTTCCGATCTCACCGCCTCACAGCGATTCTACGGTTGCCGCGTCGAGGACAGCAGCTGGCACGGCACGTCGACCGCCGGCATCATCGCGGCCAATTCCAACGATGGCGCCTGGACCGCCGGCATCGACTGGTCGGCGAGAATCCTGCCGGTGCGCGTGCTCGGCAAATGCTACGGCGACGATTCGGACATCCTGGACGGCATCGCATGGGCCGCGGGGTTGCCGGTGCCCGGCGTGCCGGTCAATTCGACGCCGGCACAGGTGATCAATCTGAGTCTGGGTGCTTACGGCGATTGCACGCCGGCATATCAGGAGGTCATCGCATCCGCCTTCGCCCACGGCGTCACGCGCGCGATCGTGGCAGCCGCAGGCAACGATCGCGTCGACGCCCAGCACAACACGCCGTCGAATTGCGCCGGCGTCATTGCCGTGGCCGCGACGAATTCCATCGGCGGCAAAACGTCGTATACGAATTTCGGCCCGACCGTAACGATCAGCGCGCCCGGAGGCGACTCGTTCGCCGGCTTCGACGGCATCGAGCTTCTGACCAACCTGGGGACCGAGCAACCGGCGGGCGATTCGGTAGGCTCCGAAAACGGCACCAGCTTCGCCGCACCTATGGTGGCGGGCACGATTGCGCTGATGCTGGCCGTGGCGCCAACCCTAAGCGCAACCCAGATCACCGCGCTGCTCGCATCGAGCGCCAAACCGTTTCCGCCCGGCTCGACCTGCACGACGGCGAACTGCGGTGCGGGGATCGTCGATGCGCACGCCGCGATCCAGGCGGCACAAAGCGGGGGCCCTCCGACGGTGAACTACGGCGGGCTGTGGTGGAATTCGCCCGGCGGCTCGGAAGCCGGCTGGGGCATCAATTTCGCACACCAGGGCGATCAGATCTTCGCCTCGTGGTTCACCTACGACCTGACCGGCAAGGCATGGTGGCTGGTGATGAGCGCCAACCTGACTGCGCCCCGCGTCTACTCGGGGACGCTTTTCCAGGGCACCGGCCCGCCGTTCGACAGCGTGCCCTTTCCCCCGCTGGGCGCGCCCGGGGGAGCCAGCGGTGCGTCGGTCGGCCCCGGGACCTTGCGCTTCAACGACGCGAACAACGGCATCTTTACCTACACCGTCAACGGCATCACACAGACCAAGTCGATCACGCGCGAAACCTTCGGGGCCCTTCCCGCCTGCGCGTTCGGCGCGCAGGCCAACCTGGCACTCACCACCAATTATCAGGACCTCTGGTGGGCGGCGCCCGCAGGCTCGGAGGCGGGCTGGGGCATCAACCTCACGCACGAGAACGACACGATTTTCGCGACCTGGTACACGTTCGACCACGACCGCACGCCGATGTGGCTGGTATCGACGCTGACCAAGACCGGAGCGAGCGCATACGGCGGAGACCTGATCCGGCTCACCAGCGGGCCGCCGTTCAATGCGGTTCCCTTCGCCCCGATCGGCAGTCCGGGCGGCGCCAGCGGCACCGTCGTCGGCAATGCGACGCTGAGTTTTTCCGATGGCGACAGCGGAACGTTCAACTACACGATCGGCGGCGTTGCGCAGAGCAAGGCCATCACACGCGAAGTCTTCACCTCGCCCGGGACC
>DATNAR010000144.1:0-7958 GCA_035607385.1 Casimicrobiaceae bacterium
GGGCAGGGGCGCGATCCGACGATGGACGACGTGGCGCATCTGCTGGGCAAGCCGGTCGAGCAGGTGCGCAAGGTCTTGGGCTACAACGAGCACGTCACCTCGCTCGATGCGGCCTACGATGTCGACTCGGGCCTGTCGATCGGCGACCAGCTGAGCGACGACGACGCGCCGGGCCCCGAGCTGCTGCTGCACAACTCCGAGATCGAGGGCTGGGTCAAGCAGTGGCTGGACGAGCTGTCCGAGCGGCAGCGCCTGGTGATCGAGCGCCGTTACGGCTTGAACGGCTGCGACGTCGCCACCCTCGAGCATCTCGCCCGCGAGCTGGGCGTCACGCGCGAGCGCGTGCGGCAGATCCAGGCCGAGGCGCTTGAAAAGCTGCGCGCGAGATTGCGCCGCAAAGGACTGTCGCGCGACGCGTTGCTTTGAGATAGTTGCGTTACTTCTGCTGTGCGCCGTGCGTTTCGCGCGCGTCTAAGGCAGCGCGCGTAAAGCTCGCGACCGCGGCAGGGCACCGACGCTGGCGCGCAGCTGCGCGATGATTTCCGCCCTGCGGCCGGCTGCGGGACCGTAGCGCAACAGTGCGTAGCGCTCGGCGATGCTCGTGATCAACGCGGCGACGGCCGGCCAGCGTGCCGCGGCGCGATCGGCGTATGCCAGCGGTCCTTCGTCCGGCCGGCGCTCCAGTCCGGCCCGCGCCAGCCTGCGGCAGGCGGTGCGCCACAACGCCACTTCGGCGTCGATGCGCGACGGACGCAGCCGCGAGAATCCGAGCACCGCAATCCCCCAGACGAACGCGGCGCCGGCGAGCACCGCGACCAGGCGCCACGGCGGCGCGCCCTTGAGCCCGATCTCGCGCAGGAAATCGCGCTGGCGCTCGAGATTGAATCCGACGAACCCCCGCTGCCAGTGGTAATTGATGCTGTCCCAGTGCAGGCTCAGGCTCTTGAGCCAGGTCATGTCGACCCGCGCAAGGTAGGGGACGCGCTCGCCTGCCGGCAATGCGGCGCCGATGCCGCGCTCGATCCGCGACGGCGCGACTGCGGCGGTCGGATCGACGCGCTGCCACTTTCCATCGAGCAGCGCTTCCGCCCAGGCGTGCGCGTCCGACTGGCGCACGATCATGTATTCGCCGGTCGGATTCATCTCGCCGCCCTGGTAACCGGTGACGACGCGCGCCGGAATGCCGGCGGCGCGCATCAGCAGGGTGAAGGCGCCGGCAAAGTGCTCGCAGAAACCGCGGTGGGTGTCGAACAGGAAGCCGTCTACCGGATCCCGGTCGAGAATGTCCGGCGACAACGTATAGACGAACGACTCGGTCCGGAACCAGTCGAGCACCGCCGCGATGTAGGCGCGATCCGACGCGCTGCGGTCGCGCAGGTCGCGGGCGAATTCGATCGTGCGCGGATTGCCGTGCGGGAGCTGCAGGTTGTCCGCGGCGTCGTTGGTCACCGCCGCGAACGTGCCGACGGTGGCCGAGCGCACCGAATAACGCACGGCCTGCGTGACCGGCGCCCTGGCCAGCAGCTGCTGGTCGTAGGTCACGGTGGCCAGCACCTCGGTCGGAGCGCCGACCGGCGCGTCCGGATTCGGAGCCCGCGGCGGGCCGGTCGGATGCTCGAGGGCAAACAGCCACAGCTTGCCATGCGGCTCCATCGTCACCGTGTAGTCGGCGGGCCGGCCGGCCGATGGCACGTACTGACCGCCGCGCAGCTTGTACAGCGGCCGCCAGATCGCGCCATCGAAACGCGAGAACACGGGACCGCGCCAGTAGCGTTGCGACGGCGGCGGCAGCGGGCTCGCGAACTCGACGCGAAAAGCGACTTCGTCCGACAGCGACAAGTCGCTGATCGATCCGGGCGACATGCTCTCGGAAAGACCCGTGCGCGCGCCGCTTTCGAGCGGACTGCCCCACAGCGGCGCGGCGAGCCGCGGAAACAGGACGAACAGCAGCGCCGCGATCGGCACACCCTGCAGCAGCAGGCGCGCCGTGGCGCGCAGATGCGGTCGCCACGGTTCGGCCGCGCCCGCCGGCGTGCGCAGGACCCCCAGCGCGACGCCGGTTGCCAGCAGCGCAGGCATCGCGGCGAGAGCGGCGAGGATCGTCTGCGCGTAGAAAAACTGCGTCAGCGCGAGGAAGAGCGCGAGGCACACCAGAAGCGCGCCGTCCCGCGCGCCCCGAGCCTCGAGGAACTTGATGCCGAGCAGGATGTAGAGGAACGCAACGCAGGGGTCGCGCGCGATGAAATAGCCGTAGTCGGCCTTGATGCCGATCGCTGCGGCAAGCGCGAGGCCCGGCAGCAACCAGCGGCGCAGATTGGGCAGATTGTTGCGGTCGAACGGAAGAACCAGCCGCGCGACGATCAGCGCAGTGCCGGCGACGGCGATCCAGCGGTCAATGTGCGCCCATAGCGGCATTTGCGCGCACAGCAGGAGCGCCGCAAGCGCGCCGAGTTGCGTGCGCGCCAGCGGCGCGCCGATCTTGGCGTCGTTCATGTCGTCGTCGGCTGGCCGAACGAGGCCAGCGCCGTCAGCGCCGCGCGGCGATGGCCGGCGCCCTGTCCGTGCGCGAGCTCGCTGCCGGGAAGGCGCAATGCAAAGGCGCGCGTCTCGCGCTCGGCGGCGAGGACCCAGGCCGTCAGGCGCGACAGCCGCAATTCCTGGTCGATCGCCGAAGGCAGCTCGAACCAGTCGAGATCGAGCGCGCCGCCGCCTGCGCCGCCTTCGAATTGCTTGGTGTACCAGCCGCCGCCGCGGGCGACCGCCTTCCATGCGATGCGGTTGTGCGGGTCGCCGCGCTCGTAGTCGCGCAAGCCGCCGAGCTCCGCATCGGCGGCGCGCGCCGCGCGCTGCGGATCGATACCCAGCGGGCTGGTCGGCAGTGGCGGGGGAGCCGATTCCGGCGCCGGATAGATGCACGCTGTCAACGGAAAATGCACGTAGGCCCAGCCTCGCCACAAGCCCAGCGGAAAGTTGCTCCACAAGGTCACTCTGCCTAGCGGCCGTGGACCGCGTCGGAGCGCGGCGACGGTCAGCACGACCGGCCGGGTCGCATCACGCGGCAGATCGATGACTTCGGGGACGCCGTCCGACGGCGCGACGACGATGCCGGTCCGCTCCCGATTGCCGCTGGCCAGCGACAGCGTGAAAGCGACCTCGCCGCCGGCAAATGCTTCGCCGGCCGCCACCGGCGAGCTTGCGATGCCGGCGAGATTGCGAAACGTCGCGAGCAGCGCCGCCGCGACCATGCCCGCGGCGATGAAGGTCATCGCATAACCGAGCGACAACGCATAGTTCATCGAAGTCAGCAACATGATGACCAACGTCGCGATTACCGCGAAGCCGCGGCGCGTCGGCAGGATGTAGATGCGGCGGTGACGCAGGACCACCGGCTCGCGGTCGCCGGGCGCGAGCCGCCAGAAGCGTTGCCGCGTCCGCGCGATCCAGGTCGTGCTCAACGGAAGGGTAGCCATCGTCGATCGATGCCGGCCGTCACTTTTCGTCTGCCTGATTCAGCGACGCACGCCGCTGCGAGGGTCGAGTCGGCGAGTGCATCGCCGGGGAGCGCCGGATTCAGGGCAGCGGCACGGCGCGCAACAGCGCTTTGGCCTGCGGGCCGCCGGCGCGCGCGCTGCCGGCGAGGCGATGGCCGGCGATCGCGGGAAACACCGCCTGCACATCCTCGGGCAGGACCATCGGGCGCCCGGCCAGCAGCGCCCAGGCACGGCTGGCCGCGACCAGCAACAGGCCCGCGCGCGGCGACAGCCCGCGATGGGCGCCGGTCGTCGCGGCAGCGCCGCGCGACGCCGCAAGCAGCGCCTGCACATAGTCGAGCAGCGCCGGTGCAACGTGCACCGCGGCGGCTTCGCGCTGCCACGCGATCAAGGTCGCCGCATCGGCGCAAGGCGCGAGCTCCGCGATGCGCACGCGCCGGTCGCCGGACAACAAGAGGTCACGCTCGGCTGCCGGCTCGGGATAACCGAGCTCGATCGTCATCAGGAAGCGGTCGAGCTGCGATTCCGGCAGCGGATACGCACCGATCTGTTCGGCCGGATTCTGCGTCGCGATGACGAAAAACGGATCGGGCAGCGGCCGCGTGTTTCCGTCGATCGATACCTGGCGCTCTTCCATCGCTTCGAGAAGCGCGCTTTGCGTCTTCGGCGGGGCCCGGTTGATTTCGTCGGCCAGCACGATCGAGTGGAAAATCGGACCCGAGTGAAAGCGGAAGGCGTGGGTCGAAGGATCGAAAATCGACACGCCGAGCACGTCGGCGGGCAGCAGATCGCTGGTGAACTGGACGCGGGCGTACTGCAGGCCCAGGGTTGCCGCCAGCGCCTGCGCCAGCGTCGACTTGCCGACGCCGGGGATGTCCTCGATCAGCAGATGGCCGCGCGCCAAGAGACAGGTCAACGCGAGCTTCAGCGGCGCCTGCTTGCCGACGACGATGCTGCCGAGCGTATCGACCACCGCCGCCAGCCTCTCGGGCAGCGGAATGACGCGGGTATCGGCGGGGCGCAGGCTCATCGGCGGGTCAGCGGCAGTCGCGGAACGAGCACTATAGAGGGCAATCGGCGGCTAGTCATTACCGCTCGCGGCGCGCTACACTCCGCTCGACCCCCAAGCCGCGGCGGCGCTCGTCGCGCCGCGGCCGACCGACCGAATACCCATGTCCACCGCGTACATCACCCATCCCGCGTGCCGCCTGCATGCGATGGGGCCGTATCATCCCGAATGCCCGGAGCGGCTCGACGCGGTGCAGGACCGCCTGATCGCTTCCGGACTCGATGCGCTGATCGAACACCATCTCGCGCCGGCCGCGACGCGCGAGCAGATCGCGCGTGTACATGCTGCGCACTACATCGACGAGATCGAGGAGGCCAGCCCCGAAAGCGGCGTGCACTATCTCGACCCGGACACCGCGCTCAACCCCGATTCGCTCGACGCCGCCCGGCACGGTGCCGGAGCGGTGATCCTCGCGACCGATCTGGTCATCGGCGGAAAGCGCGACACGGCGTTCTGCGCGGTGCGGCCGCCGGGGCACCACGCGACGCGCGACCGGGCGATGGGCTTCTGCCTGTTCAACAACGTGGCGGTCGGCGTCGCGCATGCGCTCGAGCACCACGGACTCGCGCGCGCAGCGGTCGTCGATTTCGACGTGCACCACGGCAACGGCACCGAGGATATTTTCGCCGGCGACGATCGGGTGATCATGACCGGAACTTTCCAGTACCCGTTGTATCCATACTCGGGTGTCGAGCCGCTGGGCCCGAACATGCACAATGTTCCGCTTTCACCGGGCAGCGGCAGCGATGCTTTTCGCAAGGCCTTTGTCGAAGTCTGCCTGCCGGCGCTCGAGGCGCACCGGCCCGAGATCATTTTCGTGTCGGCCGGCTTCGACGCGCACCGCGAGGACCCGCTCGCCAACCTGCAGCTGAGCGACGACGACTATGGCTGGGTGACGAGCAGGATCGCCGAAATTGCCGCCGTGCACGCCGGCGGTCGCATCGTGTCGACGCTCGAAGGCGGGTATGCGCTGAGCGCGCTCGGCCGCAGCGCAACCGCGCACGTGCGCGTCCTCGCCGGTCTGGGTTCCTAGCCGACGGCGGTGTAGAAGCCTCTTGGGCGGCCCCGTGGCCCGGTGCGTTTCTTCCGTACCGGTTGCGGCAGCGCGCAAGCGAGGAGAAAGGAAGACGATGGAAAGAAGGCAATTCCTGCGCGCGTGCACGATGGTCGCCGGCGCCGCACAGCTGGGCCCGCTCGGGGAGGCCTGGGCCGCTGCCGAGCCGCGCCTGTATGCGCGCGCGAGGCTGGTCGATGTTCACGGCGCGCCGATCCGGCTCGGCGACCTCGCGCTCAAGACCAACTACGTCTTCAACTATCCGTACGCGGGAACACCGTGCTTCCTGCTCAATCTCGGCCGGCCGGTCGCCGCGGCCGACAAGGTGTTGCGGGCCGACGGCGCGAGCTACGCATGGAGCGGCGGCGTCGGTCCCGCGCACTCGGTGGTTTCGTACTCGGCGATTTGCGCGCACAAGCTCGCCTATCCGACGCGCGACATCTCGTTCATCCGCTTTCAGCCGGAACGCTCGCCGACTTCCGACGGCAACGTCATCCATTGCTGCGCCGACCACAGCGTGTACGACCCCGCCGCCGGCGCACGCGTCGTCAGCGGTCCTGCGCCGCAGCCGCTGGCGGCGATCCTGCTCGACTACGACGGCGCGACCGACGGCGTGGCGGCGCTGGGCACCGTCGGCGCCGAGCAGTTCGATGCGTTCTTCCGGAAGTACGATTTCAAGCTGACGATGGAGTACGGCCAGGGCAAGGCCCGGACGCCGGTCGGCGCGACGACCGTCGTGCGCGAGCTCACCCAGTATTGCCGGCAGACGATCCAGTGCTAAAGCCGGGCGCCGCGGCTTGCCGGCTCGATCATCGGGACGTAACCGGGCTGCGCGGCGACGCGCGAGAGCCAGGCCCGGATCGCCGGAAACCGCGCGAGGTCGAAACCTCCCTCGTCGGCGACGTGGGTGTAGGCGTACAAGGCGATGTCGGCGATCGTGTAGCGCCTGCCGACCAGGAACGACGCGTCGGTCAGCGTCTTTTCCATCACCTCCAGCGCACGGTATCCGCCCGGCATCTTGGACTCGAGCAGCGCCTGCTGCGACGCCGGGTCAGGGTGAAAGCGGCGCAGGAAGCGCGCGACCGCGATGTACGGCTCGTGGCTGTATTGCTCGAAAAAGAGCCATGCCAGGACACGGGCGCGCAGTAGCCGGTCGCCGGGCAGCAGCGGCGTAGCGTCGGCGAGATAACAGATGATCGCGTTCGATTCCGGCAGATATACGCCGGGCTCGAGCTCGGCCACCGGAACCTTGCCGTTGGGGTTCATGGCGAGAAACTCGGGCGTGCGCGTCTCGCCTGTGGTCGAGTCGGTTTCGATCCACGCATAAGGCAGATGCAGCGCCTCGAGCACCATGCGGACCTTGTGGCAGTTGCCCGACAACGACATCCCGTAGACCTTGATCATCGGCGTCTCCCCGGCTTCCGCGGATCTTAGCCAAATCTGCATTACAATCGCGCCGGGCACAAGCGTTTCCGTGGAGGGGGGATGAATCACGGTTGGCTCGGACGAGAGCGCGGATGACGACGCGCGTAGCCGTCGTCGGCCTGTATCGCTCCGGCTCGTCGGCCGCGGCCGGCGTGCTGCATCATCTGGGCGTCGAGATGGGCGCGCCTTTCTACGAGGACCACTACGAATCGGCGCAGCTCGCCAAGCGTTTGCGGCGCTGGTGGCACGAGCCCGATCTCAAGGAACAGTTTCCCAGCGGCGAGCGCGTGCGCAAGCTGCGCGACTGGATTTATTTTCTCGAAAGCCACGGCGCGACGCATGTGGGCGCCAAGCATCCGCTGCTTTCGCTTTGCGGCAACGACGTGCTCGACGCCTGGGGCCCCTCCGTTCGCTTTATCTGGACGTGGCGCCCGCTGGACGAATCGATTGCGTCGATTCGCCGCGCCGGATGGTGGATCGAGCCCTACGGCGAGCAGCTGCAGCGTCGCCTGTGGGCCGAGCTCAACGGCTTTTTCGCGGCCCGCGATCATCTGCGGGTCGACTTCTCCGACATGCTCGCCGATCCCGCGCGCGAGATCGCGCGCATCGCCGACTATGTGAATTTGCCGCGGAACGGCGACCGTTTCGCCGCTGCGCTCGCGTCGATCCGGACCGAGCCGGCACTCGCCGCTGTCGCGCCGCGCACGGCCGAAGCCTCCTGACGCGGCGCCGCCGCCGTCGCGCCGGCTTTCAGCGACCGACCAGAATCGCCGCGGCGACGCGCCGCCCCTCGGCGGCGAGAATGTTGTACGTGCGGCAGGCGGCAGGCGTATCCATCACTTCGAGGCCGATCCCGGCTTCGGTCAATGCGCGCGTCAGGCGCGGATGCGGAAACCGCATCGTCGGCCCGCTGCCGAAC
>DATNAR010000147.1:0-4895 GCA_035607385.1 Casimicrobiaceae bacterium
AATGGCCACACGCCCGACAGCGCGAGCGCGCCGACAAGAAATGTCCAGAACGTCGTCGGCATTTTCGCGCGCAGGTTGCCCATTTTCCAGATGTCCTGCTCGTGATGCAGCGCGATGATGACCGAGCCCGCGGCCAGGAAGAGCAGCGCCTTGAAAAACGCGTGCGTCATCAGGTGAAAGATCGCCGCCGAATAGGCCGAAACGCCGAGCGCCACCGTCATGTAGCCGAGCTGCGACAGCGTCGAGTAGGCGATGACCCGCTTGATGTCGTTCTGCACGATGCCCAGAAACGCCATGAACAACGCGGTGGTCGCGCCGATGATGGTGACGAACGACAAAGCCGTTTCGGACAGCTCGAACAGCGGGCTCATGCGCGCGACCATGAAGATTCCGGCGGTCACCATCGTCGCGGCGTGGATCAGCGCCGAGATCGGTGTCGGACCTTCCATCGAGTCCGGCAGCCACACGTGCAGCGGAACCTGGGCGCTTTTGCCCATCGCACCGACGAAAAGCCCGATGCAGATCGCCGTCAGCACCGACCACTGCCGGTCGCCGACGAGATTCAGCGTCGCGCCGGCGACTTGCGGCGCGGCAGCGAAGACGGTCGCGTAGTCGAGCGAGCCGAAGAAAGCGACGATCAGCCCGATACCCAGCACGAAGCCGAAATCACCGACCCGGTTGGCGAGAAACGCCTTGAGGCTCGCGTAGTTCGCCGTCGGACGCGTGTACCAGAAGCCGATCAGCAGGTACGACACCAGTCCGACCGCTTCCCACCCGAAAAACAGCTGCAGGAAGTTGTTCGCCATCACCAGCATCAGCATGCTGAAGGTGAACAGCGATATGTAGGCGAAGAACCGCGTATAGCCGGGATCGTCGGCCATGTACCCGACGGTGTAAACGTGCACCATCAGCGACACGAACGAGACGACGGTGATCATCAGGGCCGTCAGCGGATCGATCAGGAATCCGATCGCGAACTTGATTCCGCCCGACGACATCCAGGTGTAGACGTCGCCGTTGAACGAGTGGCCGGCCAGCACGTCCTTCAGCACCCAGCCCGACGCCGCGGTCGAAACGGCGACCCCGAGTATGCAGATCCAGTGCGACAGCGCCCGCCCCAGCCGCGGACCCCAGAGGCCGACAATCACGGCCGCGAGCAGCGGCGCCAGCGGTATCAGCAGATAGATTTGTTGCATCGTCATCGCTTCGACCCGTGCCTAATGCCTGAGCGTCGCCAGATCTTCGACGTCGATCGAACGCACGGTGCGGAACAGAAGCACCAGGATCGCCAGACCGATCGCCGACTCGGCAGCCGCCACGGTCAGGATGAAGAAGACGAACACCTGTCCGGCGGGGTCGTTGAGGTAATGCGAAAACGCGATGAAGTTCAGATTGACGGCGAGCAGCATCAGCTCGATCGCCATCAGCATCAGGATGACGTTGCGTCGATTGAGGAAGATGCCGATCACGCTGATCGCGAACAGGATCGCGCCCAGGACCAGGTAGTGCGTCAGCGCCGGTTGCCAGATAAGCGACAAGTCCATTCTCCCCGCGGCTGCGGCCGCGCCCGCAGCCTTGCCATTGTTGCTTCGTACAGCGATCTAAAGCCGCGCTTTAGCCCTCGTTCTTCTCGGCCGGCATGTCGATCACGCGCAGCCGATCGCCCCGGCGCACCTTGACCTGGGCTGCCGGATCCTGGCGCTTGCTCGTGCGCGGTGCGCGGTGCGTAAGCGCGATCGCGGCGATGATCGCCACCAGCAGGATCACCGCCGCGATTTCGAACGGATAGGCGTAATCGGTATAGAGGAGCAGCCCCAGCGCGCGGGTGTTGCTGTACCCCGCGGCGGCAGCTGCCGGCGCCGCGCCGGTCCCCGGCGCGAAGTAGCCGCCGAGGAGCACCAGGGTCATTTCGACCAGGATCAGTATGCCGACGGTCGCGCCGACCGGAATGTAGCTCCTGAACTGCTCGCGCATCTTGGCGAAGTTGACGTCGAG
Organism: Casimicrobiaceae bacterium; assembly: GCA_035607385.1. Taxonomy (GTDB): domain Bacteria; phylum Pseudomonadota; class Gammaproteobacteria; order Burkholderiales; family Casimicrobiaceae; genus PALSA-1003. The sequence continues at coordinate 1,996 of DATNAR010000147.1, forward strand.
CATCATCACGACGAAGAGGAAAAGCACCATGACCGCGCCGACGTAGACCAGCACCAGCGCGATCGCCAAGAATTCGGCCTGCAGCAGCAGCCAGATTCCCGCGGCGCTGAAGAACGAGAGCACCAGCCACAGCGCGGAGTGCACCGGGTTGCTGCTGCTGATGACGCGCAGGGCCGCAAAGACCAGCACGGCCGCGAAAACGTAGAAGACGACCGGCTGGATGTCCACGGTTATCGATCCGCCGCTTTGATCGCCGGAGGCAGGATGCTCATCGGTCGGCCTCCGCAGTCACTGCGCAATACCGGCGCCCATTCGTCGGCCTCATGCCGAATCGCGCGCGAACGGCCCTGCGGGCTGCCTTCGGCTCGCGCGCTCATCGGTACTTCGCATCCTGGGCGCGATCGGCGGCGATCTGCGCCTCGTAGCGGTCGCCGACGGCGAGCAGCATCTCCTTCGTGTAGATCAGGTCGCCCCGCTTCTCCCCGTGATACTCGAGTATCCGCGTCTCGACGATCGAATCGACCGGGCATGATTCCTCGCAGAACCCGCAGAATATGCATTTGGTGAGATCGATGTCGTAGCGCGTGGTGCGCCGCGTGCCATCCTCGCGCGCTTCCGACTCGATCGTGATCGCCAGCGCCGGACACACCGCTTCGCACAACTTGCACGCGATGCAGCGCTCCTCGCCGTTCGGATACCGGCGCAGCGCATGAAGCCCGCGGAAGCGCGGGCTCATCGGTGTCTTTTCCTCGGGGAACTGCACGGTGATCTTCGGCCGGAACATGTTCGTCAACGTGACGCGCAGGCCCTGCCACAGCTCGATGAGCAGGTAAGCGTTGAAGAAATCGCGGACTCTCTGCAGCATCGCGGACGCTCAGTGGAAAAGGAAGGCCCAGCGCGTCTGCATCATCGCGCCGAGGAATGCGATCCATACCAGCGTTACCGGAATGAATATTTTCCAGCCCAGCCGCATGATCTGGTCGTAGCGGTAGCGGGGAAAGGTCGCACGTATCCAGAGAAAGATGAACAGGATTGCGCAGATCTTGACGAACAGCCAGAGGAAGCCGTCGCCGAGCGGATGCATGCCGGCGACGCCGATGTCGTTCAGGACGGGCAGCGGCGCCAGCCAGCCGCCGAGAAACATGATCGACGCCAGCGACGAGATCAGGATCATGTTCATGTATTCGGCGAGGAAGAACACCGCGAACGTGACTCCCGAGTATTCGACGTGGAAGCCGGCGACGATCTCGGACTCGCCTTCGGCGACGTCGAACGGATGGCGATTGGTCTCGGCGATGCCCGACACCAGGTAGACGACGAACAGGGGCAAGAGCGGCAGCATGTACCAGTGCCAGAAGCCGCCGGTCTGGCCGCGCACGATGTCGCTGATGTTGAGGCTGGAGGCAGCCATCAGCACGCCGACCAGCGCAAAGCCCATCGCGATTTCGTACGACACGATCTGAGCCGCCGAGCGCAGGCAACCGAGAAACGCATACTTGGAGTTCGATGCCCAGCCGGCGAGTATCACCCCGTACACGCCGATCGAGGTCATCGCCAGGATATAGAGCAGGCCGGCGTTGATGTTGGACAGGACGATGCCGTCGTCGAACGGGATCACCGCCCAGGCGGCGAGCGCGGGGCCGAGCGAGAGCAGCGGGGCGAGGAAGAACAGGCTGCGGCTCGCGCCCGAAGGGACGATGATCTCCTTGAACACCAGCTTGAAGACGTCGGCGAACGGTTGCAGCAGTCCCAGCGGACCGACCCGGTTGGGGCCGATGCGGACCTGCATCCAGCCGATCACCTTGCGCTCGGCCAGCGTCAGATAGGCGACGCCGAGGATGAGCGGGATCGCGATCGCGACGATCTTGGCCAGCGTCCACACCGCCGGCCAGGTCGGTCCGAAAAAATTCTGCACCGGGGCGAGGATCTCGTTCATCCGACCGCCTCCACCGCGATCGACCCGAACATCGGCCCCAGCATGCTGGTCGTCGGGTGCGCGGCCGCGATCCGCACGCAGCCGTCGGGCACGCCGGGGTCGGCGACGATCTTGAGCATCGCTTCGCCTTCGCCGCGGCGAACGCGCGCAGCGTCGCCTTCGGCCAGCTCCAGGCGTGCCAATGTCGCTGCGTTGGCGCGCACGACAGGCGGCAGCGCGGCGCGCGTCTTCTGCAGCGAGGCGGCACGCCGCACCAGCGGATCGGCGAAATAGATCGGCACGTCGGCGACGCGCTCCAGCACCGCATCAGAGTCGGCGGGCATGACGATCGCGATGCCGGTCGCATTCGAGAGCGCCGCGGCGATGGCCTCCGGCTGGGGCAATTCGCGGCGGACGGCCTCGATGCTTTCCTGCGCGAAGCCTTCCAGGCCGAGCAGCGACCCCAGCACGCGCAGCACTTTCCACGCCGGCCGCGTCTCGCCCAGCGGCGGCGCGACGCCGTTGAATGGCTGCACGCGCCCTTCGCAGCTGATGAAGGTGCCGGCGGTCTCGCTGAACGGCGAAATCGGCAGCACCACATCGGCGTGCTCGGCCACACCCGAGCGGAAAGGCGAGAGCGCGATCACGCACTCGGCGGCCTCGAGCGCCGCGCGGGCCGCGGCGGGATCCGCCGCGTCGAGGTCGGTCTCCGCATGCAAAAGCACATAAGCCTTGCGCGGCGAGGCCAGCATCGACTGCGCATTCATGCCGCCGCGTTGCGGCAATGCCCGCGCAATATGTCCGCCGACCGAATTGGCCGCCTCGGTCAGAAACCCCTGTTTGGCACCCGTCGCTCGCGCCAGCTCCTGAGCGAGCGCATGCAGCTGAGCCGCCTGCGGATGGTGTTGCGCGAAATTGCCGAGGAAGATTCCTTTGCGCTCGCCCGAGGCGAGGCTTGCCGCGATCGCCTGCGCCTTCGCGGATG